>CAKKRZ010000176.1 GCA_919902925.1 Acidiferrobacterales bacterium | reverse complement strand
TGGAGAGCAGCCGCGCCGTCGATCGGGGTCGGCTGCCCTGCCCGGCCAGATGGGCAAGATAGGCCAGGATGTCTGCACGCGCGACGTGCGAGAGCGGAATCTTCCTGGGCGTCAGCCAGCGCTCGAAGGTTTCCAGATCGCTGCAATACGCGGATAGCGTATTGTCGCTCAAGCCCTCTTCTGACCAGATGGCATCGGCAAAGCGCTCGATGAGTTGGTCAGCGACGTTGCTCATGGTGCAGCAGCCAGCGCTTGATGGTCATTGCGCGTCCGGCGGTCTTGCCCATGAACCCGCCCTCACCTGTCGCCGACACCACGCGATGGCAGGGAATCAGGACCGGAATGGGGTTGGCCCGGCAGGCACCGCCGACGGCACGGGCGGATGTACCGAGGGTGCGCGCGAGTTGCCCGTAACTTCTGACCTGCCCGGACGGAATACGGCGCAGGGCGCGCCATACGCGTTGTTGGAACAAGGTACCGGCCGGTGCCAACAGAATCTTCCGCTTCGCGCGTGGATCGCGGAAATATCCCGTCAGCGCCCGGCGTGCGCGCTGCAACGACGCATCGATGCGGGCGGGAAATACTTTCTTTCCATTCTTGAATGAGATATCCACCACCCGGCCATCGCGCAGCGTGATGCACACGGGACCGATGGGCGTGGCGATTACGGCTGTTTGCGTTGCGATTCGATCAGCCATAGCTGCTGGATATGCCGTTCAATCACGCTGCGCCGGTGCGGATCGGAGGTCGAGGCCAGCAGGCGCCGGAAGACATCGCGCGCATCGCGGGGATGACCGGCGCTGGCCAGTTCGCGGGCGGCCTGGAAGCGGGCGGTGTGCCCCCACGGATCTTCGCCGGGCAAATCACCGTAGGTGGCCGAGCGCAAATACAGTTCGGCCGAATCACGGTGATGACCGAGGCCGGCCTGCGATTCCGCTTGCCAGTACAGCAGTTCGCGCCGGAGTTTTCCGCTGTCGACACGGTTGTAGAGCCCTTCGAGCAGTGGCAACGCGATGGCGTGCTGGCCGATGGATTGCAGATCGAACAGCGCTTGCAGGTAGCGTTCGGCGAAATCGGTGTCGAGCTTGACGCCTTTCTCCAGCAGATTATTGAGCAGAGTCGCGGCCTCGCGTACCTCGCCGGCAAAGATCAGGATACGCGCGCGGCGCAGCCACCAGCCGTCCGGGTCCTCATCGTTGGGCGGGGTCTTGAGATCGTGGACCAGTTTGGCGGCCAGCGCGATGTCATAATCACCGAGCGCCTTGTCGGCCAGGCGGTAGCGGACCACGGCCGGGATGTCCGAGAGTTTTGGATAGCGACGCGAGCTGGTGTAAAGCGCCCGCGCCACGTCACCGAGGCTGTGATCGAAGAGTTCGGCGGCCAGGTTGTCGTGCGCGTAATCGCGCATCGCGGGTGTGCCCCCGCGCACGGCCAGCAGCGCGTAAAGCGCACGCGCCTGCACCGGCGATTTATCTCCCCGCTGGCGCGCCAGCCGGCTCCAGGCGCAGTCGTCGCCGCCGATCAGGCGGGCGCGATTGCCCTCCTGCTCGGCCAGCGCCAGATAGGATTGCCACAGATCGTCGGCCCCGATCCGGAACAGGCGTGTGTCAATCGGCGCGCCGGCCTCGCGCGCGTCGGCTTCGGCGGCCAGTGCCGCTTCCAGCGCCACGATCCGGGTCAGGGGATCCTTGGCGCGGGTGGCGGCTTCGGCGGCCAGTGCCAGCGCCTGATAGCGTTGGGCCGGCAAGGCGCGCAGCCGCTTGGCCAGCTTCTCGGCCTCGACCAGCGTGTCGGCCGGTGAGTAGAGCCCGGCGCGCAACGAGGCCAGCAACCGCAACAGCCGTGCCTCGTAGGTCTGCGCCCCGGCCAGAATTTCGAAGGCTGTCTTCGGCTGGTTCTGGCGCAGCAGGATTTCCGCGTGCAGCGCCTTCCACACCTCGCCTCGGCCGTGTTCCTGGCGATAACGGGTCAGCGCAATCTGGGCGTCGTCCAGGTTGTCATCAACCAGGTAACTGCGAATCACCAGCCGTTGGGCACGCGCCTGATCGGCCAGTTCAAGAGTGTCCTGCCAGATGAGTTTTCGCAGCCAACGTCGCGCCCCCTCGGCCCGATGGGCGTTGAGCTCGGCATCGGCGGCCTGAAAGTAAAACCAGCGGCGGGTGTCATCGGGGACATTGGCGGGAATGGCCTCGGCCCGTTGCACGATCGCCGGCCAATCGCGCAGGGCGCGCAATATTGAAAGGCGCAGACGCTCGAAGGCCAACCAGCGATTCATGTCGCCGGTGGACGGTGCGGTGCGGGTGAGTACATCGAGCGCGAGTTGCGGCGCACCGCCCTTGAGCAACGCCTGCGCGCGTTCCAGGGCCGGATCGCTATCGGCCGACGCCGGCGCGAGCGACAGGAAGCACAGCAGCAATGCCCCGAGAACCGGGACTAGAGGCGGGATACGTCGAGCCGACATGGCGAAAGCTTAACGCAGCCGACCCCGGAAACACCAACGGCCGGTGGCGAAGCCCCGGCCGTTGCCGTCAATCCGGAAAACCGGAATGTTTAGCAAGCTTCTGAAAAACTCGTTTTTCAGAAGCTTGTCGTGCGGCACAGGGAGGTGCCGCCATTTTTCGAGCACGTCAGTGCTCGAAAAATGGAGCGAGCCGCGGACATGTGCCGCGGCTCAGCGAGCTGAAAAAGTCCAGGAAGGACTTTTTCAGCCATCTATTTAGACCTTTTCGCGGATGCGGGCGGCCTTGCCGGACAGATCGCGCAGGTAATAGAGCTTGGCGCGGCGCACGTCACCGCGGCGCTTGACCTCGATCTTGGCCACGTGCGGGCTATAGACCGGGAACACGCGCTCCACGCCTTCGCCGTAGGAGATCTTGCGCACGGTAAAAGAGGAATTGAACCCGCGGTTGCGGCGGGCGATGACTATGCCTTCGAACGCCTGCAGGCGTTCGCGGTCGCCTTCCTGCACCTTGGTGTAGACGATGACGGTGTCGCCCGTGCGGAACTCGGGGACTTCCTTGCCCATCTGGTTTTCTTCAATCTGCTGAATGATCTTGCTCATGGCTCCACTCCCTCACCTTTATCTTTCATCGCCCCGGCACCGGCCGTGGCCTGTCAATTCTGTTCGCGCCGGAATTCCTCCAGCAACTTTCGCTGTTCCTCGTCGAGCGTCAACCGCTCGATCAAATCCGGCCGCCGCAACCAGGTCCGTCCCAGCGCCTGCTTCAGGCGCCAGCGGCGAATCGCCGCGTGATCGCCGCCCAGCAGTACCGGCGGCACCGCCCGGCCCTGGTACTGCTCCGGCCGCGTGTAATGCGGGCAATCCAGCAGGCCGTTCACGAACGAATCCTCGTTCGCCGACTGCTCGTCGCCGAGCACGCCCGGCAACTGCCGCACCACCGCATCGATAACCACCAGCGCCGGCAATTCACCGCCCGACAGCACGTAATCACCGATCGACCATTCTTCGTCGACCAGCGCCTCGATCAGGCGCTCGTCGATGCCTTCGTAACGACCGGCCAGCAGGATCAGCCCCGGTCGCGCCGACAATTCGCGTACCGCCACATGATCGAGCCGCTTGCCCTGTGGCGACAGGTACGAAACCCGCACACCCGCCGCCTGCCCGGCCCGTGCCTGCGCAATCGTCCGCGCCAGCGGTTCCGGCCGCATCACCATCCCCGGACCACCGCCGTACGGGCGGTCGTCCACGGAGCGGTGACGATCCTCGGTGAAATCGCGCGGATTCCACGCGCGCAACTTCACCAGTCCATTCTGGATCGCGCGCCCGGTCACGCCGTAGCTCGCGATCGACTCAATCATCGACGGGAAGATGCTGATGACGTCGATCTGCACTTCACCTCCCGTCCACTGCTTCAGTCCGCCGGGTCCCAATCGACCCGGATCACGCCGGCATCGAGGTCCACCTCGCGGACCACGCTGCGGATGTAGGGCAGCAAACGTTCTCGCTCGCCCTTCACCACCAGCACGTCGTTGGCGCCGGTCTCCAGCAGGTAATCGACCTGTCCCAGCTCGGTACCGTCCAGCGTCACGACCTTCAACCCTTCCAGATCGGACCAGTAATACTCGCCCGCCTGGGTCGGCGGCAACTGCTGCCGCTCGACCGCGATCTCGGCGCCGATCAGTTCACCGGCGCGGTTGCGGTCCTCGTAACCTTGCAGCCGGGCGACGATGCCTTTGCCGTGCGGCCGGCCCTCGGCCAGCGGGATCACTTTCCACTCACCCCCGAGCATCACCTGCCAGGGTCTGAAATTCAGAATTTCTTCGCGCGGTCGCGTTTCGGAATGAACCTTCACCCAACCGCGCACACCGTACAGGCCCGCCACGCGCCCCACGATCACCCGCGAGTCGGGCGCCGGTGGACGCGTCATGTCCGGTTCAGGCCGCGGGGTGGCGCTTCAGCAGGTCCACGAGGCGTTCAGTGGCCTTGGCGCCCTTGCTCAGCCAGTAGTCGATGCGGTCGCGCTGCACCAGCAGCTTGGGTTCGGTCGCGCCGGCCAGCGGATTGTAATAACCGACGCGCTCGATGATCTGGCCCTTCACCGCGCGACGGCGGTCGGCCACGACCACGTGGTAGAAGGGACGCTTGTTGGCGCCACCGCGGGATAGACGAATCGTCACCATAACTTCTCGATCCTTGGTTCAGCGTTAAATTCCCAGACCCGGCGGGCCCGCGAAAGGGCGCGATTCTACCCTCAACCCCCGGGCAAATAAAGGGGAAACCGCCGCAACGGCCGGTATTTACGGGGCTTTCCCGGGTTTCAGGGCTTCGAGGAAACGGCGGTAGGGAGGATGGTCCCAGGGGCGCCCGCCCAGGGCCAGGTAGCGGACCCGGCCCTCGGGATCCACGAAATAGGAGGCCGGCAGGCCGCGTGGCTTCCAGCGCTCCGTCACCTGGCCGTCCTTGTCCAGCAAGGTGGCTTGGTCCGGGGCAAGTTTGCCGAGAAAGGCAAAAACCTCGTCCTCGGTGTCGGCCGTGTTGACCATGACCAGCCGGGGCAGCCGTTCGGGGCGGTCCTTGAAGACCCGGGCCAGCGCGGGCAACTCGCGCCGACAGGGCACGCACCACCCCGCCCAGAAATGCACCAGCACCCATTGGCCACGCAGGCGAGACAGGTCGGTAACCTGGCCGTCCATGTCCGCCAGCCGCAACGGCGGCGCGGGATAGGGCTTGAGACGGATGACGCCGGTGGGCAACTCGTTCTCCGCCTGCACGGCGACCAGGCCCGGCGACAGGAACAGGACGATCGACAGCAGCAGGCGTTTCATGCCGGATCCCGCGGGCAGCTCAGGCCTTCAAACTGGAAACGGATCACCGGCCCGTCGCGGTTCTCGCCGGTGGGAAATTCGGCGATCACGCGGATCGGGCCCGGCACCGGCACCAGCGTGACGTTGCCCGCCACCGGTTCGGAGGTGTGCAGATCGCGTAGCTCAGGCGCCATGGTCCAGCCGAACGTGGCGCGAAAACGCATCGGCACTTTCAACCGTTCCCAGCGCTGGTCCCAGTGCGGGCGCGTCAGCCGGCGAATCGGCTGGCCGTTCCGGTCGGTGAAGGACCAGCGCGAGAGATCGAACCAGACCTTGTCCGGACGTTCGTTGCGCACGTAGAAACTGATAAAGCAGGCCTGGCGCGCCTCGTCCACCGCCGTCTTCGGAAATCCGCGGCCGAGATAAAAGGCCGCCATCCCTTCGGGCGCGCGCGCCCGGTAGCGCAGGACCAGCCCGTCCTGCCGGTGGATTGCACCTCCGAAGACACGTTCTTCCTCAGAGGATGGTTTGTTGACGACCGGCGTCGCTGCACAGGCCGACAACGCGATCGACAACCCAACGACCACCAATGGCCGGTTCATGGCTTGACCGCTGCCGGTGCGGGTGGCGCCGGCGGTTTCGCCTTGGGCGGCGGATCGTCGTCATCGAACAAGCCCTTGGGCACGGTCTTGGGCGGATTGCCGTCGAACACCAGGTTGCGACGACGCTGACGGTACGCCTCGCGCACGAAGGTGTAGGGATCCTGGCCGGCGGCCTGGTCGAGGATGTCACTGGCCTCCAGCAATTGCGAGCGCTTGTCGACAACCTCCAGCACCAGCAGCTTGTCGCGCGTGCTGCTCTCCTCCAGGCGGTTTGGCGGGAAGGCCTGCCAGTCAACGGCGATGCCCGCCGAGTCGCGCACATTGCTGGGACCGAGGAACGGCAAGACTATGTACGACCCCTCGCCCACGCCCCAGACGGCCAGGGTCTGGCCGAAGTCTTCGTTGTGGCGGGTCATGCCCAGGGGCGTGGCCGGGTCCAGCAACCCGCCGATGCCGACCGTGGTATTGACCAGGAAGCGCCCGGTATCGGACAACGCCTGTTTGAATTTTCCCTGAAACAGATCGTTGAGGATGACGATCGGCTCGCGCAGATTGTTGAAGAAGTTGCCGATACCGGTGCGGATCGGCGACGGCAGCACGGCGCGGTAACCCCTGGCCACCGGCTTGAGAATATAACGATCGAACCATTCGTTGAACGAATACACCGCGCGATTGAATCCCTCGAAGGGATCGCGATTGTCGGGTGCCGCCGCGACCTTGGCGGGCGGTGCGCTCTCCGGCTTTCCTTCCGCCGGGGTCGGCACCGCGGCCGCGGCGTCGGCAGGCGCCGTCCCGGAAGGTAGCGGGCTCGCACAACCGGCCAGCAGCAGGAACAACCCGGCGCAGACGATCTGCGGGAAAGGAAAATGGCGGCGGAAGGATTTCAAGCGACAGGGGCCGGAGATGGGCTGCGAAAGGCTAGCGGAAGGCGGCCGGCTGGTCAAAGGGCGACGCCTGGCCCCTGCCGTCTATATTTGGAGTGCAAACCAGCGAGGATTGGCCATGGCCTGCGTCTATCCCAAACCCCAGGATGTCGGCATCCCCATCCCCGCCACGCTGCGACCGGAGCGCTTTTGTGCCGGCTTCGCCCACGGCCTGCGCGGCGGGCAACTGGATCACGTCGAGTATTTCCGCCTGTCGTTTCGCATGGGCTTTCGCAGCGCCAAGCTTTACCTGCGCGAAGTGCGCCGGCGCAGTGGTGTCATTGAGTTTCCGGTACGCTGGCACATGCGCCAGCGGGCTGTGGGACTTGAGCAATGCTGAACAACGAACACGGTTGTTGGCGGCTGACGTTATAATGCCACCATCGTGATCCGGACGATCCTGACAGACATTGAGGGCACCACTTCCTCGCTTTCCTTCGTCAAGGACGTGCTGTTTCCCTACGCGCGCAAACATCTCGCGGAATTTGTGCACACCCATGCGCACGAGCCTGCCGTGCGCCACGAACTGGATGAGATATCACGGCTGGCCGGTCGCGCGCTGAGCGACGACGAGGCGATCGCGCAGCTGACGGCCTGGATCGACGAGGACCGCAAGCTCACTCCATTAAAATCCCTGCAAGGCATGATCTGGGAGGCCGGTTACCGCCGCGGTGAACTCAAGGGCCACGTCCACGAAGACGCCGTGCGCAACCTGCGCCGCTGGAAATCCGACGGCCTCGCGCTGTATGTGTTTTCGTCCGGCTCAGTGCTGGCGCAGAAGTTGCTGTTTGGATACAGCGCGTTCGGTGATCTGACGCCGCTGTTCTCCGGCTACTTCGACACCCTCGTTGGCCCGAAGCGCGAGCCCGCCGCCTACCAGGCGATCGTGCACGCCATCGGCCGGCCGGCCGACGAGATTCTGTTTCTGTCCGACATTCCGGAAGAACTCGACGCCGCCCGTGCCGCCGGTCTGCACACCTGCCTGCTCAACCGCCCGGGCGAAACCCATTCGGCTGCGGCTGCCGCCAACCATCCGCGTGCACGCCATTTCGATGAGATCGTGCTGCCGTCCTGAACCCACGGGCCGCCACCATGCCGGAGCGAGATAAAACCGTAGCTGTCATCCTGGCAGGAGGGCGATCCTCTCGCCTCGGCGGCGCGGACAAGGCCCTGCAGCCGCTGGCTGGCCGATCGCTGCTCGCCCACGTGATCGAGCGCCTCACTCCGCAGGTCGAACAACTGGCGCTGAACAGCAACGCCGACCCGGAACGGTTCCGGACCTTCGGCCTGCCGGTGATTGCGGATGTGTTCGGGGACTATCGTGGCCCGCTGGCCGGCGTCCATGCCGGTCTGCTGGCCTTCCCGGCGGCACGCGTGCTCACGGTCGCGGTCGATCTGCCCTTTCTGCCGCACGATCTGGTCGCGCGGCTCGCCCGCGACTGGGACGGGCAACGCTGTCGTTACGCTGCCTGCCAAGGACAGCACCGGCTCGCCATCCTCTGGCCGCCCGGCACCGCCGGCAAGGTCGGCGACTGGCTCAACGCGGGCCAGGCCAGCGTGCACGGTTTCCTGACCGCGCACGGCGAACCGGTCGCCTTCCCGGCCGCGGATTGCGCCGCACTCGACCTCAATCTCAACACCCCGGAAGCCTTCCGCGAAGCCGAAAAACACCAGCGCTGAACCGTCAACCCACGGTCTATACTTGCCCTCATTCGGGGCCACACAGAACAATCGCTGTTTCATGCCGCTTTTTCTCGATACCGGTTTCGCCAGTCATCCGCAGACCTTGGAGCGGGACGGGCTTTGTTGCCTGGTCGTGGTCCCCAACGAAATGACACGCAACCCGCACGGCGCGCTGCTGGCCGTGGCTGAGGGCATCGCGGACTATCCACAGCCGGATGAAACCGCACGCGACGCGATCAAGGCGCTCGGCGACAGTTATTACGCCGCCCCGGAATCCTGGCCGATCGACCGCGCGCTGGATGAGAGTTACCAGGCGGCCAACCAGAGCGTGCGCGCCCACGGCGCCGGCAGCTGCGCCGCCACCATGTCTGCGCTGGTGCTGCGTCAGCGGCGCTGGATCCTCGGCCATGTCGGCGATACGCGCGTGTGGCTGCGGCGCGATCACCAGCTCAAACTGTTGACACGCGATCACGTCGTCCCGCGCGTCGGGCGCCGGCCGTTGCCCCTGCGCGCCTGCGGTCTCAGGGAATCCATTGACACCGACATCACCGAGGGCGATCTTGTCGAAGGCGATGTTTTCGTGCTCACCACCAGTGGCGTGCACGATGTCCTGAACGGCGCGCTCATCATGAGTTGCCTGACGAGCGATGCGCCGGCCCAACGCGTGGCCGAATGCCTCACCCAGCGCGCCGCGGCCGGCGGCGGCCACGGCCAGATGACCGTGTGCGTGGCACGCATCGAGAAACTGCCGCCCGAGACCGCGCTCGACATGGCCGAACACATGACCGCCCTGCCCGTCGCCACGCCGCCGGAGCCGGGCGAGTCGCTGGACGGCTTTCAGATCGGCCAGTTAATGCACAAGAGCCGCCAGTACCGCCTGTACGAAGCGATCGATACCGAATCCGGCAGCACCGTCGTGCTCAAGTTTCCCAACCCGCGGCTGGCATCCGAACCGGGTTATGCCGACAGCTTCCTGCGCGAGGAATGGATCGGCAAGCGCATCGAAAGCCCCTACCTCATCAAGACCCTGCCCGTGCGCCCGGGCCGGCGCAGCGCGCTCTACACGGTCATGCTTCACCAACCGGGCGAAAATCTGGCGGCCCGCATCAAGCGCAAAGGAAAACTGTCTGTGCGTGAAACGTTGCTGTTCGGCGGGCAACTGCTGGAGGTGCTGAGCCAGTTGCACAAGGAAGGTGTCGTGCACGGCGGTATCCGTGCCAAAAACACCATGATCGACAAAAAACGCAAACAGCTGCTGTTGCTCGGACTGGGCACCAGCCAGATCGCGCCGCTCGAGGAAATGACCGTCAACCCGACAGTGACCACCGGCGTCAGTTCGTTGCTGTCCGGCTCGTGCAGCCACCTGGCACCGGAATTGTTCGCCGACGATCCGATCACCCCCCAGACCGACATCTACGCCGCCGGCATACTGCTGTACCGCATGCTCACCGGCCGCTATCCCTACGGACGCATCAGCAGCAAGGATGGTCCGCCGGATGGCAACATGACCCCGGCCAGCGCCTGCAACCCGGAGGTGCCGGACTGGCTCGATCAGCTGCTGGCACAGGCCTGCGCGCTCAACCCGCACCAGCGCATGGCCAGCGCGGCTGATTTCGCCGAGGCGCTGGCCAGCCAGTCGGGGCGGCCGGCCGCAACGCCATCCGCCGGCGCCCCGAGGGCCCGCTTCCGCTGGGAGTGGTTGGTCGTGCCGCTGCTCGCCACCGGGCTGGCGGCCTACCTCTACACCGTTATCCGCGGCTGAAAAAGACAAGGGCCCCGATTGGGGCCCTTGCTCATTTCCGCGAACTGAACGGATTACTGTTCGACCAGCGCCTTCATTGACAGGCGGATGCGGCCCTGCCGGTCGACTTCCAGCACCTTGACCTTCACCTGGTCGCCTTCGCGCAGCTTGTCGCCGACACGCTCGACGCGTTCGTGCGAGATCTGCGAGATGTGCACCAGGCCGTCACGGCCCGGCAGGATGGTGACAAAGGCGCCGAAGTCCATGAGCTTGGCCACCTTGCCCTCGTAGATCATGCCCACCTCGATGTCGGAGGTGATCTCTTCGACGCGGCGCTTGGCTTCCTGGCCGGCGGCGGCATCGACCGAGGCGATCTTGACGGTGCCGTCGTCGGTGATGTCGATGGTGGTGCCGGTGGCTTCGCAGATGGCGCGGATCGTGGCGCCGCCCTTGCCGATGACGTCGCGGATCTTCTCCGGATTGATCTTGATGGTGATGATGCGCGGTGCGTGCTCGGACAGCTCGGCGCGCGGAGTGGCGAGCGCCTTGTTCATCTCGCCGAGGATGTGCAGGCGTCCTTCCTTGGCCTGTGACAGCGCCTTCTCCATGATCTCGCGGGTGATGCCCTCGATCTTGATGTCCATCTGCAGGGCGGTGATGCCGTCGGCGGTACCGGCCACCTTGAAATCCATGTCGCCGAGGTGATCCTCGTCGCCGATGATGTCGGTCAACACGGCGAAGCGGGCGTCTTCCTTGATCAGGCCCATGGCGACACCGGCCACCGGCGCCTTGATCGGCACGCCCGCGTCCATCAGCGACAGCGAGGTGCCGCAGACGGTCGCCATCGAACTGGAACCGTTCGACTCGGTGATCTCGGACACCACGCGCAGCGTGTACGGGTAGGTTTCCATCTCCGGCAGCACGGCGATGATGGCGCGCTTGGCCAGACGGCCGTGGCCGATCTCGCGGCGCTTGGGGCTGCCGACGCGGCCGGTCTCGCCGACCGAATACGGCGGAAAGTTGTAGTGCAGCATGAACGGGTCTTTGTATTCGCCGCCCAGCGCATCGATGAGCTGCGCGTCCTTGCCGGTCCCGAGCGTGGTCACGACCATGCCCTGGGTCTCGCCGCGGGTGAACAGCGCGCTGCCGTGGGTGCGTGGGAGCACGCCGGTACGGATGGTGATCGGCCGCACCGTGCGGGTATCGCGGCCGTCGATGCGCGGACTGCCGGACAAAATGCGGTCGCGCACCGTGCGGTATTCGAGATCGCCGACAAGCTTGAGCACCTTCTCCTTCGTGCCTTCGGCGCTGCCCTCGGCGGCGAACTTGCCGACCGCGGCGTTGCGCAACTCGGACATCTTGTCCTGGCGGGCAACCTTCTCGGCGATGCCGTAGGCATCGCTGATGGCCTGGCCGAAGCTGGCCTTGATGGCGTCCTTGAGCGTGGCATCGTCAACGGGCGTGTGCCAGTCCCAGCGTTTCGCGCCGGCGTCCTTCGCCAGTTCGCGGATCGCCTGGATGGCGACCTGCATCTGCTCGTGGCCGAACATCACGGCGCCCAACATCACCTCTTCGGTCAGCACCTTGGCCTCGGATTCAACCATCAGCACGGCCTTGTCGGTGCCGGCCACGACCAGATCGAGCTGCGAGTCTTCCAGGGCCTTCGCGCCCGGGTTGAGCAGGTACTGGCCATCGTGATAACCCACGCGCGCCGCGCCCACCGGGCCGTTGAACGGCGCACCGGACAGCATCAGCGCCGCCGACGAGGCGAGCAGGGAGATAATGTCGGCATCGACGTCCGGGTGGTGCGACATCACCGTGACGATGATCTGGACTTCGTTGGTGAAACCTTCGGGGAACAGCGGGCGGACGGGACGATCGATGAGGCGGCAGATGAGAATCTCGTTCTCGGAGGGTCGCCCCTCGCGCCGGAAGAATCCGTGCGGGATGCGGCCGGCGGCATAGGCGCGCTCCTGATAATCGACCGTCATCGGGAAGAAGTCCTTGCGCGGATCGGCCTCGCGGGCGGCGACCACGGTCGCCAGCACCACGGTTTCGCCCATGCGGGCAAGACAGGCGCCGCTGGCCTGGCGCGCGATCTCGCCGGTTTCGAGGGTAACGGTGTGCGCGCCGTACTGAAAGGTTTTCGTGACTTTAGCCAAAGCCGGACTCCTTCAAAAAATCCCAGAGGAAAATCAAAATCGCCCGCCGGCAGAACTGTCGGCGGGCGCCAGACGTTACTTGCGCAGGCCGAGACGCTCGACCAGGGCGCGGTAGCGATTGCTGCTGGCGGTGCGCAGATAATCCAGCAGGCTACGCCGCTTGTTGATCATCTTGAGCAGCCCGAGCCGCGAGTGGTGATCCTTGGGGTGCGCCTGAAAGTGGGCAGCCAGGTCTTCGATGTGCGCCGACAGCAGTGCCACCTGCACCTCGGGCGAACCGGTGTCGCCCGTGTGGGTTTTGTGGTCATCCAGTATCTTCGCTTTCTTTTCGGTCGTGAAAGCCATCAGTCAGTCCTCTACTAAATACATGTAACCACCTTACTTCCGGGGGTTCGGAGGGCGCGTATTCTACCCGCGACCCCCCGCCGCCACAACCGCCAAAGGCGCCGGATGTGGAGAAAAATCGCGGTCAAAACGACCTGCCTTAGCCCGGCGCCTCACCAGCGGCCCGGGCCGGCGGATTGAACAGCCGCCGGGGCGCCACCAGCCCGTCTTCCTGCACCTCGCCCATGCCCAGAAAGGCGCCGCCCTCTTCATGCAAGCGCACCCAGGTACCGGGGGGGAAGCGATGTGACACGGATACCGGCTGCCCCTGGCGCAGATAATGGCTGGCCAGCCGGGTCAGGTCGATGGGCGGCAGAAATTCCAGTGCCTGCTCGGGCGGCAACAGCCGGGCGGCTCGCTCGCCCGGTCCAGACAGGGCCTCCAGCTCGTCCAGGGTCACGGCCCGGTCGATCGACAGATTGCCCACCGACAGCCGACGCAATGCAGTCACGTGCGCTCCGCAGCCGAGCATCTCGCCCAGCTCATGGGCGAGGGTGCGGACATAGGTACCCTTGGAACAGGACATTTCCAGCTCCAGTTCATCACCGTCCAGTTTCAGCAGCTGCAGCTCGTGGATCGTGACCCGCCGCGGCTCGCGCTCAACCTCGATGCCCTCGCGGGCGAGTTCATACAGTGCACGTCCTCCCCGCTTGATGGCCGAGTACATCGGCGGCACCTGATCGATCTCGCCGCGGAAATGCGCCAGCGCCGCCTCCACCTCGCGTAACGAGGTCCGGACCGGACGCTGCTGGGTGATTTCACCCTCGGAATCGTAGGTGCGGGTCGACACACCGAGCTTGAGGCGTGCCCAGTAGCGCTTGTCCGCGTTCAGCAGAAACTGCGAGATCTTGGTGGCCTCGCCGAAGGTCAGCGGCAACACGCCGGTGGCGATCGGGTCGAGACTGCCGGTGTGTCCGGCTTTGCAGGCGCTGAGCATGCGCTTGGCCACCTGCAGGGCGGCGTTGGAGGTGAGGCCGGCGGGTTTGTCGAGCAGCAGCACACCGTCGACCGGCAGGCAGCCGCGCCTTTGCGGATGGCGGGACATCGGCGTCTTTAATCCGTGCCCGAATCGCGGCGGCGCGAGGCGGCCAGCAGGCGCTCAATGCGATCGCCCTGGGCCAGCGAGGCATCGTAGTGAAAGCGGATTTCAGGCACCATGCGCAACACCAGCCGGCGCGTAAGCAGGTGGCGCAGGCGGGGAGTGGCGCGTTGCAGCGCCGGCAGCACGGTGGCGGCCTCATCCGCGCCGCCCAGCACCGAGAAGTACACGTGCACGGTACGCAGATCGCGCGTCGCCTCGGTGTCGGTGATGGTCACGCGCCGGCCGACGCCTTCGGGATCTTCGCGCGGCAACAACATGGCCAGCTCACGCTTGATGAGCTCGGCCACGCGCCGCGGACGGTTGGATTCCTTATGCATAAAAAGCCGGAACCGCAGATGAACGCAAATGAACGCGGATAAAAACCAACAGCGCAGAACAAGAAATCTGCGTTAATCTGCGTTCATCTGCGGTTCCAGAGATATTATAAGGTACGCGCAACTTCAACCTTCTCGAAGACCTCGATCTGGTCGCCGACCTGGACGTCGTTGTAGTTCTTGACGCCGATGCCGCACTCCAGACCGGCCTTGACCTCGCTGGCGTCGTCCTTGAAACGGCGCAGGGATTCGAGTTCGCCTTCGAAGATAACCACGTTGTCGCGCAGCACGCGGATCGGGCGGTTGCGTTTGACCACACCCTCGACCACGTAGCAGCCGGCCACGGCGCCAAACTTCGGCGAACGGAACACGTCGCGCACCTCGGCCAGGCCGACCACCTGTTCCTTGAACTGCGGCGACAGCATGCCGGTCATGGCTGCCTTGACCTCGTCCACGGCGTCGTAAATGACGTTGTAGTAATGCACGTCAATGCCGTTTTGTTCGATCAGGCGCCGGGCGCCAGCATCGGCGCGCACGTTGAAACCGATGATGACCGCCTTCGAGGCGACTGCCAGGTTGGCGTCCGATTCGTTGATGCCACCGACCATGGAGTGCACCACCTTGACCTTGACCTCGTCGGTCGAGAGTTTTTCCAGCGATGTCGACAGCGCCCCGGCCGAACCCTGCACGTCGGCCTTGATGACGAGATTGAGCGTCTTGGCGCCGGCGCCCACTTCCTGCTGCATCTGGTCGAGCACATTGGACAGCTTGGTCGCGGCACGGGCGGCGAGCTGCACGTCCTTGAACTTGCCCTGGCGATACAGGGCGATTTCGCGCGCCTTGCGTTCGCTTTCCACCACCGCCACCTCGTCGCCGGCATTGGGCACGCCCGACAAGCCGAGAACCTCGACCGGGATCGACGGTCCGGCGCCCTTCACCGGCTGGCCATTCTCGTCGTTCATGGCGCGCACGCGGCCGAATTCGCGGCCGATCAGCACCACGTCGCCGCGTTGCAGGAGGCCGCGTTGCACCAGCACCGAGGCCACCGGGCCGCGACCCTTGTCGAGGCGGGCTTCGACCACCAGGCCCTGCGCCGGGCCCTGCCGGGGGGCCTTGAGCTCCAGCACCTCGGCCTGCAACAGCAAGGCATCCAGCAACGCATCGATACCCTCGCCGGTTTTGGCCGAGACACTCACGAACTGGTCCTGTCCGCCCCACTCTTCGGATATCACCGAGTGCTGGGTCAGCTCCTGACGCACGCGATCGGGTGCGGCATCGGGCTTGTCGATCTTGTTGATCGCCACCACCAGCGGTACGCCGGCGTTGCGCGCGTGATGGATGGCTTCCACCGTCTGCGGCATGACGCCGTCGTCGGCCGCCACCACCAGCACCACGATATCGGTGGCCTTGGCGCCGCGCGCGCGCATGGCGGTAAAGGCCTCGTGACCCGGGGTATCGAGGAAGGTAATAACGCCCTTCGGGGTTTCGACATGGTAGGCGCCGATGTGCTGGGTAATGCCGCCGGCTTCGCCGGCGGCCACCTTGGCCTTGCGAATGTAATCGAGCAACGAGGTCTTGCCGTGGTCGACGTGGCCCATCACCGTCACCACCGGCGGCCGGGGTTCGGCCTCGCCATAAATGGCGCCGCCGGTCTCCAGCAGATCCTCGGGACTTTCGGGCCTGCCTTCCTTGACCGTGTGGCCCAACTCCGTCACGACAATGGTGGCCGTGTCGCGGTCGAGCACCTGATTGATGGTCACCATCGTGCCGAGTTTCATCAGGGTCTTGATGACCTCGGCCGCCTTGATGGCCATCTTCTGGGACAGTTCCGCCACCGTGATGGTCTCGGGCAGAATCACTTCATGGACGATCGGCGTGGTGGGCAGGGCAAAGCCGTGCTGGCCGGTGACGCTGGTTACCACCGGTGACTTCGACATCCGCTCCTTGCGCTTGGGCCGCTTGCCGGCGGCCAGATGCAGTTCGCCGCGATCCTGACCGCGGCCGCGCTTGTCTCCCCGCGACTTGCGGTCGGGCTTGTCTTTTTCCTTGGCAGGCGGCTTGCGGGTGTCCGGCGACGGAACCGCGGCCGGGGCCGACGCTGGCACAGCGGCCACGGGCTCCACGGCGGCCGGGGCCGGCGCGGCGGCGGGTAATTCGGCTACCGCGGGCGGTGCCGGCGGCTCGACGGGAACTTCCACCGTCGGTTCGACCTCGGCGGACGTGCGTTTGACGAAGGTACGCTTGCGTCGCACCTCGACCTGCACGGTGCGCTTGCCGCCGGTGCGGGTCGAGTGGGTAACCTGACTGGTCGATTTCAGCTTAAGCGTGATCTTCTTGCGGCCGGCCGCCTCCTCGTCCGCACCGGTGGAGGTGCGCAGAAAGCGGAACAGCTGTTCCTTCTCGTCCTCGGACAACGCATCCTCGGTGCGCTTGTCGCTTACCCCGGCATCGGTCAGCTGGCGCAGCAGTGTCTCGGGCTGAACCCCGATCTGATCGGCAAAGGATTTGACGGTGGTTTCGCTCATGCAGCGCCGCCCGCTTCGGGGGCTTTGTCTTCCGCGGCGAACCAGATCTCACGTGCCTTCATGATGATTTCCTTGGCGCGATCTTCCGTCATGCCGTCGATTTCCAGCAGGTCGTCGACCGCCTGCTCGGCCAGGGCCTCGCGCGTGGCGATACCGTTGGAGGCCAGCAGCCGGGCGGTGTGTTCATCCATGCCCTCCATCTCCAGCAGATCCTGCTCGGGATGGGCCTGTGAAAGCTTCTCTTCCTGGGCAATGGCCTTGGTCAGCAGGATATCGCGCGCGCGTTTGCGCAGTTCTTCAACCAGGTCGTCGTCGAATTCCTCGATCGAGGCCATCTCCTGCCTCGGCACGTAGGCAATCTCTTCCAGGTTGGTGAAGCCTTCCTGCACCAGCACCTGGGCGACATTCTCATCGACCTCGAGCGCATCCTTGAACAGTTGCAGGGCGGCATCGGCCTCGACCGCGCCTTTTTCCTGCTGGGTCTGCTCGGTCATGATGTTCAGCTCCCAGCCGGTCAGTTCGGAGGCCAGTCGCACGTTCTGGCCGCCACGACCGATGGCCAGCGACAGCTGCTTGTCATCGACGATCACGTCCATGGCGTGCAGTTCCTCGTCGACCATGATCGACTGCACCTCGGCCGGGGCCAGCGAGTTGATGACGAACTGCGCCGGGTTCTCCGCCCAGTGAATGATGTCGACGCGCTCGCCGGCAAGCTCGTTGGAAACGGCCTGCACGCGCGAACCGCGCATGCCCACGCACGCACCGATCGGGTCGATGCGCGGGTCGATGGAACTGACGGCGATCTTGGCGCGCAGGCCCGGATCGCGGGCGGCGCCGTGCAGGCGGATAAGACCTTCGCCGGCCTCGGGCACTTCCAGCCGGAACAATTCGATCACCAGCTTCGGCGAGGTGCGTGACAGGAACAGCTGCGGGCCGCGCGGCGACGAGCGCACGTCGTCGAGCAAGGCGCGGATGCGATCGCCGGGGCGCAGGCCCTCGCGCATGATCATGTCACTCTTGGGTAACAGCGCCTCGGCCTGGCCGAGGTCGACAATGGCGTCGCCACGCTCCAGGCGCTTGACCACGCCGGTCACCATCTCACCCTTGCGATTCTGGTACTGGTTGACGATCTGCTCGCGCTCGGCCTCACGCACCTTCTGCATGATGACCTGCTTGGCGGCCTGGGCGGCGATGCGGCCGAATTCGACCGGTTCCAGTGGCTCCTCGATGAACTCGCCAACCAGAATTTCCGGCTTCAGGTCGATGGCGTCCATCAGGCGGGTCTGACGTTCGGGGAACTCCATAACCACGTCGTCGGCCACCACTTCCCAGCGGCGAAAGGTGTCGTAGTTGCCGCTATCGCGGCGAATAGCGACGCGCGCGTCGATATCGCCGGTGTGGCGTTTGCGCGTGGCAGTGGCCAGCGCGGCTTCAAGCGCCTGGAAGATGGTTTCCTTGTCGACGCCCTTCTCGCGCGACACCGCATCCACAATCATCAAAATTTCGTTGCCCATTACCCTATCCTCAGGTCACCCGGCTCAACCAATCTTCGCGACCAGTCGTGCGCGTTCGATGGCGTCGTACGTCCACTCCATCCGCTGCCCGTCGACCTCGACGGCAATACGCTCGTCGTCGGCCTCCAGCAGGCGGCCCTTGAAGTTGCGCCTCCCGCCCAATTCGACGACGGTCCGCACCTTCACCAGTTCACCCACATAACCGCGGAAATGCGCCGGCGTCGCCAACGGCCGATCCAGGCCGGGAGACGAAACCTCCAGCATATAGCTCTCCCGGATTGGATCCTCGACATCGAGGACGGCCGATAACTGGCGGCTCACGGCCGCACAATCATCCACCGTCACCCCGCGGGGCGAATCAATATACACCCGCAGGGTGGACCGATGGCCGCTGCCACCCAGCTCCACATGCACCAAATCAAAGCCCAGGGCCTTCACCCCAGGTTCGATCAGTTGCCGGAGACCGGTCGGTGATTCACGCATAACTTACTGTCCCATAACGAAAAAGTGGGCGCGAGGCCCACTTCCTGGTTACTACCTAAATATATACGATGGCGGATTATAGGGTCTGACCCGTCTCCCCGTAAAGCGGAGAGTGGCCCCGGTGCGACCGGTGGTTCCGGCACTTCAAGGAAGCTCGAGACCGGAATGGAGGACGCTCGTACGTGCGTCATGGGCCGATTTCCCATCAGACCGATAATGACGACAGGACAATCGGGCAACAATTGCAAAACGATTTCCCCGGCGTCCCGCTATTTTTGGCTGTGCTAGACTCCTCCGGAAACCGGCTGGGATCCCATGAAACTGAGCATTGAGTGCGAACGCGAGGCCGACAACCGCTGGCTGGCGGAGGTACCGGAACTGCCAGGCGTGTTGGTCTACGGTTCCAGCGCCGATGAGGCCATGGCCAAGGCCGAGGTTCTGGCGCTGCGTGTTCTGGCCGAGCGTATCGAGACCGGCGAAAGCCGGCCGGAACCGATCAGTATTTCAATCGCCGACGCGGCATAACGGCTTGGCCGTCGACCAAGGCAAAACGGGTACTGGCTGCCCTGCTCCGCACCGGTTGGCAGATCAAGCGTCAATCCGGCTCACACCGCACCTTATCCCGCACCGGTTGGACGGATGTGGTATTTGCATTTCACGATGGCGAGGAAATTGGGCCCCGCATGCTCGCTCGTCTCGCCAAGCACACCGGCCTGAAACCTGACGATCTTTAGCCTCCCCCTCGATTCATACATCCGTCCCGGTAAACGTGCGTCCCTTCACCCACTTGTTCCCGACAGGGAATCGCCACATTCAATCCGGCGGCGGCTCGCGCCGGCGGAACACCTGATTGTCGAGCACCATCTCGTCCACGCTGCCGGTACGGTGAGGCGCCTTCGTGATGCGCCATTCCTGCTCGATAAACCAAAGCGCGATCTTCAAACGATCGCGCGCGAACTCGGCACGCCCGCCGGACACCGATTTTCCTTGCACCTTGAAATCCCCACCGCCGTTCGCCCAGATGTGAATGACACTGCCGTCCTGCCCCACCCAGTAACCGGCGTAGGGCATCTGTGCGGCAGACAACGGAGTCTTGTCGACGCAGGCGGCGAGCAACAACGCGGCGGCCAGGGTGAGCAAGGTTCTGAAATGTTTCTTCGACATGGGGGTCTCAGCAACTCAGTATACTTGTGAATACTCCGCCCTGACATGTGGCTTTGCTTACCGGTAAGCTCCAGTCGCAGTGGGCGGGGTGGCAAAAGGCAAGACCTGATAATCCTCTTCCAGTCTTTTGCCGTTGAAGGGCCCCGCCCCAAGTTGTACAATTATTTGTACAACCTGACCCACCCCGGAAGCGCCATGAAAACACTCTCTTATTCCGCACTCCGCAGCAAACTGGCCAAGGCGATCGAAGAAGTCATCGAGGATCACGCTCCCATTCTTATCACACGCCAGAAGGGCGCGCCGGCCGTGCTGATTTCTCTTGAGGATTTCGAGTCGTGGCAGGAAACCGCCTACCTCGCGCGCAGTCCGGCCATGGCACAGCGCCTGCGCCGCGCGATCTCACAAATTGAACGCGGCAATGCCAAGGCGCGGAAACTCATTCTTCGATGACCATCAAATGGGCCGATGCGGCATGGGAAGATTACCGCTGGTGGCACAAACATGACCGGCGGCAGCATGCTCGGATCAACAAACTGATCGAGGCCGTCGAGAAAGACCCGTTTCGCGGGATCGGCAAGCCAGAACCGTTGCGCCACAAGTGGACGGGATACTGGTCGCGTCGCATCAACGAGGAGCACCGCCTGGTGTACAAAATGGAGAAAGGCATTCTGTACATAGCTGCTTGCCGTTACCACTATGGCAAATGAGAAACTCGGACAGATTTGGGCTGATCTTTTTACGGCTGGGAGTATCGCGGGTTATTGGCTCTGGCCCCAATGGCATAGAGGATCAAAAGCGTACGCCGAAGCCCAGCCTGAGCATGTCATGGCCGCTGAAGTTTGCATTCGGGTCAAACACGATGCGCCCAAAGTACGGCGCACGATCGTAGGTTACTCCAATGCCCGTGCGCCGTACGCGTTCTCCCGTATCGCCCAATGGCCCGCGTCGCTGCGACACGTCGATGGTCCAGCGGTGGGCCGGGTCGTCGGAGGTCCTGAGCAGCGCGTGAACCACGGTCTGCCCCGTGCCAAGCCGATCGTCATGAACCGCGTAAAAGCTGGCGCGCATTCCGTCCGGGAGATCGGCGACCAAGCCGAGGGTCACGGCGTCGTTCGGGTCGAAATTGAGGTTGTAGTAGGGCTTCAGGTTGGTACGCCCGAATCCCGCCAGCAGCCGGACGCCACCCCTGCCTATCTCCGCTTGCGATGCGAATCCGAGAAATCCCCGCGTCGCGGCCTGGCCTGACAGCAGCGCTTTTCCCCAGTTGAATGAGAACCACTGCTCCAGTCCAGCGCGGGTCTGCTGGAATTCATTCGCCCGCCGGTAATACCCCAGCCAGAACACGCTCGCATCCCGTGTGCCGCGCAGATTCAGGTCAACGCCGTCGCGTTCGGTCTCGGCGCGCTGATGCGTGTAGGTAAGCTTCCAATCGATCGGCTCAGCGCCGCGCGCCACCGCTGACGCGAGGATCGCCAGCAGCAATGGCAGTATCCAAAGGCGGCGATTGATCGCCGTCAAACCGCAGCGCGTCGGGATCATGAGGTTTGCATCAGCAGCATTCCGTTGTTAGGCGCCCTCCCGCTTGGGCTCACGCTGGCGGAACACCTGATTGTCGAGCACCATCTCGTCCACGCTGCCGGTACGGTGAGGCGCCTTCGTGATGCGCCATTCCTGCTCGATAAACCAAAGCGCGATCTTCAAACGATCGCGCGCGAACTCGGCACGCCCGCCGGACACCGATTTTCCTTGCACCTTGAAATCCCCACCGCCGTTCGCCCAGATGTGAATGACACTGCCGTCCTGCCCCACCCAGTAACCGGCGTAGGGCATCTGTGCGGCAGACAACGGAGTCTTGTCGACGCAGGCGGCGAGCAACAACGCGGCGGCCAGGGTGAGCAAGCATCTGAATAGATTTAGTGGCATGGGGGTAACAAAAAGTAGATCAGAAACGATTCCTCTCTGACTTGGGTTTTGGTCTATCCACCAAGTTAAGCCGCCTTCTTCGTCACCAGTGCCTTGACCTTTGGGCGCGCCTTCTTGCTCACAGTCCAGAGGTCGTACTGTGCCTGCAGGTTCACCCACAACTCGGGTTCGGTCGCAAATGCGGTGGCCAGACGCAACGCCATGTCAGGCGTAACAGGCGTGCGACCATTCGCAATGGCCGAGACATGCTTGCGCGTTACGCCCAAGGCCTTGGCGGCCTGAGTGATGGTGATACCCAGCGGAGCCAGGTACATCTCGCGCAAAATCTCGCCCGGGTGCGCCGGGTTGTGCATCCTTGCGCGCTTGTCAGTGATAGTCGCCATAGTCCACCTCAAAGGCGTGCCCCTCCTCAAATCGGAAGATCACGCGGTAATTTTCATCCACATCCAGTGCCCAACGGCCTTCCGGTTTGCCTTTGAGCGGGTGCAAGCGCAGGCCCGGCGCATCCATCTGCCGCGCGTGGCTAGCGGCATTCAGCATGGTCAGAATCATCCGCAACCGCTTGGCATGTTTGGCCTGAACCTTGCGGGCATTGCCGGTCTCGAAAAACTCGGCCAGACCCTTATGCCGGAAGGTCTTAATCATATTTTCTGAAATGTAACCGATAAGGTGACAATGCGCAACCCGCTTGGTTACACGAAAATACCCGGATCAGAGCACAGTATTCGCTAATATACGATTCACTAATGCGAGTAATCATGGCGCGCAGAAAATATCTCTCGGTTCTACTGCGCGCGATAGTTCTAAAAAAACCGCACTAATTCACCTTCCGCGCCGGCGGCCAGTCGATGACCCGGGCCGGGCCGCCGGGAACCGGGGCGAGCTGGTGCAGCGTGGCAGTCCCAATTAGTCTTTGGAAGAAGGTTGTTGCCCGAGGTCAGTTGCGATCTCCCGGAACTGCTCCAACGCCGCCTCCAGGTCTGCCACGATTTCCGCGGCCAGGATATCGGGCGCCGGGAGATTATTGGAATCCTCTAACGCCTCGTCTCTGAGCCAGAAGATATCGAGGCTGACTTTGTCTCGGGCGGCGATTTCGTCGTAGGTGTATGCTCGCCACCTTCCATTCAATCCCCTCTCCCCACTTGCGGGGAGAGGGCTAGAGCCTGCCCCGGACTCGATCCGGGGGTGAGGGGCACTACCCTTTTTCCCTTTCGCCGTCATTCCGGCCGAAGCCTGCCCCGGCATGCCTAAAGCCGGGGAGCCGGAATCCAGTTCATTACCCCACGTCGCCTTGCGGTTATGCCGATTCTCCGCGTTATAACACTTCACGAATTCATCCAGGTCTTCGCGCTTCAAGGGGTCGGTCTTGAGCGTGA
>CAKKRZ010000175.1 GCA_919902925.1 Acidiferrobacterales bacterium | reverse complement strand
GAACTCTGCTAAGGTGATACGCCCTTATGCGTACCGTCCGACTGCTGTTCTGGTTTTTCCTGGCGGCCGCGCCGATGTGGCTGGCTGCCGGGCAGGCGTTGACTGCGCCGCCGGCCAAGCCCGCCGCGGCTAAATCTGCCGTGCTGCTCACGGTGAGCGGGCCGATCGGCCCGGCCACCGCCGATTACGTGCACCGCGGGCTCAGCAAGGCCGCCGCCCAGGGCGCGCCGTTCGTGATCCTGCAAATCGACACGCCCGGTGGGCTCGATGCGGCGATGCGCAAGATCATCCAGGACATCATCGCCTCGCCGATCCCGGTGGTGACCTACGTGGCGCCTTCGGGTGCGCGCGCCGCCAGTGCCGGCGCCTATATCCTGCTGGCCTCGCACGTCGCCGCCATGGCGCCGGCCACCAACATCGGCGCCGCCACGCCGGTGCAGATCGGCGGCGTGCCCGATCCCGGCGCGCAGGACAAACCGAAGCCGCCGCAGGACGGCAAGGCCAAACCGGAGACTGGCAAGAAGGGCGGCAAGCCGGGCATGGACGAAAAGATGCTCAACGACGCCATCGCCTACATCCGCAGCCTCGCGCAGATGCGCGGGCGCAACGTTGACTGGGCGGAAAAGGCCGTGCGCGAAGCCTCTTCGTCCTCGGCCGAGGAGGCGGTGAAGCAGAACGTGGCGGATTTCCTGGCCAGCGACGTCGCCGATCTCATGAAGAAGCTGAACGGCCGCACGGTTACGATGGCCGGCAAAAAAGTAACCTTCGTCACCACGGGTCTCGGCATCGAAACTATTGAACCCGATTGGCGTTCACGGCTGCTGTCGGTGATCACCGACCCGAACATCGCCTACATCCTGATGCTGCTCGGCATCTACGGCCTGTTCTTCGAACTGTGGAACCCGGGTTATGTTTTCCCGGGCGTGCTCGGCGGTATCTGCCTGTTGCTGGCGCTCTACGCCTTCCAGGTACTGCCGATCAGCTACGCCGGTCTCGGGCTTATTCTGCTCGGCATCGCCTTCATGGTGGCGGAGGCCTTCACGCCCAGTTTCGGGGTGCTCGGTATCGGCGGGCTGGTGGCCTTTGTCATCGGCTCGGTGATCCTGTTCGACACCGACGTCGAAGGCTTCGGCGTTGCCTGGCCGCTGGTGGCGGCGGTGGCGGTGACGAGCGCGCTGTTCTTCTTCGGCGTCGTCTATCTGGCGATGAAGGCGCGCCGCCGGGCGGTGGTCAGCGGCGAGGAACAGATGATCGGCCTGACCGGCGAGGCGCTGGAGGATTTCGCCCAGGGCGCGGGTCGCGTCCGGGCGCACAGCGAGGACTGGCAGGCGCGCGCCGCCGCGCCGATCCGGCGTGGGCAACGTATCAAGGTCGTGAGCCGCGACGGACTCACGTTGGTGGTGGAACCCTATACAACAGGAGGTAAGTGATATGTCCGCATTTCTTTCTCTCCCGATCATCCTCGCCGTTCTGGCGTTCCTGCTGTTCGCATCGTTCCGCGTGCTGCGCGAGTACGAGCGCGGCGTGGTGTTCCTGCTCGGGCGCTTCTGGCGCGTGAAGGGCCCGGGCCTCATCATCATCATCCCCGGCGTGATGCAGATGGTCAGGGTGGACCTGCGCATCGTGGTGATGGACGTGCCGCCGCAGGACGTGATCTCGCGCGACAACGTCTCGGTCAAGGTCAACGCGGTGGTGTTCTTCCGCGTGATCGACCCGGAGCGTGCCATCATCCAGGTTGAGGACTTCTACACGGCCACCAACCAACTCGCGCAGACGACGCTGCGCTCGGTGCTCGGCAAGCACGAGCTCGACGAGATGCTGGCCGAGCGCGACAAGCTGAATCTCGACATCCAGAAGATTCTCGACACCAATACCGACGCCTGGGGCATCAAGGTGACGACGGTCGAGATCAAGCACGTCGACATCGACCCGACCATGGTGCGCGCCATCGCCCAGCAGGCCGAGGCCGAGCGCACCCGGCGCGCCAAGATTATCCACGCCGAGGGCGAACACCAGGCGGCGGAGAAACTGGTGCAGGCGGCCGAACTGATCAGCAAGAGCCCGCAGGCGTTGCAACTGCGCTATCTGCAGACCCTTTCCGGGATCGCCAACGAGAGAACCAATACCATCGTCTTCCCGCTGCCGATGGATCTGCTCAGGCCGTTCCTGACCGCGCTGGAGAAAAAATAACCACTCCAGTCGGATTGGAGATTCTCACCCACTTCCCCTCTCCCGCGGGGAGAGGGAGGCGAGGCCGCTCTTGGCCATCCATGGCCTTCGCGACACTTGTGCATCCTGCACGTCGCCGAGGCGCGCGTGGCGCGATTTCCTTCTAGCGCACGACCCAGCGGTCGATCGATGGTTTGTCGGTATCGAAGCGGAATTCCACGAACGGGTAGTAGCCGTCCGGGATCGGCAGCGCCCCGCCGCTCACCACCAGTGTGCCGGTGAAGCGGGTCGGCATGCGCAGGTCGGGCAGGGTGCGCGCCAGTTCGGGCGCCGGTTCGAGGCGGTAGAAAGGCTGCCAGCCGCCGCCGCGGGCCGGGTAGTAACGCACGTGCACGCGCCCGACGATCAGTGGCGCGGGACTGGCTTGGCGATAGAGATCGACCACGCGCTCGCCGGGACGCGGTCCCTGCAGGGTATCGCCCGGTTTCAGGCTCCAGCGATCCGGTTTCTCGCCGGTGCGCGTGGAGTTGTAGGCGCCGGCCTCGGTGCGGACGGTCAGCGTGACCGTCTCGTCCGCCAGCCGGTAGGAGAGCTTGAACAGCGCCGGCTCTTCGTTGACGGCCGCGGCCGGGGTTATCATCCCGGCCAGCAGCAGCACCAAACCCCACGAGCGTACGAGTGATCGCATGAACTACAGAGTACTGGCGCGTCTGGGTGCTGTCCACCTGTTGGCCGGCGCGTGCCTGGCCACGGCCAACGCGGCCACGCCGCGCTCCCTGGAGATCAGGATCGACCGCGAGGCCGAGGTGCCGGTGATCGTGCACGAGGCCAGGTCCCCGGGACCGCGCGCGCTGGTGCTGTGGTTACCGACCGGACTCGGGTCCTCCGCCGGCGATGCCGCCATCGCCGAGGCGCTGGCGGGCCGCGGCATCACGGTGTGGCGCGCGGATGTGCTGACCGGCCGCCTGCTGCCGCCGGGCGAAAGCAGCCTCGACCGTGTCCCTGCGGATGACATCGCCCGCTTGATCGATCACGCCGAACGCACCACCGGCCGGCGCGTGTGGCTGCTGGCCTCGGCGCGCGCCGGTCTGCTGGCCGTGCGCGGCGCGCATGCCTGGCGACGTCAGCACCCCGAGGGCACGGCGCTGGCCGGTCTGCTGTTGTTACACCCGAATCTGTTTCTCACCCCACCCGAACCGGGGCGCGACGCCGAGTATCACCCGCTGGTGGCCCATGCCCGTTTCCCGATCTATCTGTTGCAGCCGGAACTGTCTCCCTGGCATTGGCGGCTGGAACGCACCGTCGAAGAGTTGCACAAGGGCGGATCGGTGATCGCGGTGGAGCGCGTGGCCGGGATGCGTGACCGATATTATTTCCGTCCCGATGCCAGTGACGCCGAGCGTCGCGAGGCGACAAAACTGCCGGTACAGCTGGCGGAGGTGATCGGTCGTCTTTCGCGGGTGCGTCTGGCCCCGGCGCGCGCCCCGGCCGTGGCGGTGAAGGTGGATGCCCCCGCCCCGGCACGAACAACGCGCACGCTGTCGCGCTACACGGCGAATCCGATCCCACCGGTGACCCGGCTGACCGGACTCGACGGCCGGCGTTACGATCTTGCGGGTTATCGCGGCCAGGTGGTGCTGGTGAATTTCTGGGCCTCGTGGTGTCCACCGTGCGTGCACGAGATGCCGTCCATGCAACGCCTGAAGGAAAAGATGGCGGGCAAGCCGTTCACCATACTCGCCATCAACATGGCCGAGGACGAGGCGACCATCCGGCGTTTCCTCCAAGAGAAGGTCAAGGTCGATTTCCCGATCCTGCTCGACCGCGATCAGGCCGTGCTCAAGCGCTGGAAGGTATTCGTCTTTCCGACCAGCTACCTGCTCGGTGCGGACGGCAAGATCGCCTATGGTCTTGCCGGTGCCATCGAGTGGGACGAGCCCGGGGTCATCGCGATGATCGAGAAGCTACTGCCAGCCGGAGCCAAGGACAGAGGACCGGAACACCAGGACTGAGTGCTGAGGACTAAGGACTCAGGACTCAGTCATCAGACCTTAGTCCTCAGTCCTTAGTCCTGGTTTTCAGCCGGTACCGGTCGCTTGCGGCGTTGTTCGTCGATGGCGACGTAGGTGAGTGTTGCCTCCGTGACCTTGACTGCTACCCCCGGTGTCGGGCTGCGCAGACCGCGCTCGGCCCAGACCTCGACGCCGATGGTGATCGAGGTGGTGCCGACCTTCACCACCTGGGCATAGAAACTCACCACATCGGTGACGTAGACCGGTTCTTTGAAGTGAAAGGCATTGACCGCGACGGTGACGACGCGCCCCTTCGCCCGCCGGCTGGCGACGATGGCGCCGGCGACATCGACCTGCGACATCAGCCAGCCGCCGAACACGTCGCCGGCGGCGTTGGTGTCGCGCGGCATGGGGGAGATGCGCAGGGTAACGTGGCGGTCGGGAAGCCTTGCATCGGTCATGGCATGCTCCATCGGTGGTTACGGCGTGAACCAGTCGCGCGGTTTCAGAAAGACGTCGTAGAGTTTCGCCTCCGGCGTGCCGGCCTCCGGTTTCCAGTCGTAGCGCCATTTTACCAGCGGTGGCAGCGACATCAGGATCGATTCCGTGCGTCCATCGCTTTGCAGGCCGAACAAGGTGCCGCGATCGTAGACCAGGTTGAATTCCACGTAGCGCCCGCGCCGGTAGAGCTGGAAGTCGCGCTCGCGCTCGCCGTGTGGCGTATCCTTGCGTTTCTGCACGATCGGCAGATAGGCCCTGAGGAAATGATCGCCGACACTCTGCATGAATCCGAAGCTGTGTGAAAAATTTTTCTCGTTGAGATCGTCGAAGAACAGTCCGCCGATGCCGCGCGGCTCCTGGCGGTGCTTGAGGAAGAAATACTCATCGCACCATTTCTTGAAGCGCGGGTAGTAATCCTGACCATAGGGGTCGCAGGCGGCCTTCGCCGTGCGGTGCCAGTGCACGCAGTCTTCGTCGAAGCCGTAGTAGGGCGTCAGGTCGAAGCCGCCGCCGAACCACCACACGGGCTCGGCACCGTCTTTCTTCGCCACGAAGAAGCGCACGTTGGCGTGCGAGGTCGGGACGTAGGGATTGCGCGGATGAATGACCAGCGACATACCCAACGCTTGAAAGGAGCGCCCGGCCAACTCCGGACGGTGGGCCGTGGCGGACGGCGGCAGATTGTCGCCGAGGACGTGCGAGAAATTCACCCCGGCCTGCTCGAACACCGC
>CAKKRZ010000174.1 GCA_919902925.1 Acidiferrobacterales bacterium | reverse complement strand
GAAACGAGAAAAGGAGCAACGTCATGAAATGGATAACCCCAGGCGCAAACCTGTTCGTCAGCCAATCGTTATTGGCAGCCACCTTGTTTCTTGTCAGTGTGTGCTCCGTAACGTGGGGAGCGTCCCCAAACGAGAGTATCGAAATTAGAGAGGCTGGCGATCGCTACAGCCTTTCGGTTCCAGTCAGCCGGCTCACGATGACCCTGCCAAAGGACAACTGGTCTCCTAAAGCCAAAGCCATCGGCGGCGGAACCAACAACCCGAGATACTTCTATTTCGCGGATCAAAGAGAAGCAAGTTTGCTGTTGTCCGGTTGGTTTGAGCCAGAGCGCTTATTCACGGGTGTTCGCCAGCAATGGGAAAAAGACGCGCAAAGCTGGAAGAAAAGAGGGCTGCCGGAGCCCGTCAACGTTTCATTTGAGAAATTTGGCGGTTGGGACACGGTCATGTATGACCACAAGATGGGTAACGCTGTCAGTTCTCATATCCGGGCTCACTGGGTTCAATCCGGAACCTGGATTGATTTGCACCTCTCCACCACAACCTACAAATCAAGTGCTGAAAACAGAAGAAAATTAAAGTCGTTGCTAAAAGGTATTTCCGTTTCAGAAAAGCAACCCTAATATGTCGATCAAGCTAAATGGAAATCCGGGACAGATCGGGGGTACCTCAAAGTGATTCATTCGGCGACTACGGACGTCAAGGCACAATAACGTATCACTCCGACGAATGACCTACGCTCTCCTGAAATTTGTTCACGTGCTCGGCGCCATCCTGATCGGCGGCGGGCTGATTAGTGTCTGGCTCTCGGATTTACGCTCGCGCCAATTGCGGGAGCTGCCACAGTTTTCCGAGGCAGTCAGAAACATTGCGGTGTTTTACGACGGGGTGGTGGTGCCCGGCGCGGTGCTGCTGCTCATCTCGGGCGCGTGGCTGATTGTCGGGCACTTCGGCGGCTGGGATTTCCTCGCGGTGCCGTGGCTGGCGGGAATGGTGTTTCTGTTCGTGTTTGAATTCATCGAGGGCAACACCGTGACGAGGCTTTACTTCCTGCGTCTGCGGCGCCTGACCCGGGAGGCCATGAAGACCGGCACATTTACCCGGGAACTGGAACGGGCGCGGGCCGAGTCTGTGCCCGCCTTCACGCATTTCCTCGACCTTCCCATGCTGTTTCTTATTGTCGCCCTTGGCGCCATCAAGCCGGTGACATGGACGCTGTTTATCGTGGGTTCGGTGGTTGCCTTGTCGATAGCGACATTCCTGACGCTCTACATCCCCAGGCTGTACCCTTGGGCCGCTGAATCGAAGTAAGTCAGTTGTCGTTTCCGTAAATCAGGAGGCTGGTGTATCGGCGGCATTCCGGGCTGTACGAGCGGCGCGCATCCACTATAGTTCCAGTTGAAATCCCGACCGAAGCCGCCACCCATGCCCCTCAAGATCGGCCGTTACGACATCCGCGAACAGATCGGTCGCGGCGCGACCAGCACCATTTACCTCGCCCACGATGCCTTTAATAGCCGCGACGTGGCGCTGAAGGTCGCGCAGCAGGACGTGTTTCGCGATCCCGTGAACGGGGCGAAATCGCGCAAGTTGTTCATGAACGAGGCCGCGCACGCCGGCAAGCTGCACCACCCGCACATCGTGACCATCTACGATGCCGGCGTGGACGAGGAGTTGAACTACATCGCCATGGAATACGTGTCCGGCGGCACGCTGATGGCCTACACCGATCCAGCCAACCTGCTGCCGTTCGACAAGGTGGCGGAGATCGCCTTCAAGGCGGCCAAGGCGCTGGAATACGCACACCGCTTCGGCGTGATCCACCGCGACATCAAACCGGCCAACATCCTGGTGGCCCGGGACACCGACATCAAGATTTCCGATTTCGGCGCGGCGTTGTGGTCGAACGCCACCAGCACCCAGGTGTTGGGCGCGGTCGGTTCGCCGCGCTACATGTCGCCGGAGCAGATCACCGGCAAGGACATCAACCACCAGAGCGACATCTATTCGCTCGGCGTGGTGATGTACGAACTGCTGACCGGCAAGCCGCCGTTCAAGGCCGACAACCCGGCGTCGTTGCTGATGGCGGTGGTGAAGGAGATTCCTCCATCGATCGTGCAGTTCCGCCCATCGGCACCGCCGGCGCTGGTCCGCATCGTCGAGCATGCCATGGAGAAGGATGCCAAGCGCCGTTACGCCAACTGGACCGATTTCACCGACGACCTCAACGCCATCTACGGTTCGCTGGAGACGCAACCGGAGTCGATCTCCGACACGCGCAAGTTCAGCATCATGAAAAGCCTGTCGTTCTTCAGCGGTTTTACCGAGGCCGAGTTGTGGGAGTTTCTGCACTTCAGCCAGTGGGCGCGCTTCAAGACCGGCCGCGCGCTGGTGGAGGAGGGCAAGATGGGCGGATCGTTCTTCGTGCTCGCTTCGGGCGAGGCGCGGGTGTTCAAGAATAATCGCCTGCTCGGCATCATCCGCGCCGGCGAACCTTTCGGCGAAATGCCGTACATCTACGAGGAACCGCGCAAGCGCACCGCCACCGTCAACGCCACCAGCGACGCCATGCTTATCAAGGTACATGCCGATGCGCTGAAAGACGCCAGCGAAGAGTTGCGCCTGCGCATCAACCGCGCCTTCCTGCGCGTCATGGCCGAGCGGCTGTCGAGGACCGATTACCTGTTGGCCAACCTGTGAAAACACCAACTGCTTGCGTATTGAAGGAGAGGAAATAATGAATTTTCTGGCACGTAACTACAGTCGTCTATTATCGGGGATATTCCTGGTGGCATTGTTGGCTGGTTGCCAGACCGCGCCCTTGCTGCTCGGCTCGCGCTGGAGTCTTTCCACGGACGTGCCTGGAGAACAATCCTACCGGTACGACATTGTCTTTCACCCGGGTGGCCGGCTGGAGAACCATCATCCGAATGACAAAACACCCGACAACGACACCTGGGAGCAGCGTGGCTCGACTGTGGTCCTGAAGTTTAATGACAACTACATCACCTATACGGGGCAATTCGAGAATCTCCGTACGCTGAAAGGCGAGGCTCTGAATATCCGCGGGCTGCGGTTTCCATGGACGGCCGTTCGACTCGACTGACTCAGTTTGAGGTAAGCCCCCGGCTCTGCCGGAGGACTCACCCGGGTTGCCCTATGCGGCGGTCGCGCGGTGGCAAAGCATCCGAAAATTTATTCCCTCCCCCTCGACGGGGGAGGGCGAGGGTGGGGGTGGAGGATTTGACGTCATCCGTCACGATATGTTTTCACCCCCATCCCCACCTTCCCCCATCGAAGGGGGAAGGGGTTGCTCGGCTTCGTCGCCGGCGGCTCCTCACCAAGACAGCTTTAGAGAAAACGCTTGAGCAGGTAGATACCGATCATCGAGATGGCCAGCGCCATCTTGGCGGCCGTGCCCAGAATCATCCCGACCCAGGCGCCGATACCGGCTTTGGTGACGCCGGCCATATCGTGGCGGATGGTCAGCTCCGCCAGCACCGCGCCGACGAAGGGGCCGATGAGAATGCCGATGAGGCCCAGGAACAGGCCGACCACGCCGCCAATCACCGCGCCGATGGCGGCGCGCGTGCTTGCCCCAAATTGTTTCGCGCCAAAGGCAGTGCTGACGACATCGGCGATGTAGGTCAGTATCGTCAGCACCAGCAACACGGCGAGCGTCCAGAAACCGACATAGCGGAAATCCTCGGCCCAGGCTGCCAGCACCAGTCCGCCAAACAGCAGCAGCGCGCCCGGCATGGCCGGGATGATCAACCCAATGAAACCGGCGATGACCAGCAGCGCGGCGAGGATCAGCAGGATGATGACGGTGGTGTCCATGGGTACGATCAGTTTGACAATTTCGCAATCGCGGCGCTAGCTAAACTTGCTCTGCCCCAAGAGCGCCTGACAAAATAACCGAACGCGACCCAGAACCCGGCCCTCACCCCTTCCCCTCTCCCGCGGGGAGAGGGATTTTTCAAGCCCTTCTCCTAAAGTGTATCCAGTCGCACGCCGCGTACTTTGGCTCGCTCCCTTCTCCCTGCGGGAGAAGGGATGGGGATGAGGGCCGACTGCCCATGCCCCTATGACGGCAGTTGAAGGTTACGGCTTCGACGATAGGATCGAGGCCGTGCGGCGAAACGGTATCCCTGCTCGCGCCGCTCGCTCGTCCTGCCATTAATAGTAGTAGCGGTTACGGCTTCGGCGATAGGATCGAGGCCGCTCCCGGCCATCCATGGCCTCCGCGGCATTTGTGCATCCTGCACATCATCGAGGGCCGTGCGATGCGAAGGAAGCCCTATTCGCTTCGCTTTTTCGTCTAGACATGGGATCTGTCGCGCTTACGGCTTCGGCGATAGGATCGAGCCGAGGGCCGTGCGGCAGGATGCCGCGCTTACGGCTTGACGATCAGATCGTTCGAGACCGACTTCACGCCCGTGATCGATCTGGCGATTTCGCCGGCGCGCGACTTCTCGGCTTCTGTTTTAACGAAGCCGGATAATTGCACGACCCCGCCACTGGTGACGACCTTGATGTCCCAGCCGCTGGTGGTTTTGTCGCGGTAGAGTTCGGTTTTGAGCTTGCTGGTGATGACCGAGTCGTCGACGTAAGCCCCGGTGCTGGTGCCGGCGCCGGCGCAACCGGCGAGGGCGGCGGCCAGGACGAGCACGACGGTCAGGTGTTTTGGACGGAACATGGCGTCTCCTTGGAAAGGTGGCCGGGTTTGGGTGGCATGGCCTGGCGAATTATACCGGCAAGGCCGCGGATGCTGGATAGGGTGAAAGATGGCAACTGGGTGGAGGCCGGCGATGCGGAAACTTGCATGATTTGCCGATCCGGGAATAATACGCACAGTTCATCGACGTCCACGGTCTGAAAACATCAGGCCGGGATGCCATATCACACAACCTTCGGGCACCTCATGAAATCCATCGAGAATCTGCTGGAAACAGTGATCTTCAACAGCCGCTGGCTGCTGGCGCCGTTCTATTTCGGTCTGGTCATCGGCATCGGCCTGGTGCTGATCAAGTTCGGGCAGGAATTGATCCACATCGTCTGGCCGTTCGAGCAGTTGCTCGCGATGAACGAAAGCGCGCTGATCCTGGCCGTGCTGACCATGGTCGACATGTCGCTGGTCGCCAACCTGCTGCTCATCATCATCTTCAGCGGCTACGAGAACTTCGTTTCCAAGATCGACACCGGCGATCACGAGGACCGCCCGGAGTGGATGGGCAAGGTCGATTTTTCCGGCCTCAAGATCAAGGTCATCGCCTCCATCGTCGCGATCTCCGCGATCGAACTGCTGAAGGCGTTCGTGAATGTCAGCGCCCAGTTTGAGGTGGCGGCCGGTGGTTCTGCCGCCGCCGGCTCGGCCTGGATGTGGACCCAGGCCGACAAGGCCCTGGCCTGGAAGGTCAGCATCCACATATTCCTGGTCATTTCCGGCGTGCTGTTCGCGCTGATGGACTCCATCGCCGAGAAGACCGCCCACGGCAAACACGGCAAGCACTGACTCCCGATCGCCGTCACACGGACGGCGCCGATACCGAAGCCGCAGACAGGCCTGATCTGTATCAGGACGAGTGAACGAAGTGAGCAGGGATTCAGATTCGGCCCGCGGCCCTCGGAAACGTGTCCCTGGCGTCCCGCCTATTACGCCTCCCATCGCCGATGACTGAGCTGCTCCTGCTGGCAACGCTCGCGGTGGTCGCGCTCATCGGCTGGCAGGCCAACCGCGCGCGCGAGATCGCCCGGCGCGCCGGTCGCCTGGCCTGCGAACGCGAATCCGTGCAGTTCCTGGACGACACGGTGGTTCAACGGCGGTGGTGGATTGCCCGCAACGCCCACGGCCATCTTGAGTTGCGCCGCTTCTACGAATTCGAATTCGCCGTCGACGGCGTCGATCGCCTTCGCGGCCACGTGGTGTTGCACGGTTGGCGCGTGAACGAGGTGCGGCTCGACCCGGTTTCCCGTCCGACGAGCAACACCCTGGTGTCCTGACGTGGTCATGCTGATCGTCGGCGATGGGATCAAGGCCGCTCCCGGCCATCCCTGGCCTCCGCGGCATTTGTGCATCCTGCACAGCACCGGGGGCCGCGCGCGAACGGTATCCCTGCTCGCTACGCTCGCTCGTCCTGTCAATTTATTAGTCGCGTCTGCGGCTTCGCATTGCTGATCGGGGACATCGTTCCCAGCGCCGCCACGGGAGAGTAAAGTAACCGCCATGCTTTATCAGGCCTTAACCGTCGTCGTTGCCGCGGTCGGTTTGTTTCTGACCTACGCCGGCTTGCGCCGTCTGTGGAGGCGTCGTCTCATCACCGGCAGTTTGCAAGGCCTGACCGGCCTGCTGTTCCTGGCGGCGGGGGTGGCGGCATTCCTGATCCTGCTCAACCTGCACACCTACGCGCGCCTGATACACGAACAGCCGCTGGTGGAACTGACCTTCACGAAACTGGGTGCGCAGCACTATCGCGCCGAGTTGTCCTTCGCCGGCGGCGGTGTGCGTCCCCTGGAACTGAAAGGCGACGAGTGGCAGCTCGATGTGCAGGTGATCAAGTGGAAGGGGCCGGCCGTGTTATTCGGAGTTGATACCCTGTACCGGTTCGATCGCCTGAGTGGCCGTTACCGGCAGATCGCGCAGGAGCGTAACGGCCAGCGCACCGTGCACGATCTCAGCGATAACCCGGGGCTCGATGTCTGGCGCGCGACGCGGGTGGTGCAGCGTTGGCTGCACTGGCTGGATGCCATTTACGGCAGCGGCACCTACCTGCCGATGGCCGACGGCGCCCGCTACCGCGTGACGCTGGGTAACCAGGGGCTCATCGCGCGGCCGGCCAACGCGGCCGCGGAAAAGGCCGTCGCCTCCTGGCGTTGACTGGCAGCGACCCAAAAAAATGCCAATTCCAGCAACCGCAGATGAACGCGGATGGCAGGCGCAGATAAACGCAGATTTGAATATATCTGCGTTTATCAAGCCAATCCTGCGTTCATCTGCGGTTTCAGGTTTTCAGAGATGTTTTTGAGGTAGTTTCTATATGTCCACAGGAAATTCGCGGTTGAAAGCGACCGCGCCGAGGACCTAGCCTGCTCCAGGGACCGGGAACCATGTCGCATCTGCTCACCCTCTCTCGCGCCGCCCGCCTGGTCGGGACTACGCGTGCCCACTTGCAGGCGCTGATCAAGCGCGGCGAACTCGCCACCTTCGAAGGCATGGTGACGCCGCAGGATCTCCTGCAACGTTTTCCCAAGGCCCGGCTTGAGGACGACACGCTCTTCGAGCGTCTCGCGCGCATCAAGGAAACGGCGTTTGCTAACCGTATTCGCGAGCGCCTGCTGCCCGACCCGGAGGTGCTGGTCGCGCGTCTGGCCGATCTGGGCATCGAACTCGACGATGCGCGGCGCGAGGTGGCCCGCTATCGCGCGGCCGTGGAGGCCGCCGACCTGCTGCTGTCCGGGCACGAATCGCCGTCCGATCCGCTGGCGATGCTGGCCCGGCAGCTGCGCCTGCAACTGCTCGAGCTGATCGACACGGCCGCGATCGACGAAGACGCGCAACGGTTGCTGGCCATGGACCAGGTCATGCGCGTCGTGTCGGCGCACGTGCGCCTGTTGCCGAGCGGCCACGAATTTCTGCTCGACGGCACCGACACAATACTGGAGGCTGCCCTGCGCGCCGGGTTGTCGCTCAATTATGGTTGCAGCAGCGGCAACTGCGGTCTGTGCAAGGCACGCATCGTTTCCGGGCAGGCCAAGAAGGTCCGGCCGCATGACTTCCTGTTGACCGAGGCCGAAAAGAACGCCGGTTACACATTGTTGTGTTCCTATACCGCGGTCAATGATGTGGTCGTCGAGGCCATCGAGGCCGGCGGCGCGACTGACATCCCGCACCAGCGAATTCCGGCGCGCGTGCGCCGGATCGACGCGCCGGCGCCGGACATCCGGTTGCTGCACCTGCAAACGCCGCGCACGCAACGGTTGCGATTTCTGGCCGGCCAGTCCGTTTCCTTGCTGTCGGCGAACGGTGCCGCCGCGGAAATGCCGATCGCCAGCTGTCCCTGTGACGACCGCAATATCGAGTTTCACGTGCGCGAAAACCCGGACGATCCTTTTGCCGCGCAGGTTTTCGATGGGCTGCGCAGCGGCGAGACCATCACCCTTGACGGCCCGACCGGCGATTTTGTGCTCGATGACGATGTGCGCCGGCCGGTGATGTTTCTGGCCTGCGACACCGGATTCGCGCCGGTGAAAAGCCTGATCGAGCACGCCCTGGCGCGGGAGTCGGCCGAATCCCTGCACCTCTATTGGTTCACGTGCAGCCGTACCGGTCCCTACCTCGACAACGTCTGCCGAGCATGGACCGATGCGCTCGACCATTTTTCCTACCATCCGTTGATCCTGCCGTGCCATGCAATGTCGGAACTGTCGGCCGACGGGGTTCGCGGTATGTTGGAATCAATCACCCCGTCGCTGCCAACCCTTGCCGAGGCCGAGGTGTATCTATCCGGCCCGACGACCTTTACCGAAACCGCGGCCAAGATGTTGGCCCCCCACCTGCCGGATGGCCGGTTGCACGTGCAGTCCATCCGCCGCTAGGCACCCGGCACGCGGTGGCTGCCAACTTCCTTACAGCGATGCGCAATACAATACACAGTCCACACCCCGATAGGAGGACGATTGCCATGAGAAATATTGGTCTGGTTCTGCTGTGTTTACTGGCAACGACGGCGCTCGCCGCCACGACGCCCCGTACCCCATCGCCCAAGGGGGCGGAGGTCTACATCATCAGTCCAAAAGATGGCGATACGGTCCGTAGTCCCGTGGTCATTCGTTTAGGGCTCAAGGGCATGGGGGTGGCGCCGGCCGGTGCGCAGTTTGCCAATACCGGCCATCACCATCTGCTGATCAACACCACCTACACGACGATGGACAGATCGATCCCCAGGGACGACAGGCACATCCACTTCGGGGGCGGGCAGACGGAGGCGGAGGTGACCCTGCCGGCTGGCCGGTACAGGTTGCAGTTGCTGCTCGGGGATTACCTGCACGTACCACACAACCCACCGGTCATGTCCAAACCCATCACGGTCACCGTGAAATAAATCGGACGCAGGGCCGTCGCGCGGGCGAAGGCGGTAGAAACAAAAGAGGCGCGCTTGGGCGGCGCGCGGTGCGATCAGCGCCCGGGGGTCAGGGTCTTGTCGCGCTCGATGAGGGCGTAGGCACTGTGGTTGTGGATGGATTCGAAGTTTTCCGATTCCACGGTGTAGGCGTCGATACGCTCGTCCTCGTTCAGCTTCGCGGCCACGTCGCGCACCATGTCCTCGACGAACTTGGGATTGTCGTAGGCGCGTTCAGTCACGAACTTTTCGTCCGGACGCTTGAGCAGGCCGTACAGTTCGCAACTGGCCTGTTTTTCGACCAGGTCGATCAGGTCTTCGACCCAGACGAAGGTGTTGGTGCGCACTGTCAGGGTCACGTGCGAGCGCTGGTTGTGCGCGCCGCGCTCGGAGATTTCCTTGGAGCACGGGCACAGACTGGTGACCGGCACAATGACCTTGATGGTCATGGCGTGCTGGCCGTCGATGATGTCGCCGAGGAAGGTCACCTGGTAGTCCATCAGCGCCTTGACGCCGGAGACCGGCGCGGCCTTGTTGATAAAGTAGGGGAAGCTCATCTCGATGTGGCCGACGCGCGCCTCCAGCCGCTTGGCCATGTCGGCCAGCATGTCGCTGAACGATTCCACGGAGATTTCCATGTCGTGCACGTTCAGGATCTCCACGAAGCGTGACATGTGCGTGCCTTTGAAATTGTGCGGCAGGCGCACGTACATGTTGAAACTGGCGATGGTGTGCTGCACGCCCTGCGAGCGGTCCTTGACCAATACCGGGTGGCGGATGTCCTTGATACCGACCTTGTCGATCGGGATGCGGCGCGTGTCCGGGGTCGATTGCACATCGGCGATGGGATCGAGCCGAGGGCCGCGTGACAAGGATGTCGCGTTTGCGGCTTCGGCGATGGGATCGAGGCCGCTCCCGGCCGTCCCTGTCCTCCGCGGCATTTGTGCATCCTGCACATCACCGAGGGCGCGCGACGAGGATGTCGCGCTCGCGGCTCCGGCGATGGGCAGCGACTCGATCTTCCCTTTCTTCGGTGTGGTGCTCATGGTGATGGAAATCCGTGGCAGGCGGGGGACAGAACGGCATGATCCGCCAGACGGGCCGGGCCCGTCAACCTTAACCCGCCTCGCCGCGTGCCTTCTGGGACGGCCGGTGACGCAGGATGGTGCGGCGGATGCCGGCGGCATCGAGGCCGTATTCGGCGTGTAACGTACGAATGTCGCCCTGCTCGGGAAAGACATCCGGCAGGCCGAGGTGGACGATCGGCACGGTGACGCGCGCGCGCGCGAGCAGTTCGGCCACCGCCGAGCCGGCCCCGCCGGCCACGGCATTTTCCTCCAGCGTGATCAGGAGCCCGTGCGTGGCGGCCAGTTCCAGGATCAGTTCCTCGTCGAGCGGTTTCACGAAGCGCATGTTGACGACTGTGGCATTGAAGGCTTCGCCGGCTTCCAGCGCCGCGGCGAGCAGGCTGCCGAAGGCGAGCAGCGCGACGCCATGTCCCTGGCGCCGCACCTCGGCCTTGCCGATCGGCAGCGGCTCGAACCCGGCGTCGACGGCAACTCCTGGACCCGCGCCGCGCGGGTAACGCACTGCCGCCGGGCCGTCGTGCAGGAAGCCGGTGGTGAGCAGGCGTCGGCATTCGTTTTCATCAGCCGGCGCCATGACCACGAGGTTTGGGATGCAGCGCAGGTAGGAAAGATCGAAGTTGCCGCTGTGGGTGGCGCCGTCGGCGCCGACCAGGCCGGCACGGTCGATGGCGAACAGCACCGGCAGTTTCTGCAAAGCGATGTCGTGGATCACCTGGTCGTAGGCGCGTTGCAGGAAGGTGGAGTAGATCGCCACCACCGGCTTCATGCCGTCGCAGGCCAGCCCGCCGGCGAAGGTGAGGGCATGCGGCTCGGCGATGCCGACGTCGACGTAACGATCGGGGAAACGTTCCGAGAAGGCGACCATGCCGGAGCCTTCGCGCATGGCCGGGGTGACGCCGATCAGGCGCACGTCGCGCGCCGCCATGTCGCACAGCCAGTCGCCGAACACCTGGGTATAAGTCTTGCCCGAAGGTTTTTTCTCGGCCTTGCCGGTGGCGGGATCGAACGGTGTGACGCCGTGGTAGACGATCGGGTCGCCTTCCGCCGGCTGGTAGCCCTTGCCCTTGCGCGTAACCACGTGCAGGAAGCGTGGGCCCTTGAGGCGTTTCACGTTGCGCAGCATGGCGACCAGCGCGTCGAGGTCGTGGCCGTCGACCGGGCCGTAGTAATTGAAACCCATCTCCTCGAACAGCGTCGAGGGCACGAACATCCCTTTGAAGTGTTCTTCCGCGCGGCGGGCGAATTTCAGGACCGGTGGCAGTGTCGACAGCACCGTCTTCGAACCCTCGCGCATGCTGGAGTAGATCTTGCCGGAGAGCACGCGCGCCAGGTAGTTCGACATGGCGCCGACATTGGGCGAGATCGACATGTCATTGTCGTTCAGGATCACCAGCAGGTCGGCGTCCATCGAGCCGGCGTTGTTGAGCGCTTCGTAGGCCTGACCGCCGGACAGCGCGCCATCGCCGATGACGGCCACCACCTGGCGCGGCGAACCGGTGCGGGCCGCGGCCACGGCCATGCCGAGCGCCGCCGACACCGACGTCGAGGCATGCCCGACCCCGAAGGTGTCGTACTCCGATTCGTCGCGGCGCGGGAAACCGGACAGGCCGCCCGGCTGGCGCAGGGTGTGCAGGCGGTCGCGCCGCCCGGTCAGCATCTTGTGCGGATAGGTCTGGTGGCCGACGTCCCACACCAGCCGGTCTTCCGGGGTGTCGAAGACGTAATGCAGCGCCACGGTCAGTTCGACCACGCCGAGACTGGCGGCCAGGTGACCGCCGGTGCGCGCGACCGTGTCGATCAGGCAGGCGCGGATCTCATCGGCCAGCGCCGGCAACTGCCCGGCGTCCAGCCGGCGCAGATCGGCCGGGGAGTCGATACCGGGGAGGAGTGGGCCAGTATTGCGGAGTTTGGTCATTGACGCCGATCGATGATGAAGCCGGCGAGCGACGCCAGCGCCCGGCCATTATCGCCCAAAACGCCGAGGGCATCGAGCGCCTCGCGCTCCAGATCGCGCGCCCGCGCGCGCGCGCCTTCCCGGCCGAGTACCGAGACGTAGGTCGGTTTGCCGTGGCGCCGGTCTTTACCGGCACTTTTGCCGAGCGCCGCCGTCTCACCCTCGACGTCAAGGATGTCGTCGGCGATCTGGAAGGCCAGCCCCACGGCACGCGCGTAACGGTCGAGCGCGGCATGCGTTCCGGGTGCGACCGCCGGTGCTGCCAGCACGCCAAGCATCGCGGCGGCGTGAATGAGTGCGCCGGTCTTGCGCCGGTGCATGTCTTCGAGCAGTTCCGGCGTCAGGGCCGTGCCAACCGAGGCCAGATCGATGGCCTGTCCGCCGGCCATGCCGGTTGAACCGGCGGCACGGGCGAGCAGGACGATCATTTCCGCGCGCCGCGCGGGATCGATGACCAGTGCTGGATCGCCGGCCAGCAGCTCGAAGGCCAGCGACTGCAAGGCGTCGCCGACCAGCAGTGCGGTGGCCTCATCGTAGGCGCGGTGGCAGCTGGGCCGGCCGCGTCGCAGGTCGTCGTTGTCCATGCACGGCAGGTCGTCGTGCACGAGCGAGTAGGCGTGGATCAATTCAACGGCGCAGGCCGGCGCGTCGAGTGCGTGTTCGTCGGCGCCGAGCGCCTCGCCGGTGAGGTAGACCAGCGCGGCGCGTACGCGCTTGCCGCCGTTCAGGGTGGCGTAGCGCATGGCCTCGTGCAGGCGGGTAGGTGCCGTGGCGGGCGTCGGCAAACGCCGGTCGAGCGCCTGTTCGACGCGCCGACGACAACGATCCAGGGTGGAGGTGAGCGAGGACAACCCGGTAAACCGGTTCAGCTGGCGTCGTCGGAGTCCGCGCCGGCGACGTTATTCTCCTGCACGAGTTTCTCGACCCGTTGCTCGGCCTCTTTCAGTCCCTTCTGGCAGGTGCGGGTGAGTTCAATGCCGCGCTGGAACGAGGCCAGCGCCTCTTCCAGGCTCTGGTCGCCGGCCTCCATCTTCTCGACAATCTTCTCGAGCTCGGCGAGTGCCCCCTCGAAATCGGGCAGGGCGTTGTTCTTTGAGGATGAGGATTTTTTGGCCACGGGCGGTCGACAGTCGGAAAGAGTGGGGAAGACCATACGCAAGGCCATCACGACCGTCAACGGTGGTGAGGACGGGCCGTTTTCCGGCTGATTCCGGTGCACGCTTGGTGGTGATTAGTGGCCCAGAAACAGAAAAGCCACCGCAGGGGTGGCTATCTGTTTGTTGGTGGA
>CAKKRZ010000173.1:5758-15210 GCA_919902925.1 Acidiferrobacterales bacterium | reverse complement strand
TGACCATGATCTCGCACACCCAGGGCTGGCTGCACTGCGACATCCCCGGCACCGACGCCTCGGGCGTGGTCAAGGCGCTGATGGACGAGCTGCATGCGGAGTTCGTGAAGGAAGACATGCCGAACCGCGTGCACATCACCACCTCCTGCTGCCAGATCAACTGCGGCGGCCAGGGCGACATCGCCATCAACATCCAGCACACCAAGCCGCCCAAGATCAATCACGACCTCGTGGCCAACGTCTGCGAGCGCCCGTCGGTCGTGGCGCGCTGCCCGGTGGCGGCCATCCGCCCGGCGATGGTCAACGGCAAGCCGTCGCTGGAAGTGGACGAGAAGAAGTGCATCTGCTGCGGCGCCTGCTACCCGCCGTGCCCGCCGATGCAGATCAACGATCCGGAGCATTCGAAGATCGCCATCTGGGTCGGCGGCAAGAATTCCAACGCCCGCTCGAAGCCGATGTTCCACAAGCTCGTGGCCGCCGGCATCCCGAACAACCCGCCGCGCTGGCCCGAGGCGGCCGCGGTGGTCAAGAATATCCTGAGCGTCTACAAAAAAGACGCCAAGGACTGGGAGCGCGTGGGCGACTGGGTGGAGCGTATCGGCTGGCCGCGCTTTTTCGAGCTGACCGAACTGCCGTTCACCAAGTTTCACGTCGACAACTGGCGTGGTGCACGCGCCACGTTGAACGCCTCGGCGCATATCCGCTTCTGAAGCGGGTGCGACCGGGCGGACGGCGCTATTGAAGAAGGTTTTTCAAGGGGAGACGCAGTAATGAAGCTGTCTGTACTGGTTAATGAGGGGCCCTATACCCATCAGGCCTCGGACTCCGCCTACCTTTTTACCAAGGCGGCGCTGGAGAAGGGTCATGAAATCTTTCGTGTCTTCTTCTATCACGACGGCGTCTACAACGGCACGCGCCTGATGGTGCCGCCGCAGGACGACCGTCACATCCAGAAGCGCTGGTCGGAACTGGCTGAGAAGCACAAGCTCGACCTCGTCGTCTGCATCGCCGCCGCCCAGCGCCGCGGCCTGCTCGACGAGAACGAGGCCAAGCGTCAGGGCAAAGACGCGAACAACATCGCGCCGGGCTTCCGCATCTCGGGGCTCGGCCAGCTGATCGAGGCCGGCATCCAGGCGGAACGCCTGGTGGCCTTCGGCGACTGAGCGGGAGCGAAACATGTCCGAAGAAATGCAAGGCGGTATCATCAAGAAATTCCTGTACGTCAACCGCAGGGCGCCGTACGGAACCATCTATGCCCTCGAATCGCTGGAGGTCGTACTGATCTCGGCGGCCTTCGAGCAGGATGTCTCGCTCGCGTTCATCGACGACGGCGTCTACGAAATCGTCAAGGGTCAGGACACCAAGGCCAGTGAGATGAAAAATTTCTCGCCGACCTACCGCGCGCTCGAAGGGTACGACATCGAAAAGCTTTACGTCGAAAAGGAATCGCTCGCCGAGCGTGGCCTGACCGAGGCCGATCTGCTGGTCCCGGTGAAGGTCCTGTCGCGCGGCGAGATGGCCGATCTCATGGAAAGCAATGACGTAGTACTGAGCTTCTGAGAGGGAAACATGAGCCTGCTGCACACCATCAACAAGTCCCCGTTCGAGCGCAACTCGTTCGACAGCTGTGTCGCCCATGCCAAGAAAGGCAGCAGCATCCTGCTGATCGAGGACGGCGTCTACGCCGCCACCCAGGGCACGGCGGCCGCCAGGAAGCTCGAAGGCATCATGAAAGATGTGAAGGTCTACGCTCTCCAGCCGGACGTGAACACGCGCGGCATGCAGAGCAAGATGCTGGATGGCGTCAATCTCGTCGACTACGGCGGGTTCGTTGACCTCGTCACCCAGCACAACGCTGTACAAGCCTGGCTGTAACCGGATTTCCAACTTATCAGTCACTGCATCAGGAGAAAACACCATGGCAACAATTAATGTCGCTGGCAAGGATATCGAGGTCGATGAGGAAGGTTATCTCGTCAATCGTGCCGACTGGAACGAAGAAGTGGCCAAGATCATGGCCAAGGGTGACAACTGCGACTTGACCGACAGCCACTGGGAAGTGATCAACTTCCTGCGCGAGTACTACGAGGAATACCAGATTGCCCCGGCCGTGCGCGTGTTGACCAAGGCGATCGGCAAGAAACTCGGTGCCGACAAGGGCAACTCGAAGTACCTGTACGAGCTGTTCCCGTACGGCCCGGCCAAGCAGGCGTGCAAATACGCCGGTCTGCCGAAGCCGACCGGCTGCGTCTGATCGTTTAACCGACAGTTCGATCCGGCGGGCGCATCGGCGTCCGCCGGTTCAACGCACATCGGAGCGCCAGAATGACGACGGTGACCGTGATCTATACGGCCCTGTTCTACGCGGCTATGCTGCTGTTCGTGCTGGGTGTCGGTCGCAAGATCTTCATCTACGCGCGCACGCCGCAACCGCTCAAGATTCCGATCACTCCGGCGCCGACCACCAAGGCCGGCGTGTGGGTGCGGATGGCGCGCGAGGTCGTGTTGTTCGAAAGCCTGTTCAAGGCCAGCAAGTGGACCTGGCTGTTCGGCTGGATCTTTCACCTGTCGCTGTTGCTGGCCTTCTTCCGCCACCTGCGTTACGCGCTGTCGCCCGAGTCATTCCTGTGGCCGCTGGTGAACCTGGAACTGGTCCAGACCGCCGGCAAGTACGGCGGCTACGCCATGCTGCTCGGCCTGCTCGGCCTGCTGGCGCGAAGAATCTTCGTTGACCGGGTGCGTTACATCTCCAGCCCGTCGGACTTTCTGATGCTGATCCTGCTGATGGCCATTGCCGGCAGCGGCCTGATGATGACCTTCATCTCGCACACCGACATCGTGGCCCTCAAGGCCTTCACCCTCGGCCTGTTCTACTTCGATCCGCAGCCGCTGCCCGCCAGCCTGTTTCTGCTGGTCCATCTCGGATTGGTGGCGCTGCTGCTGATCATCTTCCCGTTCTCCAAGCTGCTGCACGCCCCGGGCCTGTTCTTCAGCCCGACGCGCAACCAGGTCGACAACCCGCGCGAACAGCGCTGGACCCGCGGCTGGACGGCGGAAAACACCGACACCCCGAAACCGGGCTGAACCATGGCGAACTTCGAAACACCGCCGCTCACGGAATTTATGGAGGTTCCCCCCGTCATCCCGGGGACCATGGAACACTCCAGCCCGTACATCGCCAAGCCCGAGATCCAGGCCCCGCTCGCCTATCCGGGCCAGCTGGTCGAGAACTGGGAGCAGAAGGCGGTCTTCAAACTCGGCGAGCTGGTCAAGAGCAACCGCGCCCTGCAGGTGTTTCTCGACACCTGCGTGAAGTGCGGCGCCTGCACCGACAAGTGTCATTATTATCTCGGCACCTCCGATCCGAAGAACATGCCGGTCGCCCGCCAGGATCTGCTGCGCTCGGTCTATCGCCGCTACTACACCCTCGCCGGCAAACTGTTCCCGAAACTGGTCGGCGCGCGCGACATGACCAAGAGCGTGCTCGATGAATGGTACAGCTACTTTCACCAGTGCTCGCAGTGCCGGCGCTGTTCGGTCTACTGTCCGTACGGCATCGATACCGCCGAGGTGTCGATGGCGGCGCGCGAGATCATGGACTCGGTCGGCCAGGGCCAGAAGTACTGCAACGAAATCATCGGCAAGGTCTTCAAGATCGGCAACAACCTCGGCCTGCCGGAACCGGCGCTGGTCAACACCCTGGAAGGCCTGGAAGAAGACGTCAAGGAGGCCACCGGCGTGGACGTGAAATTCCCGGTCGACGTGAAAGGCGCCGACGTGCTGCTGATCACGCCGTCGGCGGACTTCTTCGCCGAACCGCACATCGACGGCCTGATCGGCTACGCCAAGGTTTTCCACCAGGCCGGCATCAGCTGGACGCTGTCCTCTTACGCCTCCGAGGCCGCCAACTTCTCGATGTTCATCGGCAGCCGCCATAACCTGAAGAAACAGGCCATGCGCATCCGCGAGGCGGCGCTGGAGCTGGGCGTCAAGCGCATCGTCGTCGGCGAATGCGGCCACGCCTGGCGGGTCGCCTACAGCTTCTGGAACACGCTGGTCGGTCCGTTCGATTTCCTCGACCGCAATTACCCGGTGCCGCAGCACATCTGCGAATTCACCTACGACCTGATCCAGAAAGACGCGCTGCGCTTCGACAAGGAGGCCAACGACGACAAGGTGGTCACCTTCCACGACTCGTGCAACGTGGCGCGCGCCTCGCGCATGGGCAACATGCCGGGCGGCCAGTTCGTCATCCCGCGCGCGGTGATCAAGGCCAGCGTCAACAAGTTCGTGGACATGGCGCCGGACACCATCGGCGAAGCCACCTTCTGCTGCGGCGGCGGTGGCGGTCTGCTGACCGACGACCTCCTGGAACTGCGCGTCAAGGGTTCGCTGCCGCGCATGCAGGCCTTGAAACAGGTCGTGGACGAACACGGCGTGACGCACGTCGCGGCCATTTGCGCGATCTGCAAGGCACAGTTCAGCAAGATACTTCCGTATTACAAGTTCCCGATGGACATGATCCAGAGCGTCCACGGGCTCGTAAGCAATGCGATCCGGCTCGACCGGAAAGAAATCTGACACCTAAATTTATTTCGGCAACGCAGATATTGGAGCACGCGATCATGGCAACTCCCGCTGACAAGGCAAAAGATCCCGGCAAGGGCCACACCTGGCGACGTTATAAGGACGGCGACCACGAGTGGGCCCGGATGAACGACATCATCTTCACCGCCGACGCAACGGACAAGTGCCCGACCTACGTGCACAAGTCCCCGCCCTGTCAGGCGAGCTGTCCGTCGGGCGAGGACATCCGCGGCTGGCTGAACATCGTGCGCGGCATCGAAAAGCCGCCCAAGGACGTGAAGTGGCAGGAATACGCCTTCCAGCGCTCGACCGACGCCAATCCGTTCCCGTCGATGATGGGGCGCGTGTGCCCGGCGCCTTGCCAGACCGGTTGCAACCGCAACGTCGTGGAAGACTACGTCGGCATCAACGCGGTCGAACAGTTCATCGGCGACTACGCGCTCGCCAATAATTTTAAGTTCCAGTCCGGTCCGGAAACCGGCAAGAAGGTCGCCATCATCGGCGGCGGTCCGGCCGGTCTGGCCGCCGCCTATCAGCTGCGCCGCAAGGGCCATGCCGTGACCCTGTTCGACGATCACGACGAACTCGGCGGCATGGCCAAGTACGGCGTGCCGGGCTACCGTTTGCCGCGTGAATCGCTGAACGGAGAAATGGATCGTATCGTCAACATGGGCGTCGAGGTGAAGCTCAAGACACGCGTCGGCAAAGACGTGGCGCTGAAGGACATTGAATCCAGACACGACGCGGTGCTGCTCGCCATCGGCTGCAAGGCCGGTCGCATGTTGCCGGTCGAAGGCGGCACCGCCTCCAACTGCATCAGCGGCGTGGCGTTCCTTGAGGCCTTCAACCAGGGTCGCCTCAAGGCCGTGTCCGGCCGCGTGGTGGTCATCGGCGGCGGCGACACCTCGATCGACGTCGCGTCAGTCGCGCGCCGTCTCGGTTACATCAAGGACATGAAGGAAACGGAACGTCCCGAGTACATCGTGCTCGGTCAGACCGCGCACGACGTGGCCGTAACCGCGAAGAAAGAAGGCGCCGAGGTCCTATTGATCTCGCGTCAGCCGGTGGAAAAGATGAACGCCGCCAAGCACGAGATCGACGACGCGCAGCGCGAAGGCATCACCATTCAGGGTGCACTCTCACCGACCAAGGTCATTCTCGATGACCAGGGTCGCGCCAAGGCACTGCGCGTGGTGAAGCTCGACTACGCGAGCGGCAAGCCGGTTGAGATACCGGGGAGCGAGATGGATCTGGAGGCCGATCTGATTGTTTCCGCCATCGGCCAGGCCGGCGACTTCGAGGGCCTCGATGGTTTCGACAACGGCAAGGGCCTGATCAACGCCGACAAGTTCTACCAGGTGCCGGGCAAACAGGGCTTCTTCGTGTGCGGTGACATTATCCGCCCGCACCTGCTCACGACCGTGATCGGACAGGCCTCGATCGCCGCCGACAGCATCGATCACTTCCTGAACAAGCAGGAGCCGAGCAAGCGTCCCAAGGTGGACGTGCACCACTTCAACCTGCTCGACAAGCTCAAGGAAGTCGGTCTGAACCCGATGGAGTTCAAGGCCTCGGACTACAAACCGACTCCGGCTGAAGGCCCGCGCCCGATCGACCAGGGGCTGCGCGGCACCGACGGGCAGGGCAAGGCGGTCGGCGGCTATGCCATCCATAACTATGAAGACCGGGGTGATGCCGAGATCAGCAAATCGGACGAGCTGTACCTCGGTCACTTCCCGTTCGTCGAACGTCACAAGCGTGTCGAGAAGGTACCCAGCGCCAGCGAGGTGCTGGGCCACTTCGAGGAGCGCATGATCGGCCTGGACGAAAAACAGACCGTCGACGAAGCCAAACGCTGCATGAGCTGCGGCATGTGCTTCGAGTGCGACAACTGCGTCATCTACTGCCCGCAGATCGCGGTCAAGCGCACGCCCAAGGCCGAGTCCACCATGGGCCGTTACGTCTACACCGATTACGATCTGTGCATCGGTTGCCACATCTGCGCCGACGTCTGCCCGACCGGCTACATCAAGATGGGCATGGGCGATCACTGAACGGCCGTGGAAAGTGATAAGTTAAAAGCGAAAGGTGAGATGAAGCGATTCACTGTTGGCGTATTCGCGGGTCTGTTCGCCCTGTCGGCGGCCTATGCGGCCGAGCCGGCGAAGACGACGCGCATGCCGGCGCCATCCATCCAGATCAACAAGGACCGGGGCGAACAGTGCGTGGAACCAACCGAGGAAATGCGGCGCAACCACATGAATTACATCCTGCACCAGCGGGATGAAACCATGCACCGCGGCATTCGCACCACGAAGCACAGCCTCAAGAATTGCATCAACTGCCATGCCAATCCAAAGACCGGCAGCGTGCTCGGCAAGGATGGCTTCTGCGCCTCCTGCCACCACTACGCCGCCGTGAAGATCGACTGCTTCGAATGTCACACGGATCGCGCCGAAAAGAAGGCAGCCATCCCCGCGGGACGTCCGCGACAGGCGTTGGCTCCCGTCATTCGCACCGCGCTCGGACAGCCACGCCAGAGGCATCAGCCATGACCATCAACCGTCGCGGATTTCTCGGCATCTCCGGTGCGGCGATCGCCGTCTCGGCCGTTGCGCCCGGCCTGCGCCTGATTGAACTGGCCGAGGGGCGCGCACCGGATCAGGCCGTCACCCCGAAACAGCGCTGGGGCCTGCTGATCGACGCGGCCAAGTGCGCCGACGGCTGCACCGCCTGCATCGACGCCTGCCACGAGGAAAACGGCGTCACCGGAAACAACCGGCCGGCCACCGATCCGCAGTGGATCCGCAAGGTCACCGTCGAGGACAACACCACCGGCTTCCGCCAGTCATTCCCGGTCATGTGCCAGCACTGCGAGCATCCGCCGTGCGTCGACGTCTGCCCCACCGGCGCCTCGTTCAAGCGCGCCGACGGCATCGTGCTGGTCGACAAGCACACCTGCATCGGCTGTCGCTATTGCATGATGGCCTGCCCGTACAAGGCGCGTTCGTTCATCCACGAAGTGACCACCGGGCAGAAGACCCACGCGCCGCGCGGCAAGGGCACGGTGGAATCCTGCACGCTGTGCGTGCACAAGGTCGATCGCGGCGACAACACCACCGCCTGCGCCGTGGCCTGCAAGAAAGAGGGGCACGAGGCGATCCTGTTCGGCGATCTCAACGATCCGGGCAGCGAAATACGCAAGCGCTTGAAGCAAAAACCATCGACGCAGCTGCGTCCCGACCTCAAACTCAACACCGGCGTCCGTTACCAGGGCGTCTGATCGGCGAACGCGGAATCGATCACCATGGCCAACATTCACTATCGTCCGTTCGAAGGCTGCACCACCGGGTTCTACGGGGTGCTGGCCGTGCTCGCCGGCGTCCTGCTGGCCGCGCTCGGCGCCGCCTGGTACATGGAACACAACGGCCACTGGGTCACCGGCATGACCAACCAGGTCATCTGGGGCACGCCGCACGTGTTCGCCGTGTTCCTGATCGTGGCCGCCTCCGGCGCGCTTAACGTGGCTTCCATCTCGTCCGTATTCGGTCGCGCGCTCTACAAGCCACTGTCACGCCTGTCCGGCCTGCTGGCCGTCGCCCTGCTCGCCGGCGGCCTGATGGTGCTGGTGCTCGACTTGGGTCGACCGGACCGCCTGATCGTGGCCATGACCTATTACAACTTCAAGTCTATCTTTGCCTGGAACATCTTCCTTTATGTGGGCTTCTTCGCCGTCGTCATCGTCTACCTGTGGATGATGATGGAGCGCAAGATGAACGTCTATTCCAAGCCGGTTGGCCTATTTGCCTTCACCTGGCGCCTCATTCTCACCACCGGTACCGGATCGATCTTCGGCTTCCTGGTGGCCCGCGATGCCTACAACTCCGCGGTGCTGGCGCCGATGTTCATTGTGTTCTCGTTTGCCTACGGCCTGGCGATCTACCTGCTGGTGCTGATGGCCGCCATGAAGGGTTCGGGACGTGATCTGGGGGACGTGGTGTTCACGCGCCTGCGCCGCCTGCTCGGCGTGTTCATCGCCGGCTCCTTCTATTTCGTGCTCGTCTATCACCTGACCAATCTCTACATCGCCCAGCGTCACGGCATCGAGGAATTCATCCTGCTCAACGGCGGCATCTATACCCAGATGTTCTGGATCGGCCAGATGCTGGTCGGCGGCCTGATCCCGATGGTCATCTGCTTCCACAACGGTCTTGGCCGCTCGCGTGCGCTCGTCACCCTCGCCTGTCTGCTGGTGGTGATCGGCGGTCTTGCGCAGATGTACGTGACCATCATCGGCGGCCAGGCCTTCCCGATGCAGTTGCTGCCGGACAAGACGCTGGTGTCGAGCGGCTTCTTCGACGGCGTCGTGGCCAGCTACCGCCCCAGCCTACCGGAGATCCTGCTGGGGGTTGGCGGTGTGGCCATCGCCCTGCTGCTCACGGCCGTTGCTGTCCGCGCCCTGCCGTTCCTGCCGGAATCGCTGGCGGACGCCGTCGCCGACCCGCACCACAAGGCTGCATAATATTCTCAGCCGCAAAGGCGCGAAGTACGCAAAGAAAACCGCTAGAAGGAATGGTTTTCTGAAAGCATCCGTTACTTTGCGTTCTTTGCGTCTTTGCGGCGGAAGTTCGTACTTGATGGTATGAACAGACTACTCATCTCCGCCGCCCACAAGTCCTCTGGCAAGACCACGGTCTCGATCGGTCTGTGCGCCGCCCTGCAGCGCCGCGGCCTGGCGGTTCAGCCTTTCAAAAAGGGACCCGACTACATCGATCCGATGTGGCTGGCGCTGGCGTCGGGACGTGACTGTCATAACCTCGATTTCTACCTGATGCCGCGCGAGGAAATTCTCGCCACCTTCACGC
>CAKKRZ010000173.1:0-5658 GCA_919902925.1 Acidiferrobacterales bacterium | reverse complement strand
CATAACCTCGATTTCTACCTGATGCCGCGCGAGGAAATTCTCGCCACCTTCACGCAACGTGCCCACGGCGCGGACATTGCCATCATCGAGGGCAACAAAGGCCTGTACGACGGACTTGATCTCGATGGCAGCAATTCCAATGCCGCGCTGGCGAAGCTGCTCGACACGCCGGTGGTGCTGGTCATCGATGCCCGCGGCATGACCCGCGGAATCGCCCCACTGATCCTCGGCTATCAGGCCTTCGATCGCCAGGTACGCATTGCCGGGGTTATCCTCAACCGTCTGGGCGGATCGCGCCACGAATCCAAGCTGCGCGCCGTCATCGAACACTACACGGATGTCCCGGTCCTCGGCGCCGTTCACAACGACCCACAACTGGAAATCGTCGAACGCCACCTGGGGTTGATGCCCAGCAACGAAAGCGGCGAGGCGAGAAATCGCATTGCCGCTATTGCGGAACGAATCGCCGCACAGGTCGATCTGGAACGCCTGCAGACGATCGCGGCCACAGATCCGGTTCTGGCGCGCGACGGCCCTCGTCAATCCTCCCTCACCCCACCCCCTCTCCCGCGGGGAGAGGGGACTAAAGTAAGACTGGCCGTGGCACGTGATGAAGCCTTCGGTTTCTATTACCCCGGCGACCTCGAAGCCCTGCAATCCGCCGGCGCCGAGCTGGTCCCGTTCAGCACCCTGCACGACACCGGGCTTCCGCCGTGCGATGGACTCTTCATCGGCGGTGGTTTTCCGGAAATGCATCTTGAAGCCCTGGAGGCCAATGCCAGCCTGCGCCAGGACATCCGCACCGCCATCGACGGCGGCCTGCCGACCTACGTCGAATGCGGCGGATTGATGTACCTCACCCGCGCCATCCGCTGGCAGGATCGACGCGCGGAAATGGCGGGGGTTATCCCGGCCGAGACGATCATGGAAAAACGTCCGCAAGGCCGAGGTTACGTGCGCCTGCGCGAGACCGGACACGGTCCGTGGCCGCTCACCGCGCCCGGCGGCGAGCCGGCCGAAATTCCTGCCCATGAGTTCCACTACTCGCGCATCGAGGGTCTGCCCGCGGGGCAACGATGGGCCTACGAGGTCCTGCGCGGTACCGGCTGCGACGGCCGGCACGACGGTCTGATCTACAAAAACCTCCTGGCCTGCTATTGCCACCAACGCGATCTGGCCGGCAATCACTGGGCACATCGCTTCGTCGCCTTTGTCCGCGCTCGAATGTCCCATCGACAGACCCGGTGATGCCCTTTGAGCCCGAATTCCGGCTGGTATACTGAGCAACGAGGAATAACCCCATGATTCGCATTACTCCCACGGCCGCCGCCCAGGTGCGAGCCGTCGCTGAACAGAGCAATTCGCCGAACCTGCCGCTGCGCATCGCCATCGCGCTCGAAGACGACGGCAGCTTCCAGTACGGCCTGGGTTTCGACGAGAAGAAGGACGGCGATGTTTTGCTCACCTCCGAGGGCGTCGACGTCATCGTTGCCAACAGCTGCACCGAGGCACTGATGGGCGCCGTACTGGATTACGTCGAACTTAACCCCGGCGAGTTCCGGTTCATCTTCACCAATCCGAACGATCCGGCACACGGTGCCAGCGGCGCCAAACCCGCCCCCTGACGACACCGATGGGCCGGGACTGACCGACGCCGGACAGGCATCTGCTATCATGGGCCGTGCCCATCGGACATTAACCCATGCCTGAAGCACCCTCCACGCCCACTCGCCAGACATCCGTCAACGCCTCGACGCACGACACACAGGCGGCGCCGGCAGGCGAGAACCGGCGCGCCTATCGCCTGCTCTGGAATACGATTGGCGGGCCGATGGTGGTGCTGGCCATCCTCCTGTTCGGCATTCTGCTGGTGGCCTGGCTGGCGCACCGGTTTCCGGACCACGAAGGACGCCTGTTCTGGACCCAGCTGCTACTGGTGAGCCTGTCCGTCGCCGTGCTCGGCATGGCCCTGCGGCGCGCGGCGCGCAAGCTCGGTACCCCGCTGGCGCATCTGCGAACGTGGGCGCACGACATGCGCCAGGGCACCTTCTCGGCCAGAATGCCGGAACGCGGCAGCGACGAAGTGGCCGATCTGGCGCGCGACATCAATCGCTTCGCCGAATGGCTGCATGCCATGACCATTACCATGGACGCCCAGGTTCGCTCACAGACGGAGCGCCTGGCCCGCAAGACCCGCTCGCTCGACGTTTTGCACGACGTCGCCCAGAGCCTCAACCAGCCCGGTGGGCTGGCGCGCCAGATGGAAGGCCTGATGGATACCTTCGTCGAACTGTTCGATGCGCGCGCCGCCGTCGTCTCGCTGCTGGCCGATGAAGTCAGTGCGCCGCTCAAGGTCATCCGCGGACGTGATAGCGATTTCGTCAACACCCGGCTGATGGAAGTGCGCTGTGCGCACTGCGGCTGGGAGGCCACCACCGGTCTGCTGCACATCCAGCACGGGCCGGAACTGACCTGCGCCAAGGAGTCGCCCACGCTGACGATTGACGATCGCTACCGTGAGCTCATTGTCATTCCGGTTCGCTACCAGGAAAACACCATGGGCGTCTATGGCTTGCTGCTCGATCGACCGGTCTACGCACTGGGCGAAGACGCCGTCGACCTGCTCATCAGTATCGGCCGTCACCTCGGTCTGGCCGTCGAGAAGGCCTGGCTGGATCTCGACGCCCGCCGGCTGGCGATCATGGAAGAACGCCAGATGATGGGCAACGAACTGCACGATTCACTGGCGCAGGCGTTGGTCGGGATGCGTCTGCAAATCAAGATGCTGGGCGAATCCCTGCATCGCCAGGACATGCGTGCCGCCCAAAACGAGACTCGCGATCTGCGCAACGCCATGGAGGCAGCCCATGCCAGCCTGCGCGAACTGCTGGCCAATTACCGTCTCAAGATGGATGACCGCGGGCTGGTGCAGGCGATCAAGGATCTGGTCGAACGTTTCCGCCAGGAAACCGGCATCTCCGTCTACTTTCACAATGCATTGGCGGCACCCAACCTGACGCCGGCACAGGAAATCCAGGTGTTTCACATCGTCCAGGAGGCGCTCACCAACATCCGTAAACACAGCCACGCGCTCAACGTCCGCATTCTGCTGGATCAGAATGGTCACGGCCAATACAGCGTACTGATCGAGGACGATGGCGAGGGAATGGCGGAACCCGGTGAAGGACTGCCCGGCGAACACATCGGCCTGTCGATCATGCGCGAGCGCGCCGAACGTCTCACCGGCGAACTCACCATCGAGAGCGAAGCCGGCGAAGGCACGCGCGTACAGCTTGTCTTCCCCGTATCTCCGGCCGGCCGGCTGCGAGCCGTCAGCTCATGACCATGCGCGTCCTGCTGATCGACGATCACGCCCTGGTGCGCAAGGGCATGGAGGAATTACTGCGTTCGCGCGGTGTCGATGTCGTGGCCAGCGCCGGTTCGGGCGAGGATGGCATCAAGGCGGCCCAGGAACTGAAGCCGGACATCATTCTGCTCGACATCAAGATGCCGGGCATGACCGGCATCGAGACGCTGCGCCGGATGCGTGAGCTGGGCATCGCCACGCCGGTATTGATGCTGACCATGAGCCGGGAGGATGCCGACCTGCATGGCGCGCTCAAGGGTGGCGCCCAGGGTTATCTTCTCAAGGACATGGAGCCAGAAGAACTGGTGCCGGCCCTCAAGGTGGCCATCTCCGGCGGCAACGTGGTCGCCAAGGAAATGGCCGACACCCTGGCGCGGCTGGTGCAGGGCAAGTCCAGGCTCAACGAGCCGGCCCGTCAGCCCGCGCCGATTGCCGACCTGACGCCACGCGAGACTGAAATACTAAGCCACCTCGCGGAGGGCCAATCCAACAAGATGATCGCTCGCGAGCTGAACATCACCGACGGCACCGTCAAACTGCACGTCAAATCAATCCTGCGCAAACTGGGCATGCGCTCACGCGTCGAGGCCGCCGTGTTCGCCGTCGAGAACGGATTTGGAAGGAAAAGAAACGCGACGATCTGAGCAACGATCAGCGCGGCACCGGCACAAACCACTTCAGCTTGTCGCGCAGCTTCACCACCTCGCCGACGATAATCAGCGTCGGCGGTTTGATATCTTCCCGCTGGACAATACCCGGCAAGGTTTCCAGGGTGCCGGTCAGCACGCGGTGCTGCGGCGTGGTGCCCTGCTGAACCAGCGCCACCGGCGTCGCGGCCGGCAGACCGTGGCTGACGAGTTCGCGACAGATCGCACTCAGCCCGAGCAGGCCCATGTAGAAAACGATTGTTTGCCCGGGTTGCGCCAATGCCTTCCAGTTCAGGTTGACCGTTCCGTCCTTGAGGTGGCCGGTGACCAGGATGACCGACTGCGCATAGTCGCGGTGCGTCAGCGGAATGCCGGAGTAAGCCGCGCAGCCCGCCGCCGCGGTGATGCCGGGGACAACCTGGAACGGCACGCCCTCCGCCGCCAGGGTTTCGATCTCCTCGCCGCCGCGTCCGAAGATGAACGGATCGCCACCCTTGAGACGCACCACCCGCTTGCCCTCTTTCGCCAGCCGCACCAGCAGGTGATTGATGTCTTCCTGCGGAATGGAGTGCTTGTCGCGTTCCTTGCCGGCGTAGATCCGCTCGGCGTCGCGCCGAACGAGATCGAGTACCTGCGGTGATACCAGCCGGTCGTATACAACCACGTCCGCCTGCTGCATGAGCCGCAATGCGCGGAAGGTCAGCAGGTCTGGATCACCCGGCCCACCTCCGACGAGATAGACAACGCCGACCGGTTTGGCCGCACCATCAGCCTCGTTGAGTCGCTTCTCGATGGCCTCGTGGGCGAGCTCGTCCTGGCCGGCCATCACCATCTCGGCGATCGGCCCTTGCAAGACCTCCTCCCAGAACTCGCGACGTTTCGGAGGGCTCTTGAACTTGGCCTTGACCTGATCGCGGAACTCTTCCACCAGCTTCGCCAGCCGGCCGTATGCCGCCGGGATCAAGGACTCCAACCTGGCCCGGATCAGACGCGCCAATACCGGCGAACGCCCGCCGCTGGATACCGCCGCGACCACCGGCGAGCGATCGATAATCGAAGGCATGATGAAGGTGCAGAGCGCCGGCTGGTCGACGACATTCACCGGGATACGACGAGCGACGGCGGCTTCGTGGACGGCCCGATTCACGGTTTCATCGCCGGTCGCGGCGATCGCCAGTACACACTGGTCCAGTACTTCAGGACGGAATCGCTCGGCACGATGGGCGATGCGACCCGCGTCGCGCAATGCGGCCAAGCTCGGCCCCAGGTCCGGGTCGTAAACGGTGACTTTGGCCCCGGCTTCGAGCAGCAGGGATACCTTGCGCGCGCCCACTTCCCCGCCACCAATCACCACACAGGGGCGATCGCGGAGATTGAGAAAGACCGGGAGGAAGTCCATGAATTGTTATTATATTCTGAAAGTTACGAATTATTTCTAGAAAAGATCAGATGCCCTGAGGGCGCCTTGCGCCCATGGAATCTGGACTAAAAGAGTCCTCGGTAACATATCCCGCTGGGAATAGCTGTCCTTGCCCTAAGCCATACCGGAGCACCTTGAAGCCAGGTCAAATCGACTGCGAAAGATATCAACAAACGGCCAAGAGCAGACGTTTACCACTTGGCTCAGCCGCTGTAGATATCGCG
>CAKKRZ010000172.1:3448-35048 GCA_919902925.1 Acidiferrobacterales bacterium | reverse complement strand
TAATACCCAGTAGTCAAATATCAACTAAACACAGTTTCTCTAAATAATGTGTATAAAGACACTAAAACGCTTTTGCTGCCACCGCTCTAACCATACTTCGGAAACTGGGACTGCTTTCGAGTAGTTGTTCGTACGTACCTTGCGCCACGACCCGGCCTTGTTCCAGTTCCACGATGGTGTCGCAGCGCCGCACAGTCGTGAGACGGTGTGCGATAAGCAGAATGGTGAGGTCGCGATTAAGCCCCTCGATGGCGTCCATCACTGATCGTTCCGTGGCGTTGTCGAGGGCGCTGGTGGCTTCGTCGAACACCAGTACGCTGGCCTGTTTATAGAGCGCACGTGCGATGCCAATTCGCTGGCGTTGGCCGCCGGAGAGACGGATGCCGCGTTCTCCGACGTATGCGTTGTAACCCTCGGGTTGTTTTTCAATAAAATCGGCAATCTGGGCCTGGCGAGCCGCCTGTTGCACCCGTTGCAAATCGATAGCGTTGCGTGGCACACCGAAAGCGATGTTCTCAGCCAGGGTAGTATCGGCCAGATAGATACTTTGCGGCACGTGGGCAATGGTTCGCTGCCAAGCTCGAAGACGCAAGCCGTTGATGGGCTGACCGTCTACCAGGAGTTCGCCATCGGTAGGCATCAGCAGGCCCATCAGCAGATCCAGCGTAGTACTCTTGCCGCTGCCGGTGCTACCCACAAATCCAATCCGAGCGCCCTTGGGGATACTGAGATTGAGACCGTCCAGCACCCAGGGACCGTCGCTGAGGTAACGAAAGCTCACAGCGTCGAAACGGATGGCGTCCTGGAAAGGCAGCGGCGCGGGAGCGGGTTGCAGTATATCCGCAGGCAGGGGTTGATCGAGCAGACTAACAGTATCGGTCAGTGAAGCATGGCTGCCGGCAATGCTCGTCCAAGCACTATAACTCTGTTGCAGGGTCGGTAGCAGACGTTGCGCACCAAGCGCCAGTGCTCCAAGCATTGGCAAGGCTGTGCCTACACCACCAGCCTGACGGCTAAGACCATAGGCAAGGGCGGCGATCAGCGCCATACCCAATGCCTCCATGGCGAAACGGGGGCTTGCGCCGATAAAAATATTATTGCCCTGCGCCCGTCGCAATGCGTAGTCGGCCCGGCGGTAAATGTCGCAATATATTGGCTGTGTTCCGTCCAGCAGCACATCGCGAATGCCACCCAGACCTTCTTGTAGTGCCTTTACGACGTGAGTTTGTTCATCAGCGATGCGTCGGCTATTGCGTTCTAATCGGTGCCGCGTCAGCCAAGCGATCAACACGTAACTAGCACCGAAACCGACAGCTGCCGCCGAGGCCATGACCGGATTGATGGCGATTAAAACGAGCATGATAGCCACCAGTAACACAATTGAGCTGACTATTGTCAGCGACGGCAGCAGCACCCCGTGCACCACCCCGTCGACCTTGCTGGTGCCGCTGATCACCTCGCTGCTGTTGCGGACCACATGCACCCAGTAGGGCTGGTAGAGGGTGCGGCGATACACCTCAATACTGAGGTCTGCACCGCAGGCAAACACGAACCGAGTGCTGACCCACAATAAAAGGATGCGGATTGCTCCTGCCAGCAGGGCTACAGCAGCGAACGTGACTGTGAGGGGCAACACCAGTTGATCGGCTGAGGTAATACCCCATGTCAACGCGACGTCCGTGACGATTGGGTGATTGAGCACCATATCGGGTGCAGTAAGTATGCCGATGAAGGGCAGCACGGCGCCCAAGGTAACGACTTCGGCGCACGCACTGACCAGCATCAGAGCCAGAAGCAGCACAAACTGTCGCTGCCGGCGTCGGCTGAGATGATGCCAGAGACGATGCAATAAACCAGGCAGGCCGCTGATAAGGCGAGCGGTTCTCACCGGCCAAACTCCTGCGAAAATAGGCACCGAAAGCCGAGCAAAAAGATTGCGTGTTGCGCAAGATTTACGCCAAACATTTGGAGATATCCGACATCCCTATCCACAGAAATTGGACGCCTTCTCATATTACTTCCAGTCTGGGCAAGGGAGTAATTAATATTTCTTTAGAGTACCTAGGGTTCATCTTAAAGAATTTCCTGAAGTGCCACGGCAATATAATCAGGTAACCCGGCTTTCTGGCTAGCAACTCCTCTTCCGGAACAATCGGTATCCACGTTCCTGGCGTATAGCATCCGAACTTGTCGGCATTGACTTCGCCAACAAAAGAAATCTCCTTTTCAGTTAGGCCGCAGTACTGCAATAAGACGTTTCCCTTGGTAGAGGCTCCAAGTGCAGCCACTGTTTTGCCTTCCGCATGGGCAGCCTCGATAAAGTTCACCAGTTCACGCCTCGACTTAGCCACACGTTGCGCGAATGCCTTGTATGGCGCGAGCGTATCCAGTCCATGTTCATGCTCTTCATCAAGAATCCTCTGCACCGAAGAGGCCGTGCTTGCATCGCTACCCGACTTTGAAACCGTAACCGAGAAACTACCGCCGTTTACATCATTTAACTCGACGTCGACAATCTTGAATCCCACCCGTTCCGCCATCCATTGAATCTGACGTAGCGCGTAGTACTCCAGGTGCTCGTGACAAACCGTGTCGTATGAGTTCATTTCGAGCATCGTCGGCATATAGCTTTGTTCGAACACCCATATCCCGTCATCCGCGAGCACCTCATGAATTTCACGCATGAAGGCCATCGGGGCTTCCAGATCGTAAAACATGGAAAACGAGGTGACCACCTTTGCCTTCTTATCGGGGAAACGCTCCTTCAATAAGTCAGCCGAGAAGAAATCTTGGATTAATTGTACGTGGGGCGGATAGTATTTATGGAACTTCACTCCGGTTGGATCGATGCCAACCAGAGCCACGCCGGAAGTTGGATACGCCTGCAAAGTCGTGCTGTCGTTGCTGCCAATATCAACGACAAGATCGCCGTCGCGCAGCTCGATCTGCCTGACTATTTTGTCCACCTTGCTGTGAAGATGCGCAACCATATTGGCGTTAAGACCGGAACGATAGCCATAGTTTTCGCCATACATTTCCCCCAAATCGTAGGAATGCTCCAACTGCAAAAGTCCGCATACCTCATCGCCGCCCATGCACTTTACAAGGCGCAGCGGTCCGGTCGTAACTTTGGCGCCCTTCTCGTGCGGGAAGACGCCGGTAAGCATCTGCTCTCCCAAGTCCAGCACGCGTTCCAGGCGAGGATTGCCACAAATCCTGCACACTTTAATCTTCCTGTACATCATCATTCGTCCCGTCTGTTCACACATTCTTCTCGCTAAGCAATGTCAGGTCTGCTTCGACCATCATCCTGACCAGATCACGGAATCCTACTTGCGGTGTCCACCCCAACAGTCTACGTGCCTTTCCAGCGTCCCCTACCAACTGTACCGACTCAACAGGGCGGTACGCAGTGGCATCCTCACGGACGTGCTGCCGATAGTCCAACCCGAGGTAACCAAACGCGTATTCGCATAAGTCGCGCACCGAGTGCGTCTCGCCCGTTGCCACCACATAATCATCCGCATGTGGCTGTTGCAGCATCTGCCACATGGCGAGCACATAGTCTCCGGCAAATCCCCAGTCTCTGCGCGCTTCAAGGTTTCCAAGAGAAAGTTCATTTTGCAGGCCGAGTTTAATCTTCACCGCTTCATGCGTGATCTTTCTCGACACGAAGCCAAACGCGCGGCGCGGGCTCTCGTGATTAAACAAAATTGCCGAGCACGCGAACATCCTGTAACGCTGGCGATAAATTCTAATCATGGAATGCGCATAGAGCTTCGCAGCCCCATAGGGGCTACGCGGCTGGAATGGAGTTTTTTCAGATTGCGGGTATTCGACTGCATCACCGAACATTTCGCTGCTAGACGCCTGGCAGAATCGTATATTCTCATCCACCTCACGGATTGCCTCCAGGAGGCGAGTCACTGCAAGGCCATTCACCTCACCAATCTCGACAACACTGTCATACATTGCTGACCCGGATGAATAGGCAGAAAAGTTGTACAGTTCTTCAGGTTGATAATGGGACAAGATATCCACCATCACTCGCTGATCTAGCATATCCCAATCAACCAGCTCGACTCGGTTCATCAGGGTGGGAGAAAGCGACCCAACGGCTATCTGTGCACTTCGGACGGCACCAACGATACGATATCCTTTGGCAAGCAATAGCTCGGCCAAATACGAACCATCTTGGCCAGTTAATCCCGTAACAAGAGCGGTAGGCATTATTTGTCGGAAAATTTCATGAGCTCAGAGCATGGCTCAAGATATTTGAGATAAAACAACACAACAACCGTAGCAAAGAGAGCCGACATCTCAAACTTGCCAGATCTGCCAGCAGTCTTCCTCCAGACCCCATGCCAACCTACTCGTGATAGTCGTTCGCATGATAACCATGCCGTTTCACGAGTTCATCTCGCTCGGCAGCCTTGAGATCTTCGCGCACCATCTCCTGCACCAACTCACCAAAGGTCGTTTTCGGCTGCCAGCCGAGCTTCGTCTTGGCTCTGGAGGGGTCACCAAGCAGGGAATCCACTTCCGTGGGGCGGAAATATCGATGGTCAACGACGACAATGCATTTACCCGAGGAGTCGTATCCCTTCTCATCCACGCCCTCACCTTCCCAGCGAATGGTAATACACAACTCCCTAGCAGCTGCATTAACAAAATCACGCACACTGTAGTGCACTCCAGTGGCAATGACAAAATCTTCTGGTTGCTCTTGCTGCAACATCAGCCACTGCATTTCTACGTAGTCCTTTGCATGTCCCCAGTCGCGTTTGGCATCGAGGTTGCCAAGATAGAGGCGGTCCTGCAGGCCAAGCTTGATGCGTGCCAGCGCCCGGGTAACTTTTCGGGTGACGAAGTTTTCACCGCGGACGGGAGATTCGTGATTAAACAGGATGCCGTTGCAAGCATACATGCCATAGGCTTCCCGGTAGTTCACCGTAATCCAATATGCGTATAGCTTGGCGACGGCATATGGGGAGCGGGGATAGAATGGGGTGGTTTCTTTTTGCGGGACTTCCTGCACCAGACCGTAGAGTTCAGAAGTGGAGGCCTGGTAAAAGCGGGTTTTCTTTTCGAGCCCGAGAATCCGGATTGCTTCCAGCATACGCAGGGCTCCGATGCCATCAACATCGGCCGTGTATTCCGGGGATTCGAAAGAGACTGCCACGTGGCTTTGCGCAGCCAGGTTGTAAATTTCATCCGGTTGGGTCTGCTGGATAATGCGCGTCAAATTCGAGGAATCAGTCAGATCCCCATGATGCAGGAAGAACCGAACACCTTCCAGATGAGGATCGCGATACAAATGATCGATTCTGGCGGTGTTGAACATCGAGGCACGACGCTTGATGCCGTGCACTATGTAGCCTTTGTTCAACAGAAACTCCGTCAAGTAAGCGCCGTCCTGACCAGTGACGCCGGTGATGAGTGCGACCTTCTGTTTCGTAGTCATCAGTTCTTGTGCCTGTCGTAGTGATCGTCAAAACGGACGATATCGTCTTCCCCAAGGTACCCGCCAGACTGCACCTCGATGATTTCAAGCGGGATATTGCCGGGATTCTCGAGCCGGTGCTTTGTGCCAAGAGGAATAAAGGTGGACTCGTTTTCTGAGAGCATAATTATTTCATCTCCACGCGTAACCTTGGCGGTTCCTTTAACAACCACCCAATGCTCCGCACGGTGGTGATGTAGCTGGAGCGAGAGAGCGGCGCCTGGTTTGACGACGAGGCGCTTGACCTGGAAGCGGTCACCAATATCAACACCCTCGTACGTTCCCCATGGGCGATGGACGCGTCTGTGCATGAGTGATTCGGTGCGTTTTTGTTGCTTGAGGAGATTCACGATTGCCTTGACATCCTGCGCCTTGTCTTTGTGGACGACCAGCACGGCATCGGCCGTTTCCGCCACGATTAAATCTTTTATGCCTACCGTCGCCAACAGGCGATGTTGGGCAAGAAGGTACGAATCCTTGGTATCGTGAGCCAGGACGTCGCCACGCATGACGTTCCCGTTCTCATCCTGATCGGAGATCTCCCAGATGGCGGGCCATGCGCCGATATCGGACCAGCCGGCATCCAGAGGCACGACCATGGCCTTGTCGGTCTTCTCCATCACCGCATAGTCGATGGAATTGCCGGGACAGGCGAGGAAGGGTTCACGACCGACGCGATGGAAGTCACCATCACGGCGCCCTTCACCGATGGCATGTTCACAGCACTGGAGAATATCCGGTTGAAAAAGTCCGAGCTCCGTCAACCAGAGATCAGCGCGGAGCATGAACATGCCGCTGTTCCAGAGGTAACCTCCGCTGCTGAGGTAGCTCTCGGCAGTTTCCAGATTTGGCTTTTCGACGAAGGCAACGATGTCGTGAGGGCTGAGGGCTGAGGACTGAGGGTCGAAGGCGGGGGACTGAGGACTGAGGACTGAGGACTGAGCCGAAAGCGGCGCGCCGAGCTTGATGTATCCGTAGCCGGTTTCGGGTGATGTTGGGACGATGCCAAAAGTCACGAGATAGCCCTGCTCGGCCATCGAGGCGCCAACCGATACGGCAGCCAGAAACGCATCGTTATCGCGGATGACATGATCGGCGGGCATGACCAACAATACGGTCTTGCGGTCTTCTTCCGGCAGGCTGAGTGCTGCCAATGTCAGCGCTGGAGCGGTATTGCGCCCAGCAGGCTCAAGGATCAGGGATGCCGGTTTCACGCCAATTTCCAGCAGCTGTTCGCCGATCAGAAAACGGTGCTCCTCATTGCAGACGACGATCGGCGGCCTTGCGCCCTTCAGATTCCCTATGCGCATGACCGTCTGCTGGAGCAGGGTCTCGTTCCCGTAAAGCGGCAGGAGCTGCTTGGGGTAATGCTCTCTCGACAACGGCCAGAGCCGGGTGCCAGAACCGCCGGAGAGGATAACGGGTTGGATAATCACCAGTGATGAGTTATGAGTAATTAGTGATTAGTCGACGGCTTACAACAGGGAATAGCAATTGGTAAACGGGAATTGGTGATGAGCAACAAGGGTGCCGATCGGTACCCTTGTTACTGCTCCGAACCTACAGGAAGGCGGCGCGTACGATGGCGCGCTTCTTCGACAACTACGACCGCGCCGTCTTGTAAGGCCGGTGCGCAGTCCTGCAATACTTCCGATAACCTCTTGATGAGTCGTTCAATGCGGGGGTTATGCAACCTAAACACGATAACACTGGCCTTTCGGCCGTGCGTCATTGCACATATCTCACCGAAGTCTAAGTCATGCGTGAGCACGACCCTGTTCTCGGTAATGGCTTTTTCGAAAATCTGCCCATTCGGTAGGCTGTGCAAACCCTCGTCGCGCAGATGGATCGCGTCGTATCCCTGCTCGCGGAGCCAACGTGCGAGCCGAACATCAACACAGGCATCGACAAGGAATCGCAGTGGAGGCATCAAGGTGCGTGCACTTGCTCTTCCGTGAGCCAGGCAGCGTACTCGATTGCCTGCTGTATATCCTCGCGAGTAACGTCCGGATAGCCTTCAAGAACGTCATCGAATGTAGCGCCATGGGCGACTTGACGAACAATCACCGATACCGGGATGCGCATCCCCCGGATACAGGCACGACCACCCATGATGTTTGGATCGAATGTAATCCTCTCAAACATGATTAGTTCCTCCGGTAGATATCAATTTGTTCGGTAAAAAACACCAGGGAAGCTCTGAACAAGTTGTCATTTCGAGCGGAGCGAGAAATCTGGTATCGAGACAGTTCAATTCACTGCCTGGCTGCACCCGAAGCGCCGATTCCAGCTGGTTTACCGCGTTTCTCAGGTCACCGAGAATCCATCGCTCACCCATAAAGCACCTCCGCGGAAGTTATCGCGCGCTCCCGGAATGCCACGGGCGCGCGATTCAGGTCGACCCAATCAATCCGGTAGAGGGTGGGAAGCTCATCAAGCGCTTCTTCTACTGCGTAGAAGTCCCTGAGCGGAAGCGGCTCATCTCCGAGCACGCCGAGATCAAAATCCGACCGCAACCTCGCCTTACCACTTGCGCGAGAACCAAAGAGGTAAACCTTGCGGCTGCCCAAGAGCTTCGCCATCTGGCGCAAGCGGTGTTGAATCAAATCCTTAATTTCAGCTTCGCGCGACTGTCGCATGGCTTATCCTCAAATGAGAGAAACCCTGGATTTCGGGTCTGCGCCTCACCAGAGCACCCATGGAGATCATGGCTGGTTGGTTCATGACCACAGACGTTATTTCTGGCGTGGTCATTTGCCAAGATGCTGGCGTAGATCAACCAGTTGCTGGTGGAGTCTGGGCAGGGATTCCTGGATGGTATCCCAAACAATGTCTAGATTAATTTCAAAGTAGCCATGCGCCATCCGATTGCGCATTCCCCGCATCTTATCCCATGGAACCTGTGCATGTTCGGCTACAAAACCTGGGTGCTCGATGCAAATCTTCGTAGCTGCCTCACCAATAACGAGAATATTCAGAATTACGGCCTGCTGCGTTTTCTTGTCATCGATGAAGTTCTGTTTCTTCATACCATCTGTATACCGGCGAACAAGCTCGATCGCGTCCAGCATGTGGCCCAGATAATCAACAAGACGATTGCCACCTTGATCGGCACTCATACTGGCAAAGCTTCCCTGAGAACTCGTTCGCGGTACTTTGCAGGAAGATCCGCGGGCGTGAGCACGTCGACCGGTACACCCAGCAGTTCTTCCAAACCCGACTGGAGACCCCCCATGTCGAACAGGGTGGCGCCAGGAAGCGGATCAACGATCAAATCCAGATCACTGCCATCGATGTCCGCCCCATGGAGCACAGAGCCGAAAACGCGCGGGTTCCGGGCACGATTCAACTCTACCACCCGGCGGATTTCTTCGCGGTGTGAACGGAGTGCTTCAGACGGTTTCATGGCGCGGTACCTCGTAAATAGTAGTCCGGTGACTCGCTATGGGGAAACCATGGATTCCGGGTCTGCGCTGCGCTTCGCCCGGAATGACAACCATAATGATATGGCACTATTAGGTAACATTGTAATAATCGCGGTACCAGTTCACAAAGTTCGCGATACCGGTTTCGACCGGTGTATCGGGTTTGAAACCGACACCGGCATCCAGAGCGTCTGTGTCGGCATAAGTGGCGGGAACGTCGCCGGGTTGCATGGGCAGCAGATCCAGTTTGGCCTTCTTGCCAAGACATTTCTCCAGCACCTCGATGTAGCGCATGAGTTCAACCGATTTGTTGTTGCCGATGTTGAAAACACGCCATGGGGCATAGCTGGTGGCGGGGTCGGGGGCGTTGCCCGACCATGAAGGATCGGGCTTGGCCGGCCTGTCTATCACCCGGACCACACCTTCGACGATGTCATCGATGTAGGTAAAGTCGCGCACCATTTTGCCTTCGTTGAATACCGGGATTGGATCGCCGGCGAGGATGCCCTTGGTAAATTTGAACAGGGCCATGTCCGGACGGCCCCATGGGCCGTAGACGGTGAAGAAGCGAAGGCCGGTACACGGCAGGTTGTAGAGGTGCGCGTACGAATGGGCCATGAGTTCGTTGGCTTTCTTGCTGGCCGCGTACAGGGATACCGGGTGATCGACGTTGTCGTGTTCGGAAAACGGCAGTTTGGTGTTCGCGCCGTAGACGGAGCTTGAAGAGGCATAAACCAGGTGGCCGACTTTCGAATGGCGGCAACCTTCGAGGATGTTGCCGAAACCGACCAGGTTGGCATCGATGTAGGCGTAAGGATTTTCGATGGAATAACGGACACCGGCCTGGGCGGCCAGATGCATGACGGCATCGAAACGATGTTCGCGGAACAGCTTTGCCATCCCGTCACGATCAACGATATCCAGCTTCTGGAATTGAAATGCTTTGTGCTGCTGGCAACGTTTGAGGCGCGCCTCTTTCAGGGATACATCGTAGTAGTCGTTCAGATTATCGATGCCATAAACGTTGTCGCCACGACTGAGCAGCCGTAACGAAAGTGTAGAGCCGATAAACCCGGCGGCGCCGGTGATGAGGATGTTCATGAAGGGATGGTCAAATTACTCACTGCTCTCGTCAGGAAACTTTGCATAGGAGCGAAGGTAGTTTCTCCATGGCCGATGGACCCGCGTTAGTTATACGTAGATTGCAGGTAAACTACGTATAACTGCACGTCCGAGGATGGACCGTTGTGACTCCGTGCCAACCCTTTCAGGCACGCTACCGCCATGCAGAACGGGGTTCCGCACATTCACTCGCTGGGTGCCAACAACCACCCAAAAACTATTCACATATCGTTACTTCCCTCGCCCCGGCCCTTCCCAAGAGCGCCTAACAAAACAACCGAAGCGACCCGGAACCCGGCCCTCACCCCTCCCGTCCCTCATCCCCACCCCTTCTCCCGGAGGGAGAAGGGGGCGAGCCGTTGCGCTTCGCGCGCTGGTTCACTCTGGGGACAAAAGCAAAATCAAGGCTCGAAGGAGTTCACAGTCAGTTATTCCAGCCGGAGGATGTCCGGCACCAGAATCCGTTCCCGCGGCATGATCGCCAGAAGATGTTCGTGCGCGAGGCGGGTAGCGTTGAGATCGGTCAGCATCAGGCCGTCGTGCGGGAGAATATCCTCTATCCGATGCCACACCGGTTTGTTCACAAACCGATTTCGTTCCGAGTGCGGGTCGTAGGTACCGATGATTTCGATCTCGCTGTCCAGGGCACGCAGCGAGGCGATCTCGGCCAAGTCGGACATCCCGCCCAGAACCAGATGCTTCCAGCCCCTGGCGCGACACTCGGCAAAAACCCGGTCGCAGGAATCGCCCGCCTGGCGGTAAAAGGAGAAGGAGTGAACCAGGTATCGGGCCGTCAGCCGGCTTTTTTCGGCGAAGCCCTGAGGAGTGAGGTAGTAGAGGTAGCGGTTGGCCGGTGCTTCGGTGATTTTGATGAATCCCTTGCGGATACATCGCTTGAGGTAGGAATTGGCCAGCCCCAGGGCCACGCCCATGTGCCGGGCCAGATGCCGCTGACTGACGTCGTTCTTTCGGCCGACGGCGTCGAGCAGCTCCAGAACCAGCTGCTCTTCCCGTTCCTGGGGGGCGTTCATATAGTGAACACTATAGCGGATTTCCCCAAGTCTTCAAAAGGATAGGGTTTTATGCCTCTCTTGAAAGACGGGTGGGCGCCCAGCACAGCCTGACGGGCAGCAATGAAATGCCCCTCCCCCTCGATGGGGGAGGGTTGGGGAGGGGGTGTGTGGTAATCGCTTTACTCTCACTCGCCCCCTCCCGTCGAGGGAGGGGGAAAGCCCTTATTTTACCGCCCTGCCGGGCGGGTAGTACCCACATGAGATTCGACAGAGCCAGTTTTATCTTCGCGTAACGGGTTCCAGGGTCGATTCCTCCACACTGGCCCTGGTCTGCCGGCCCAGGATATCGAGCAGGACGACCACCCTTTCCCGGCCGGTTTTTACCTGAAAAATCCCCTCATAACCGGCAAACGGGCCGTCGAGAATACGCACCCGCGACCCCGCTTTCAGTTCATCGGGCATGACATTCTGGAGTCCCTCCTCGTCTTCGCGCGCCCGCAGGCAGGCAATCAGAGATTCGGGGATGGGTGTGGCCCGCTGACCGAACCGGACCATCGAGGCCACGCCGACGGTGGAGCGGATCGGACCCCAGTTATCGGTTTCCTGATCGAGGTGGACGAACAGATAGCGGGGAAACATGGGGCTGATGACAGAAATCCGTCTCCCCTGCCGGCGGCGGGGCTCGCGCATCAGCGGCAGATAGGTCGTGTACCCCTGGCGCTCGAGGTTTGCCAGCGCATCACGCTCCTGCCTGGGTTTGCAGTAGACCAGGTACCAGTGTTTTTCATTGGTCATAATGGATTGCCGATGACGAAAAGATTTCTCCCTGCGGTCGAAATGACAGCAAACCGATCACCCCCTCCCTCACCCTCCCCCATCAAGGGGGAGGGAAAATATTGATGAGATAGGCTTCGGCCTGCCAGCGACTCACAACCGCCAGACGTTGATTCCCGCCCGCCGCAATGCGTTGGCATCAAAGCGGGCTTTCACGTCGATGAAGCAACCGTTCTTGACCATCAATCGAACGATCTGCCCGGAATCTCGTCGCATGAACTCCCGGTGGGGAACGGCCGCAACGAGGGCGTGCGCCGGCGGCAGGCGATCCCAGGCGACCAGATCGATGCCGTATTCATGGCGGGTGTGGCCGGCATCCGCCACCGGGTCGCAGACGTGCACGATCATTCCATACGACTCCAGTTCGCGGACCACATCGACCACGCGGGTGTTGCGCACGTCCGGCACGTCTTCCTTGAAGGTCAGGCCAAGCACGCTCGCCACGCTTCCCTTGATGGCATGACCCGCCTGGATCAACTGCTTGACGGTCTGTTCGGCGATGAACTTGCCCATGCCGTCGTTAATGCGCCGTCCGGCCAGAATAACCTGCGGGTTGTAACCGAGGCGTTCGGCCTTGTGGGTCAGGTAATACGGGTCGACGCCGATGCAGTGACCGCCGACCAGGCCCGGCCGAAACGGCAGGAAGTTCCATTTGGTGCCGGCGGCTTCAAGCACCTCCACGGTGTCGATGCCGATACGGTTGAAGACCATCGCCAGCTCGTTCATGAGCGCGATGTTCAGATCGCGTTGCGTGTTCTCGATCACCTTGGCCGCCTCGGCCACCTTGATGCTGGACACCCGGTGCACACCGGCCAGCACCACGGTGCTGTAGAGCGAGGCCACCAGGTCCAGCGTTTCCGGCGTATCGCCGGCGACGACCTTCACAATGGTAGCCAGGGTATGTTCGCGGTCGCCGGGGTTGATGCGCTCGGGCGAATAACCGACATGGAAATCCTGTTTCCAGACGAGGCTGGAGTGCCGTTCCAGCAATGGCACACACACTTCTTCCGTGGCGCCGGGGTAGACCGTGGACTCGAAGATCAGCGTCACACCGCGCTTCATGATGGGCGCGATGGTGCGGCAGGCGTTGGAGAGCGGGCCGAAATCCGGTTGACGGGCCTGGTCAACCGGCGTGGGCAGCGCAACCACGATAATGTCGGCGCTGGATAGCTCGCGCACATCCGAGGTGTACCGCAGCTTCCTGGCCGCGCGTAGATCATCCACGCTGACGGATCCGGTCGGGTCATTCCCCTCCCGGTAATGGCCAAGGCGCACGTCATCGATGTCGTAACCGATGGTGTCCAGGTGGCGGCCGAAGGCAACCGCCAGCGGCAACCCGACGTAACCCAAACCGACGACGGAAACCACCGACTGTTGGAGCTTGCGTGCCGGCATGGTGGGCAGCTCAGGGATCAGCGGTGGGCATTGCCCAGCAGCGACTGTATATAACGCGAGACGCCTTGCTCGACGGTGAGGAAATCCTTCTTGTAGCCGGCCTTGCGCAGGGTGGACATGTCGGCCTGGGTGAAACTCTGGTATTTGCCCTTGAGCGCCTCGGGGAAGGCGATGTATTCAAGGATGCCTTCGCGTTGCAGGTCGGCCAGCGACAGGGCCGGCTTGCCCGCGGACTGGCGCAGGCCGTTCACCACCGAGCTGGCGATGTCGTTGAACGGCTGGGCGCGACCGGTGCCGACGTTGAAGATGCCGGATTTGCCCGGGTGGTCGAGAAACCAGAAGTTGACCGAGACCACGTCCTCGACCGAGATGAAGTCGCGGCGTTGCTCACCGTTGCCATATCCATCGCTGCCCTCGAACAATTTGACCTTGCCGGTCTCGCGAAATTGATTGAAGTGGTGGAAGGCTACCGAGGCCATGCGTCCCTTGTGCTGTTCGCGCGGGCCATAGACATTGAAATAGCGGAAACCGGCGATCGGGGCGGTCTTCTTCGGCAGGATGCGCCGCACGTACTGGTCGAACAGGAACTTCGAGTAGCCATAAACGTTGAGCGGGGCTTCGTGTTCGCGGGTTTCCTTGAAGATCTTGCCGGCACCGTAGGTCGCCGCCGACGAGGCGTAGAGATACGGAATCTTTTTCGCCTGGCAGTAATGCAGCAACGTCTTCGAGTACTCGTAGTTATTCTGCATCATGTAGACGCCGTTGTGCTCCATGGTGTCGGAGCAGGCGCCTTCGTGGAAAATGGCCTTGAACTTCGCGCGGCCGAAATCGCCGCGTTCGACGCGGGCGATGAATTCGCGCTTGTCGAGATAGTCGGCAATCTCGCAATCGGTCAGGTTGCGGAACTTGTCGCCCTTCTCGAGGTTATCCACGACCAGGATGTCGCCGATCCCCCGATCGTTGAGGCCTTTCACGATATTGGCGCCGATGAACCCGGCGCCGCCTGTCACGACGACCATCAGACCTCCTGTACGGCCAGTGCGTGCCGGATTTCGTCCGGCGTGGCCGTGGCCGAACCGAGCTTGCCGACGACAATGCCGGCCGCCACGTTCGACAATCGCAGCGCGTCCTCCAGGTCGCCGTCCACCGCCAGCGCGCAGCCGATGGTGGCGATGACCGTGTCGCCGGCGCCGGTCACGTCATACACTTCGCGCGCCTGGGCCGGGATATGAATGGTACGGCCATCCGCGCCGACGTAACTCATGCCTTCCTCGCCGCGGGTGATCAACAGGCCACCGAGCTCAAGTTTATCCACCAGTTGGCGGGCGCGTTTCTCGAGATCGGCATTGTCCATAAAGCGGCCCACCACCATTTCGAATTCCTTGCGGTTGGGCGTGATGAGCGTGGCGCCATGGTAATGACTGTAGTCGCTGCCCTTGGGATCGACCACCACCGGCCGTTTGGCCTTGCGCGCGGCGCCGATCATCTCTTGCACGTAACCGATCCCGCCCTTGCCGTAATCGGAGACGATCACGGCGCCGGCGGCAGCGGTTCGTTTCAGGAATTCGTCCAGCAGACGCACACGGGCATCCTTGCTGGCCGGGGACTCGAAATCGATCCGGATGAGTTGCTGGTGCCGGGAAATCACCCGCAGTTTGACGGTGGTGTTGAGCAGCTTGTCGCGCTGCAGGGCGCAATCGATGCCGTCGGCCGCCAGCAGCCGTTCGAGGCTGTCGGCCTCGCGGTCATCGCCGCTGATGCTGAGCAGCGTGCAGCTGGCCCGCAGCGCGCGTGCGCTGCGCGCCACGTTGGCCGCCCCGCCAGGTCGTTCGTCCAGGCTGCGCACCACGACCACCGGCACCGGCGCCTCCGGCGAAATGCGATCCACGTCGCCGTGCCAATAGCGGTCGAGCATGGCGTCCCCCACGACCAGGACGCGTGCGCGGGCGATATCCTCAAGCAGCTTTGTGAGCATAATTTTTAATTAGGACTGAGGTCCTTTGTCAGTGCTGAGGACTGAGGTCTCAGGACTGAGAAATACCTCATTCTTTGTCAGCACACAGTCCCTGGTTCAGTTCGGGCGGCGGTATTATCCGGGCAATAACGTCCGCTGTCATCTTATGACCCTGGAACAGGCCTGAGAACAAAGGACTCAGTACATCCATCTCCGTCCTCAGCCCTCAGTCCTCAGTCCTCAGTCCTTTTTTTCCAATCTCGGTGTTGATGGCCTCAAGCGCCGCGCGCGGATCCGGCGCGCGTGTCACCGGACGGCCGATGACCAGATAATTGGCGCCGGCGGCAATCGCTTCCCCGGGTGTCAGTGTGCGGCGCTGATCGTCGGCGGCGGCGCCACGGGGACGGATACCGGGCGTGACCAACACAAAGTTCTTGCCGTGGGCCGCGCGCAAGGTATTCGCCTCGTGCGCCGAGCAGACCACGCCGTCGAGCCCTGACTTGCTGGCCAGTCCGGCCAGGCGAGCGACCAGACTGTCCGGACTGCCGGGCATGCCGATCTGCGCCATCTCATCGGTGCCTGAGCTGGTGAGCCAGGTCACGCCGAGCAGCAGCGGCCGACGGCCGGCGGCCTTGTCGACGGCCGCGCGCGCCGCCTGGAGCATGGCTTCGCCACCCAGACAATGCACGTTCATCATCCACGCGCCCAGGGCCGCGGCGCGTTCACAGGCTCGCGCCACGGTGGTCGGGATATCGTGAAACTTGAGATCGAGAAACACGTCGTAGCCGAGGGCAGCCAGACGTTCGACCAACGACGGACCGCAGGCCGTATAGAGTTCAAGGCCGATCTTCAGCCGGCACAGCGCCGGCGACAACTGCTCGGCCAGCGCGCGTGCCTGTTTTTCACCGGGGACATCCAGGGCAACGATGAGGCGCGGGCCGGTCACGGGTTATCCTCCAGGGCACGAACGGTGTTCCAGCGGTTACAGCCCGGGCACAGCCAGTGCAGCTTGCGCGCCTTGAAGCCGCACTGTTCGCAGACATAGCCCTGATGCTGCTCGCGCAGCGATTCAATGATGCCCTTGAGCAGCATCAGGTCCCGATGGGTCTGGCCTTGCACCTCTTCCAGATTCAGGCTGATCAGTTCGTGCAGACCGTGCACGTTGGGCCGGTGGCGCAGCCAGTCGATCACAAAATGCTCCGCCGCCTTGCGCCCGTCGCGCGCGCGGATGATACCGGCCAGGATCAATGCCACGGCATGTTCACCGCCGTGTGCATGCACACGGCGGAAATAGTCGTGCAGCCCCTCGCCGTCGTCGAGTTGACGATAGGCGTCGGCGATCCGCTGGGCGACCTCGCCGAGATAACGCGGATCCTGCTCTTCGATGTGTCGCCAGCGCTGGATGGCCTCGCGCGGATCGTTCTCCTTCAGCGCCAGGTCGCCCGACAGGATGCTGGCGCGCACGCAGTTACGGTCCGCCTTGAGCGCGTCGCGCAAGGCCTCGCGCGCCAGCCCCAGGTTGCCGCGCGATGCCGCCGCCTCGGCCAGCTCGCACCAGTATTGGGCGATGACCGCGTCCATGTTCTTGTCGGACACGCGCGCCAGCTTGCGGGCCACGGCGATGGCCTTTTCCCAATCGCGCTCCTGCTGGTAGATGTGCAACAACTGGCGCAGCGCCGGCTCGCTGTGGGCACGAAGCTCGGTCAGTTCGAGAAACAGGTTCTCGGCGCGGTCAAGCAGACCGGCCTTGAAGTAATCGTGACCGAGTTCCAGCAACGCCTTGGAGCGCTGGTCCTTGTCGAGGGTCGGCCGGGCGATCAGGTTCTGATGCACGCGGATGGCGCGCTCCACCTCGCCGCGGCGGCGGAACAGACTGCCGAGCGCCAGGTGGGTCTCGACCGTTTCGGAATTGACTTCGAGCACGCGCAGGAAGACCTCGATGGCCTTGTCCGGTTGCTCGTTGAGAAGATAGTTGAGCCCCTGGAAATAGGCGGCGGGCAGATCGAGCTTCTGCCGGCCATGCCGACGCAGATCGAGACGCGCGGCCAGCCACCCCGAGGCCGCGGCCACCGGCAACAGCAGCCAAAGCAGGTCGCGGAAATCAAAATCAAAGGACATCAAAATCGCCTCTGTTGAAAAGCGAGCGAGAAGTCGCTCGCCCCGACGAGTCGCCGCGAATTACTCCCTCCCCCTCGCCCAGAATAAACCAATGCGCGAAGCGCAACGGCTCGCTCCCTTCGCCGATAGGATCGAGGCGAGGGCCGCGGGCCATGGAAGGCCAGCTTGCGGCTTCTCCTTGCGGGAGAAGGGTTGGGGATGAGGGCCCACCGCCCTCACCCTTTGCCCTCTCCCAGAGGGAGAGGGGAAGTGGGTGACAATCCCCATTCCAGCCTGGAGGGGGGAATGCGATTTTTGCCACCTGCGCCGATTTCACCTGCGCGAATTTCAACGGGCCCTCATAATCAAAGGACATCTTTGATGGGCAGCGCCCGCAAGTTACGAACTTCCTGCTCAGCCTGGCGGACCTCCTTGCGCGCGCGGGCCAGTTGCCGCTGCATGCGCACCACCGTGCGCAGGCTGGCGATATAGCCGACCGAGATGCCGAAGGTCATGGCCACGAGCAGCGCCACCGATACCGGCCCGTGCCACTCAAATCCAAAATAGTAGTTAAGGTCGATCATCTGGCGGTTCTGGATGGCAAAAGTCAGGCCGGCAAAACCGGCGACGATGGCGGCGAGCAGATAGATCAGGCGTTTCATGTGGCCTCCGACGTGGATGCTGCGTTACCGGCCGCCACCCGGCCGGGCCGGGCGACGCACAGAAAAAACGGCATGGGGTCTGCCATGCCGTTTATATTCCGCCCGCGAACCTGTGACAAGCCGGGTTCAACTGCCCCCGCCGGCCGGTTTGTCGGTATCCGCCTCGCCGCCGTTGACCCGCTCGCGCAGCTCCTTGCCGGGCTTGAAATGCGGGACGTACTTGTCGGGGACACGCACCGCGGCGCCGGTCTTGGGGTTGCGACCGGTGCGCGGTGGCCGGTAGTGCAGCGAGAAACTGCCAAAGCCGCGGACCTCGATGCGCTGGCCCGAGGACAGCGCCGCCGACATCTGCTCCAGCAGTTCCTTGACCGCCAGTTCCACGTCGCGCGGCTGCAACTGCGGCTGCGCGGTGGACAGGACGGCGATCAGTTCGGACTTGGTCATGCTTTCTATCTATAGGAAATTCGTACCACAGTTGCAAGGGGTTTCATGCCATCCCTGGCGGCGCACCAACGCCCTGGATATACCCCGGCCGCGCCTTCCATGGCGCGGCGTTGGTCGGCGCGAATGCACGTTAAGTGCATTCGCGACTACCCCTCCTCACCCTGGCTGCCCAGCTTGTCCTTGAGGATATCGCCGAGGGTGGTACCGCCGGACGTGCCCTTGCGCGTGTACTCCTGAACTGCCTCGGTTTCTTCCTGCATGTCCTTGGCCTTGACCGACAGCGAGATCTTGCGGGTCTTGCGGTCGATGGCGGTGATCTTGGCCTCCACCTCGTCGCCTTCCTTGAGCAGCGAGCGCGCATCCTCGATGCGATCGCGCGACAGCTCCGAGGCGCGCAGATACCCTTCGATATCGTCGCCCAGCTTGACGGTGGCACCCTTGGCCTCGACGGCCGTGACGATGCCCTTGACGATCGAACCCTTGCCATTGACGCCGACAAAGGAAGCAAACGGGTCGCCATCGAGCTGTTTGAGTCCCAGCGAAATGCGTTCGCGCTCCGGATCGACGGCCAGAATGATGGCCTCCACCTCGTCGCCCTTCTTGAAGTCGCGCACGGCTTCCTCACCGGTGCGGCTCCAGGACAGGTCGGACAGGTGAATAAGCCCGTCGATGCCACCTTCCAGGCCAACGAAGATGCCGAAGTCGGTGATCGACTTGATCTTGCCGGTGATCTTCTCGTTCTTCTGGTGGTTGGCGGAAAATTCTTCCCACGGGTTCGGCTTGCACTGCTTCATGCCGAGCGAGATGCGGCGACGTTCCAGATCGATATCGAGGATCATCACCTCGACCTCGTCGCCGAGCTGCACGACCTTGGACGGGTGGATATTCTTGTTGGTCCAGTCCATCTCGGAAACGTGCACCAGACCCTCGACGCCCGGTTCGATCTCAACGAATGAGCCGTAGTCGGTGATGTTGGTGATCTTGCCGAACAGACGGGTACGCTCCGGATAGCGGCGCTGGATATCGACCCACGGATCGTCACCCAGCTGCTTGATGCCGAGCGACACGCGGTTGCGGTCGCGCTCGAAGCGCAGCACCCGGGCCTCGATCTCGTCGCCGACCTTGAGCATCTCGGACGGATGCTTGATGCGCTTCCAGGCCATGTCGGTGATGTGCAGCAGGCCGTCGATACCGCCCAGGTCGATGAACGCACCGTAGTCGGTCAGGTTCTTGACGACGCCCTTGACGGTCTGGCCTTCTACCAGCGTGTTCAGGAATTCCTGGCGCTCGGCCGACATTTCCTTCTCGACCACGGCGCGACGCGAGACCACCACGTTCGAGCGCTTCTTGTCGATCTTAATAACCTTGAATTCGAGCTCTTTGCCTTCGAGGTAGCTCGGGTCGCGCACCGGACGAACATCGACCAGCGAACTCGGCAGGAAGGCGCGCACGCCCGCCACGGCAACGGTGAAGCCGCCCTTGACCTTGCCGGTCAGGACGCCGGTGACGATGGACTGCTCCTCGTGGGCTTTTTCCAGGTCATCCCAGGCCTTGACGCGCTGGGCCTTCTCGCGCGACAGGCGCGTCTCGCCGTTGAGATCGGCGAGCATTTCGACTACCACTTCCACGCGGTCGCCGACCTTGACGGTCATGGCGCCGCCCGGTTCACGGAATTCTGAGGCGGGGATAATGCCTTCGGATTTCAGGCCCGCGTAAACGGTGACGGTGTCGTCATCGACGTGGACCACTTCGCCGATGACGAGCTGGCCCGGCTGGAACTGCGTCTTGGAGATACTCTCCGCGAACATCTGTGCAAAACTTTCGGTCATAAACTCCTGCAACGTTCCGGGGGAGGTAAGCCAGCAGGACGCCCGCGGTGATTCCCGGAAAACCGCGGCTGGGTTGGGTTAAACACGGAGATCCGGAGGCCAGCTACCAGGAACAGTCCGCGCGCCGTGTCTGCAACAGCGCGGCGATGCGATCGACCACCTCGGAAATACTCAGGGGCGAACTGTCCAGGATGCTGGCATCGGGAGCGGGTTTCAGGGGGGAGGCGGTACGTTCCGCATCCCGTTGATCCCGCTCGCGGATCTCATCCAAAAGCCGCGGAAGGTTAGCATCGAACCCCTTTTCCTTCAACTGCTTATAGCGTCGCTCGGCCCGCAGCTCGGCCGAGGCCGTCAGGTATATCTTAAGTATGGCGTCCGGGAAGACCGTGGTGCCCATGTCCCGACCGTCCGCCACCAGCCCCGGCGCTTGGCGAAAGGCCCGTTGTTTCTCCAGCAGCGCTTCCCGCACGCCGGGCAGGGCCGCCACCAGCGAGGCTCGCCGGCCGCCCTCCTCCGTGCGCAACTCATCGCCCACGTCGTGCCCATCGAGCACTACCCGCACCGGCTCGCCCGGCCCGGCCGGGACAAACTGCACCCGCATGGCGCGGGCCACCTCGGCCACGCTCGCGTCCTGGGACAGATCGACACCCTTCAGCGTCGCGGCCAGGCCGGCGATGCGATACATCGCCCCGCTGTCCAGGAAATGCCAGCCCAGTTGCTTCGCCAGGAGCTGGCCGATGGTCCCCTTCCCCGAGCCGCTGGGGCCGTCGATGGTGACGACGGGAACTGTGTGATGGGTAATGGGTGTACTCCTCTGTTTCATCATAACCTCACACAGGACTGAGTGCTGAGGACCAAGGACTGAGAGATCAGTCCTATGACCTTAGTCCTCAGTCCTTGCCAGTTCTTGACTCGATACGTAAACCCACCCGAGCAGCGAGCTCGACAAAGCCCGGAAACGAAGTATCGACATTCTTGCAGTCGCGCACCGTGATCGGGCCCGAGGCCCTCAGGGCCGCGATGGCGAAGCTCATGGCGATGCGATGATCGCCGTCGCTGTCGACCGTGCCGCCCTGCAATGGGCCGCCGTGGATGACGATGCCGTCCGGCGTCTCCTGCGCCTGGATACCAAGCGCTTGCAGGCCATGGGCCATGACGGCGATGCGGTCGGATTCCTTCACGCGCAGCTCTTCGGCCCCGCGCAGGGTCGTCTTCCCATCCGCGCAGGCGGCGGCGATGAACAGCGCCGGGAATTCATCGATGGCCAGGGGCACCTGGTCGAGCGGGATGTCGATGCCGCGCAGGCGCGCATGGCGCACGCGGATGTCCGCCACCGGCTCTCCGCCCACGTCGCGCGGGTTTTCCAGCGACAGGTCGGCGCCCATCAGGCGCAGGATGTTGATTACGCCGATGCGCGTCGGGTTGATGCCGACGTGCTCCAGCAGCAGGTCGGAGCCCGGCGCAATCGAGGCACCGACCAGGAAAAAGGTTGCCGAGGAGATGTCGGCCGGCACGTCGAGACGGCCGCCCCGGAGGTGGCCGCCGCCGCGCAAGCTGACGGTGCGGCCCGCCGCCTCCGTTGTGTCCTGCCCGCCTGAAACTCCGAGTTGTCGGCGGCCTTGCGGCGACTCGCCGGTCGCATCTCGCTTCGCGGGTCCCTGCTCCTCGGCTCGCGCCGCTACCCGCACGTCATAGCCGAAACCGCGCAGCATGCGCTCGGTGTGATCGCGGGTCGGCGCCGGTTCGGTGACGCGCGTCTCGCCCTCGGCGAACAGGCCCGCCAGCAACAGGCAGGATTTCACCTGGGCGCTGGCCATGGGCATTTGATAATCGATGCCGCGCAGTTTCTGGCCGCCCTGGATGCGCAGGGGCGGTCGCCCGCCCTCGGCGGTCTCGATGCGCGCGCCCATCATCGCCAGCGGATCGGCGACTCGCTTCATGGGCCGCTTCGACAACGATTCGTCGCCGATCAGCACCGCGTTAAAAGCCTGCCCGGCCACCAGGCCGGCCATCAGGCGCATGGCCGTGCCGGAGTTGCCCATGTCGAGCGGGTCCGCCGGGGGCTTGAGCCCGTGCAGCCCGACGCCGTGAATCACCAGCCGGCCGTGGGTGGGGCCCTCGGCGTGAACACCCATGGCCCGGAAGGCGCCGAGCGTGGAGAGCACATCCTCGCCCTCGAGCAGGCCGGTGACCTCGGTCTTGCCTTCCGCCAGCGAACCCAGCATCACCGAACGGTGGGAAATGGACTTGTCACCGGGCACACGGATTCGGCCGCTCAAATGCCCGCCGGGCTGGACCCGATAATCGATTGAGTTATTCATAAAGATATCTGGAACCGCAGATGAACGCGGATTCATAAATCGATAAACGCAGATGACAACGAAAGAAAATGCTCCGGCAATCTGCGTTCATCTTTTCTAAAATCTGCGTTTATCTGCGTTTATCTGCGTTTCAAAAATATTACATTTTCTTGTTGAGCGCGTCGCGGGCATGCTTGGCGCGCGTAAATATATCCAGCATCCATGCGCCGTCACCCTCGTCGACGGCCCGGATCAACTCGTCGAGCTCGCCCTGATATTGCCGCAGGAGCGGTGCGAGCGCGGCCCGATTGGCCAGACAGATGTCGCGCCACATGACCGGATCGCTGGCGGCAATGCGCGTGAAATCGAGAAAGCCGCCGGCCGCGCAGTCGAATACAGCCTTGTGGTCGTCGTGTCGCACCAGCATGTCCACCAGCGTATAGGCCAGCACGTGCGGGAGGTGGCTCGAGGCCGCCAGCACGCGGTCGTGCAGCTCGGCGCTCATGGTCACCACGTCGGCGCCGGCCGTCTTCCACAGCGCCGAGACCTGCGCCGTGGCGGCGGGACGCGTATCGATTTCGGGGGTCAATATCACGCGCCGGTCGCGGAACAGGCCGGCGTGCGAGGCACCGACCCCGGATTGCTCGGTGCCGGCCAGCGGATGGCCGGGCACGAAATTCGGAAAACGGTCACCCAACGCACGCCTGGCCGCGGCGATGACCGAACCCTTCACGCTGCCCACGTCGGTCACGATCGTGTCCGGCGCCAGTGCCGGCGCCATGAGCCGCAAGATTTCACCGCTGTTGCCCACCGGCACCGCAATCACTACCAGCTCCGCGTCGCGCACGGCGTCGGCGGCGTTGACGGCGGCACGATCGATGACACCGAGCTCGATGGCCAACTGGAGGTTGCCAACGCTGCGGCCGAAGCCGACGATTTCGCGTACCGCATCGACCTCCTTCAGGGCCCGGGCCAGCGAGCCGCCGATAAGGCCGACACCGATGATGGCGAGACGATTAATCATAGGACTCAGGACTGAGGACTGAGGACTGAGGTCCCAAGACTCAGGACTGTGATATAGGTGTTCATGTCGGAGTCCTCAGTCCTTAGTCCCTAGAACTTTTTCCAGGGCTTTCAAGAATCGCTCGTTCTCTTCGGGAAGCCCGACGGTTACCCGGAGATGATGCGGCATGCCGTAGTTGGCCACCGGCCGGACAATCACCCCTTCGCGCAACAGTGCCTCGTAGGCCGGCGCGGCGGGACGGCCGAGGTCGACGCAGACGAAGTTGCCCGCCGACGGAATGGAACTCAGGCCGAGCTTCTCGAACCCGTGCAGCAGTTGGCGCATGCCGTCGCTGTTCATGCGCAGAGATCGCTCAAGGTGTTCGGCGTCGTCGAGCGCGGCAACGGCCGCCGCCAGCGCCACACTGTTGACATTGAACGGCTGGCGCACGCGATTGAGAATATCGGCAATCGCCGGGCTGGACAGACCGTAGCCCACGCGCAGCCCGGCCAGGCCGTGCGCCTTGGAAAAGGTGCGCGTCACCAGCAGTCCCGGAAAACGCCCGATCCAGGACGCGCCATCCGGATAGTCGGGTTCGCGCACGTACTCGAAATAGGCTTCATCGAGCACGGCCAGCACGGTCGGCGGCAGATTCTCCAAAAAGGGTTCCAGTTCGGATCGGCGCAGCCAGGTGCCAGTCGGGTTGTTCGGATTGGCGATAAACACCAGACGCGTGCGCGGCGTGATGGCGGCGCGCATGGCATCCAGATCGTGACCCCAGTGGCGCGCCGGCGTGGTCACGGGCCGGGCACCGACCGCCTGGGTCACGATCGGGTAAACCGCGAAGGCATGGTCCGAAAATATGACCTCGTGCTCCGGCCCCACGAAGGCACGGGTGACGAGTTCGAGGATATCGTTCGATCCATTGCCGAGCGTGATGTGGGCGGGTGTCAGCCGGTGGTGCCCGGCCAACCGCTGCTTCAGCGCGAAGCCGTTGCCATCCGGGTAGCGGGCAATATCATCGAGCGCGGCGCGCGCCGCTTTCAGTGCGCGCTTCCCGGGCCCGAGTGGATTCTCGTTGCTGGCCAGCTTGATGATGTGGCGAACACCGTACTGGCGTTCAAGCTCCTCAATGGGCTTGCCCGGCACATAGGGCGAAAGCGCGCGCACCCCGGCACGCGCCAGCGGCAACCAGCGGTCGCAATCCTCGACGGCCTGGGCGGGACGGATCACGTCCGCCTCAGCCAATAGCCTTTGGATAGGAACCCAGCCATTTCATGAACGCCGCTTCCTTTTCGAGGTCGGCAAGCGCCAGCGCCAGCTTGCGGCTCTTGATGTGACCGTCGAGGTCGATAAAGAACACGTACTCCCAGCGGCTGGCGCGTGACGGGCGCGATTCGATGCGCGTCATGTTGATTTTGCGTCGCGCCAACGGTGCCAGCAGGCGGGAGAGCGCGCCCGGACGATTGCGTCCGGACAGCATCAGGGTGGTCTTGTCGTTGCCGCTGGGGGCAGCGGCCTGCCGGCCGATGACGAGAAAGCGGGTGGCGTTGTCCGGCCGGTCCTCGATGTTCACCGCCAGACTGGTGAGTCCGTAACGACGGGCCGCCGATTCACCGGCGATCGCGAGCAATCCGGCGCTGCGCGATGCCAGCCGCGCCGCTTCGGCGTTGCTGGAGACCGCCACGCGCTCGACGCCGGGCAGGTTGGCATCCAGCCACTCGCGGCACTGGGCCAGCGATTGCTGGTGCGAGACCACGCGTTTCACCCGACGCGATCTGGCGCGGCGGCCCAGCAGATGATGATGGATCGGCAGTTCAACCTCGCCGCAGATTTTCAGCGACGAGACCATGAACATGTCGAGCGTATGGTTGATGACGCCCTCGGTCGAATTTTCGATCGGCACAACGCCATAAGCGGCGTTGCCCGACTCCACTTCGCGGAAGACTTCGTCAATGGCCGCCAGCGGCAACGCCGTGACCGCGTGGCCGAAATGCTTGAGCGCCGCTTCTTCCGTGAAGGTGCCTTCCGGACCCAGGAAGGCGACCGACAGGTCCTGTTCGAGCGCCCGGCAGCTGGAAACGATTTCGCGGTAAATGCGCGTCAGGTTTTCATCGCGTAACGGACCACGGTTGCGTGCCTTGACCTTGTGCAGTATCTGCGCCTCGCGTTCCGGCCGGTAGACGCTGCCGTCCTTACCGCCCTGCTTGACCCCGGCAATGGCTTGGGCGTGCTCGGCACGGCGTGTCAGCAGTTTCTGAATCCCGGCGTCGAGCGTGTCGATCGCGCGGCGGCGGCGCGCGAGCCCGGCGTTTTGGCGTCGTCGGGCCATGCGGGCGTCAGGTTCCGACCGGTGGAGGCACGACGCGCGCCTTCAGTACGCCCGGGATGGCGGCGATTCGCTGACGCACGTCTTCGCCGATCACACTGTCGAGATCGGCCAGCGTGTAGGCGAGATCGGCACGCGACATGTTGACCATGTCGAGGATGTTGAGCCCGGCGTGGCCGAGAGTTTCGGAAATCTGTCCCAGCATGTTCGGCACGTTGGCATTGGCGACCACCAGCCGGTGATCCGAGGCGCGCGGCACCACCACGTCCGGGAAGTTGACGCTGTGACGGATATTGCCGTTCTCCAGGAAGTCGCGCACCTGATCCACCACCATCATGGCACAGTTGTCCTCGGCCTCCTGCGTGGAGGCACCGAGGTGCGGCAGGGTAATGACGCGCTCGTGGTTTTTGAGCAGGTTGCTCGGAAAATCGCAGATGTAACCGTAGACCTTGCCGACCTTGATGGCGGCCGACACCGCGGCATCGTCAATGATGCCTTCGCGCGCGAAGTTGAGCAGCACCACGCCCGGCTTCATCAGCTTGAGGCGCTCGGCGTTGATCATGTTGCGGGTTTTGTCGCTGAGCGGCACGTGGAAAGTGACGAAATCGGAATTCCGCAACAGCTCGTCGACGCTGGCGGCGCGATGCACGCTGGACGACAACTGCCAGGCGCCCTCCACCGTCAGGCCGGGATCGAAACCGATCACCTTCATGCCCAGACCGATGGCGGCATTGGCCACGTGGCGACCGATTGAACCAAGGCCGATCACGCCCAGCGTGCGCCCCGGCAACTCGAAACCGGCGAATTTTTTCTTGCCGGCCTCGACGGCCTTGTTGATCTCCTCGTCGCTGCCCTGTAGCTGGCGCGAATAGTCCCAGGCCTGGCAGATCTGGCGGCAGCCGAGGATCAGGCCGGCGATGACCAGCTCCTTCACGGCGTTGGCATTCGCACCGGGCGCATTGAAAACCGGGATGCCGAGCTTGGAGAGCTTGGCTACCGGGATGTTATTCACGCCGGCGCCGGCACGGCCAACGGCCAGCAGGCTCTGCGGAATTTCCATGTCGTGCATCTTGAAGGAGCGCAGCAGGATTGCGTCCGGCGCCTTGATGTCGGTGTCGACCCGGTAGGACTCCGCCGGCAACCGGCTAAGACCGAGCGATGAAATATTATTTAATATCTGTATGTTATACATTTAACTTAACCTTGTTTCCCTGCGAATTCTCTCATGTAGGCGGTCAGGGCGTCGATACCCGCCTCCGGCATGGCGTTATAGATCGAGGCGCGCATGCCCCCCACCGAACGGTGCCCCTTGAGTTGCAGCAGACCGGCCGCCTTGGCGCCCTTCAGGAAGGCCTCGTCGAGGGCGGCGTCGGCCAGCGTGAAGGGTATGTTCATCCACGAACGGCAATTCGGTTCGACCGGATTGCGGTAAAAGCCCCGGCTGCCGTCGATGCAGGCATAAAGCTTCTGCGCCTTGCGCTCGTTGATCTGCGCCATGCCGGCCAGACCGCCCTGCTGCTTCAGCCAATCGAACACCAGGCCGGCCATGTACCAGGCGTAGGTGGGCGGGGTGTTGTACATCGAGTCGTTATCGGCGGCGATTTTGTATTCGAAGGTCGATGGCGTACCGAGCAGCGCCTCGCCCAGGAGATCCTCGCGAACGATCACGATGGTCAGTCCGGCCGGGCCGATATTTTTCTGCGCACCGGCATAGATCAACCCGAAGCGGCTCACGTCCACCGGTCGTGACAGGATGGTCGAGGACATGTCGGCCACCAGCGGAACGCCGCCGGTGTCGGGGATGAGCTGGAACTCGACACCACCGATGGTCTCGTTTGGGGTGTAGTGCACGTAGGCAGCCTGGGGATCGAGCTTCCAGTCCTCTCGCGGCGGCACGGTCGTGAACTTGACCGCCTCGCTGCTGGCGGCGACATTGACGGCGCAGTATCGCTTCGCCTCCTTGATGGCCTTCTTCGACCACTCGCCGGTGTTTATGTAGTCTGCGCCTTTCTTGCCGCGCAGCAGGTTCATCGGCACCATGGCAAACTGCGCGCTCGCCCCGCCCTGCAGGAACAGCACCTTGTAGTTCGCCGGGATCTTCATGAGTTCGCGCAGGTCGGCCTCGGCCTTGGCGGCGATGGCCATGAACTCCTTGCCGCGATGGCTCATTTCCATCACTGACATGCCGCTGCCGTGCCAGTCGGCCAGCTCCTGCTGGGCGCGTTGCAACACGTCGGCCGGCAACACCGCCGGACCCGCACTGAAATTGAAAACTTTTGTCATGATGACGATAAATCCATTGATAAGGCTGTTTGCCGCCGAGACGCGAAGAACGCAGAGAAGATCAAATCCGGAAGTTCTTTGCGCGCTTCACGCCTTGGCGACAGGAAGTAATTGCTCATCGCCCTCTTCGGCCACTTTTTCCATCCCGGCCAGGGTCTCGCCCTCGTCCGGTTCCATCAGCCGTACACCCTGGGTGTTGCGGCCGACGCTCGAAATCTCGGATACGCGCGTGCGAATCAGCGTACCGCCACTTGAGATCAGCATCACCTGGTCGCTGTCGTTGACCAAGATCGCGCCAACCACGGCGCCATTGCGTTCGTTCACCTGGATTGAAATGACACCCTGGCCGCCACGGTGATGCTTGGGATAATCGGCCAGCGGTGTGCGCTTGCCGTAACCGTGTTCGGTGGCGGTCAACACCTGTGGCGCGCCGGTCGCGTGCGCCGGGGTGGCGATGATGAGGCCGATCACCGACTGGCCCTTGGCGAGCGAGAGCCCGCGCACGCCGCGGGCGGAACGGCCCATGGCGCGCACTTCTTCTTCCGGGAAGCGCGCCACCTTGCCGGCGTCGCTGAACAGCAGGATGTCGCACTGACCGTCGGTCAGGCCGACACCGATCAGGCGATTGCCCTCCTGCAGATCGATGGCAATGATGCCGCTCGGCCGGGGCCGCGAGAATTCCACCAGCGCCGTCTTCTTGACCGTGCCATCCGAGGTCGCCTGGAAGACGAATCCGCCTTGCGCGAAATCGCGCACCGGCAGGATGGCCTGGATTTGTTCGCCTTCCTGCAGATTGAGCAGCTGGATAATGGGTTTGCCGCGCGCCTCACGGCCCGCCTGCGGAATCTCGTAGACCTTGAGCCAGTAGACCCGCCCACGATTACTGAAGCAGAGGACGTTGGCGTGCGTGCTGGCGATCAGCAACTGGTCGACAAAATCCTCTTCCTTCATGCGCGTGGCGATCTTGCCGCGGCCGCCACGGCGCTGGGCGCGGTAATCGGTCAGCGGCTGCGCCTTGACGTAACCGGTGTGGGACAGCGTGACCACCACGTCCTCATCGACGATCAGGTCCTCCATCTTGAGCGAGATGCGCTGCGCGACAATCTCGCTGCGGCGCTCATCGCCATATTGCTCGCGGATGGCGGTCAGTTCTTCGCGGATCACGCGCATCAGCCGCCCCGGGTTGGAGAGGATGTCGAGCAGATCGACGATGGTCTTGAGGATGTCGCGGTACTCTTCGCGCAGCTTTTCCTGTTCCAGGCCGGTCAGGCGATGCAGCTTGAGATCGAGGATCGCCTGCGCCTGAACCTCGGTCAGCCGGTAGCCCTTCGGGGTCAGCCCATAGGCGACGGCGAGCCCTTCGGGGCGGGTCAGCTGCGCATTGCCCTCGGCCAGCAACTGCGTCACGACCTTGGCCGGCCAGTGGCGCGCCATCATCTTCTCGCGGGCCTCTTCCGGATCCTTGGCGGCCTTGATGAGCGCGATCATCTCGTCGATGCTTTCCAGCGCCACCGCCAGGCCTTCCAGCACATGGGCGCGGTCGCGTGACTTGCGCAGTTCGAATATCGAGCGGCGCGTGACCACCTCGCGACGGTGGGCGAGAAAGGCGTCCAGCAATTCCTTCAGGTTGAGCAACCGCGGCTGGCCGCCGACCAGTGCCACCATGTTCACGCCGAACACACTTTGCATGGCGGTGTGTTCGAAGAGATTATTCAGGATCACGTCGGCGTTTTCGCCGCGTTTCACCTCGACCACCATGCGCATGCCGCTCTTGTCGGACTCGTCGCGCAGTTCGCTGATGCCTTCGATCTTGCCGTCCTTGACCAGCTCGGCGATCTTTTCGAGCAGATTGGCCTTGTTCACCTGGTACGGCAATTCGGTGACGATAATGCTCTGACGCCCGCGCTTCTCGTCGGTCTCGACCGCGGCGCGCGCACGGATGACCACGCGCCCACGGCCGGTGCGATAGGCCTGGCGGATTTCGTCGACGCCATAAAGGATGCCGGCAGTCGGGAAGTCGGGCGCCGGCACCAGCTGCATCAGGTCGTCGATGCTGCTGTCGGGCTTGTCGATCAGCGCCAGGCAGGCATTCACCACCTCGGTCAGGTTGTGCGGCGGGATGTTGGTCGCCATGCCCACGGCGATGCCCGAGGAGCCGTTGACCAGCAGATTCGGCACCCGGGTCGGCATCACCAGCGGTTCGTGCTCGCTGCCGTCGTAGTTCGGCCCGAAGTCGACCGTCTCTTTCTCCAGGTCGGCCAGCAGTTCGTGTGCCATCCGGCTCATGCGGATTTCGGTGTAGCGCATGGCCGCGGGGGCATCGCCATCGATCGAGCCGAAGTTTCCCTGCCCGTCGACCAGCAGGTAGCGCATCGAGAAATCCTGCGCCATGCGCACGATGGTGTCGTATACCGCCGAATCGCCGTGCGGGTGATATTTACCGATCACGTCACCGACCACGCGCGCCGACTTCTTGTAGGGCTTGTTCCAGTCGTTGCTGAGTTCGTGCATGGCGAACAACACGCGCCGGTGCACTGGCTTCAGTCCGTCACGCACGTCCGGCAGCGCGCGGCCCACGATCACGCTCATGGCGTAATCGAGGTACGATTTGCGCATCTCGTCTTCGAGATTGACCGGAACGGTCTCCTTGGCGAAAGCTTCGGTGGTCACAGAGGGGATAACTTCATGATTACTATTGTTATTTCAGGCAAGCACGCGGGTTCGCGAAGGCGTGGATTCTAGCACGGATACCCCTGTTTCTGCATCCGAATCAGGGGTTTAAAAGAGGACTGCGGAACGACATCAGCCGGCCATGAGGGCCGCCAGTTTTTGGCGGTCGGGATTGGTCACAACCCCGCGCTCGGTGACGATGGCATCGATGAGCCCGCAGGGCGTGACATCGAAAGCCGGATTCCAGGCCTTAGCACCCTCCGGAACCATTCGTTGGCCGCCGCAGCCCAGCACTTCGGATTCGGCGCGGTTTTCGATCGGGATGGCGCTGCCGTCGGGCGTGCCCATGTCGACCGTCGACGTCGGCGCCACCACCATGAACTTTACGCCATGATGGCGTGCCGCGACGGCGGCCATGTAGGTGCCAATCTTGTTGGCGGTATCGCCGTTGGCGGCGATACGGTCGGCGCCGACGATCACCCACTTCACCTTGCCCTGCTTCATCAGGAAGGCGGCGGCGGAATCCGCGATCAGCGTGACCGGGATGCCTTCCTGCATCAACTCCCACATGGTCAGGCGCGCACCTTGCAGCCACGGACGGGTCTCATCGGCATAGACATGGACAATTCGTCCATTCGCATAACCGGAACGGATCACGCCCAGCGCGGTGCCATAACCGCCCGTGGCCAGTGCACCGGTATTGCAATGCGTTAACACGCCGCTGCCGGGTTCAATCA
>CAKKRZ010000172.1:0-3348 GCA_919902925.1 Acidiferrobacterales bacterium | reverse complement strand
TGTTTCCAGCCGGTCGGGTCAGCCAGATAGCGGGTTCTGGCTGCAATCACGATGGCGTAGGCCGCGGTAATCCCGATCGCCGGCGCCCCGCGCACCACCATATTACGGATGGCCTCGGCCGCCGTGGCCACGCCCTCTATATATAGATGCTCGATAGAAGCCGGCAGCCGGCGCTGGTCGATCAGTACCAGGCGGTCGTCTTTCCACTCCACGGCGCGGATGCGATCGTAGGCAAGCTCTGTCATCGGTCTGTCCTGGGCAATGGCAGCGTGAGTTATTGACCCGGCACGATTGTAATTGAACAAAGACAGCCGTGCGTCAGCGGGCGCATGCCATACCTTGGGGCAATCGTACTGGGTATACTGCGCCGTCATGAGCGAACCCGCCGATTTCGTCATTGATGCGCGCTGGGTGATACCGGTCGAGCCGGCCGGATCCGTGCTGGAACACCACAGCGTCGCAGTCCGCAATGGCGAGATCGCCGCCATTTTGCCCGCGGTGGAGGCACGGCAACGCTTCCGCGCCGGCGAGATCGTTTCGCTGGAAAACCACGCCCTGCTGCCCGGATTCGTAAACGCCCACACCCACGCGGCCATGACCCTGTTCCGCGGTCTGGCCGACGATCTGCCGCTCATGGACTGGTTGCAGCACCACATCTGGCCGGCCGAGGCAAAATGGGTGGGCGAGGAATTCGTGCGCGCCGGTACTGAACTGGCGATGGCCGAGATGATCAAGGGCGGCACGACCTGCTTTAACGACATGTATTTCTTTGCCGATGTCACGGCCCGTGCCGCCGAAACCGCCGGCCTGCGCGCCGTGGTCGGCCTGATCGTGCTGGATTTTCCCAGTGCCTGGGCCCAGAACGCCGACGAGTACCTGCACAAATGCCTGCGCCTGCATGACGAACTGCGGCACAGCCCGCACGTGCACACCGCCTTTGCGCCGCATGCCCCCTATACCGTCTCCGACGGACCGCTGGAAAAGATTGTCACCTACGCCGAGGAACTTGGCTTGCCGGTGCACATGCACGTGCACGAAACGGCGCATGAGGTATCGGAATCCGAGACCCACCACGGAGTACGCCCGCTCGAACGGCTGGCGCGGCTGGGGCTGCTGGGCCCGCGTTTCATGGCCGTGCACATGACCCAGCTCCTGCCGGCGGAAATCGCTGCCGCGGCGCGACAGAACCTGAGTGTGGTGCACTGCCCGGCCTCCAACCTGAAACTGGCGAGTGGGTTCTGCCCGGTTCAGAAGCTCATGGAAGCCGGCATCAACGTCGCACTCGGCACCGACGGTGCCGCCAGTAACAACAATCTCGACATGCTGAAGGAACTGCAACTGGCCGCTTTGCTGGCCAAGGGCGTGGCGGGCTCGGCCACCGCCCTGCCCGCTCACCAGGCGCTGGCCATGGCGACGCTGAACGGCGCCCGCGCGCTGGGCCTGGATGACCGCATCGGCTCGCTCAAGCCAGGCAAGGCCGCCGATCTCATCGCCATTGATCTGTCGGCCGTCGCCACCGAACCGGTCTACGACCCGACCTCGCAGATTGTCTACGCATGCTCACGCGATCAGGTGACGGACGTGTGGGTGGCCGGCCAGCGATTACTCAAGAGTCGCGAACTCGTCACCCTCGATGAATCCGCGATCCGCGCCCAAGCCCACGGGTGGCGTGATAAGATTTTCACCGCGAATCAGCGCAGCTGATTTCCGGATTCTGCCTGCCCATGACCCAAACCGCCGCCAACGTCGACCCCGCTGAAATCGCCAAGTTCGAGGCCCTGGCCTCGCGCTGGTGGGATCCGTCGAGCGAGTTCAAACCGCTGCACGACATCAATCCGCTGCGGCTGCGCTGGATCAACGAGCGTTGCGGACTCAAGGGCAAGACCGTGCTCGACGTCGGATGCGGCGGCGGCATCCTGTCCGAATCCATGGCCGCACTCGGCGCACGCGTTACCGGTATTGACCTCGGCGACGCGCCACTGGCGGTCGCCCGCCTGCACCTCAGGGAATCGGGACAATCGGTGGACTACCGCAAGATCAGTACCGAGGATCTGGCGCGCGAGTGCCCGCAGTCCTTCGATGTGGTCACCTGTCTCGAAATGCTCGAGCACGTTCCCGATCCGGCCTCGATCGTGCGGGCCTGCGCGCAACTGGTGAAACCGGGCGGGCAGGTGTTCTTCTCCACCATCAACCGCAATCCCAAGAGCTGGCTGATGGCCATCGTCGGCGCCGAATATGTCTTGAAGCTGCTGCCCAAGGGTACGCATGAGTACAAACTCTTCATCCGCCCTTCCGAGCTCGATCGCATGTGCCGCTCCGCCGGGTTGCACGTACACGAACTGACCGGCATGCACTACAACCCGCTCTCGCGCACCTATTCGCTCGGGCCGGGGGTGGATGTGAATTTTCTTGTGCACTCCGTGCGGGAATGATGTTTGGTGCGCACTTCGTGCGCGTTGTGAACGGCTACTTGCGGGGACTCCGTCCCCCGCTCCCCGGGTCCATTTCTTTTGTCCGGCCAAAAGAAATGAACGAAAGAAAAGGCCGCCCCCGATACCGCGCTGTTCTTCCGCTCCGCGGCTTTGGGACCCACGCTGTCCCACGCGACTCCTGTCGCGGGGGACAGTCGCCCACGTCCTGTGGGCGACCCCTGCGGGGCGTATTCCCAAAGCCTTGCGGTGCTCAGGCGCGGCATAGGGGGTTGAACGTCAAACCCATACGGTGCAATTCGCTTCGTTCATTGCGCCCTACTCGCAATAACAAACATCAGGATGAACATCATGGTTAGAATAATATTTCTGTTTCTATCAATACTTCTTACCATCGAAATTAGTGTTTCTGCGACCCCACCCCTTTCTGGCAAAAATAAAATACTGTATGAGGGCATATACATGAGCACAACGGTAGAGACTGCTGGCACAGGGCATATTGAGTATCGTACATACATGCGCTTCTATCCCGATAAGAAAGTAATCCTCATTACATCAGACCTTCCAATAGAGGATATAAAGAAATCGCTTACACAAGATGGAATATACGACTCAAGCGGTGCGTTTAAGGTGCAAAATGGTCACATTTCATTTTCTGCCATTTCTGGGGCAGGCAAAGTTGATTACACGGGGAAAATTATAGGTAAGCGTTTAGAGCTAGACATTCACAGCCACATCAATCAATACCGTGGTAAAGAAATTTTTATTTACGTCGAGTAATGTAGCAGCGCGTAGAACGTAGGTCGCAAAGAGCACTGCGAATTGCACCGCACGGGTTTGACGGCTAGTGTTGGCCTTAACCCACCTATGCCGCGCCTGAGCACCGCAAGGCTTTGGGAGAAAGCCCGAAGGGTCGCCC
>CAKKRZ010000171.1 GCA_919902925.1 Acidiferrobacterales bacterium | reverse complement strand
CCAGAACTACGGCTGCTCGCACCTGATCGTCGGCCGCGACCACGCCGGCGTCGGCGACTATTACGGCCCGTTCGACGCGCACCACATTTTCGACGAGATCCCGAAGGACGCGCTCGAGACCAAGGCGCTCAAGATCGACTGGACCTTCTGGTGCTACAAGTGCGGCGGCATGGCCAGCGCCCGCACCTGTCCGCATGAAGGCGCCGACCGGCTGCTGCTGTCCGGCACCAAGCTGCGCAAGGCGCTGTCGGAAAACGCCGACGTGCCGAGCGAGTTCTCGCGTCCGGAAGTGCTCACCATCCTGCGCAAGTACTACGCCGGGCTGACCGAGAAGGTCGAGATCAAGATGTCCGGACATTCGGCCAAGTAGGCCGGGGCCGAGCAACGATTTTTTGTATTTGTTTCAGACGTTAACGGAAATTCAACTCAACTTAGCTGGAGGCAACCATGCCAACATACGTACGTACCGACAAGTGCGATGGCTGCAAGGGTCAGGACAAGACCGCTTGCATGTACATCTGCCCGCATGACCTGATGATGCTGGACAAGGACGGTTCCGCGACGGGCCACGCCATGAAGGCGTACAACCAGGAGCCGGAGCAGTGCTGGGAGTGCTACAGCTGCGTCAAGATCTGCCCGCAGCAGGCCATCGAGTGCCGTCACTACGCCGACATCGTTCCGCTCGGTGGCATGGTGCAGCCGCTGCGCGGCACCGACTCGATCATGTGGACCATCAAGTTCCGCAATGGCAACGTGAAGCGCTTCAAGTTCCCGATCCGCACCACACCGGAAGGCTCGATCAAGCCGTACGACGGCAAGCCGACGGCCAAGTTCGCCGACATCACCAAGACCGGTTTCTTCACCGGTACCGACGGCGGTGGCATCACCAAGGGCTATCGTCCCGGCAACCCGGCTGAGTTGATCCGCAAGAAGTAAGCGGAATCGCCGAACATCAATCTACGAGGTACAAGACAATGGCTGGTACATTTGAAGCACCCGAAGTTGTACAGGAAGAAGTCGACATCCTCATGATCGGTGGTGGCATGGCCTGTTGCGGCGCTGGTTACGAAATCATGCGCTGGGCCGATGCCGTCAAGGCCGAGAAGGGGATCGATCTCAAAATCAAACTGGTGGACAAAGCCGCCATGGACCGTTCCGGCGCCGTGGCGCAGGGTCTGTCGGCGATCAACACCTACATCGGCGATCAGGACCCCGCCGACTACGCGCGCATGGTCAGCAACGACCTGATGGGCATCACCCGCGACGACCTGGCCTATGACCTGGGCCGGTGCGTCGACGACTCCGTACACCTGTTCGAAGAATGGGGTCTGCCGATCTGGAAGACCGACGAGAAAGGCGAGCGTCACGACGGCTCGAAGGGCCTGCCGGCCCTGAAGGACGGCGGCAAGCCGGTGCGTTCGGGCAAGTGGCAGATCATGATCAACGGCGAGTCCTACAAGTGGATCGTCGCCGAAGCCGCGAAGAAGGCCCTGGGCATGGAGAACATCCAGGAGCGTATCTTCATCGTGCGTCTGATCAACGACAAGAACGACCCGAACCGCGTCGCCGGCGCCGCCGGTTTCTCGGTGCGCGACAACACCCTGTACATCTACAAGTTCAAGGCCTGTCTGCTGGTGTGCGGCGGCGCGGTGAACGTATTCCGTCCGCGCTCCGTCGGCGAGGGCGGCGGTCGCGCCTGGTACCCGGTGTGGAACGCCGGTTCGACCTACGCCATGGCCGCCGAGGCCGGCGCCGAGATGACCATGATGGAAAACCGCTTCGTGCCCGCCCGCTTCAAGGACGGCTACGGCCCGGTCGGCGCGTGGTTCCTGCTGTTCAAGGCCCAGGCCACCAACGCCAACGGCGAGGTGTACATGGTCAAGAACAAGGAACTGCTCAACGACTACCCGCCGTACGGTCAGGCCGCGGTGCCGGCATCATGCCTGCGCAATCACCTGATGCTCAAGGAGATGAAGGAAGGTCGCGGTCCGATTTACATGGACACCGTGACCGCCCTCGCCAAGCTCAGGGAAACCCTGAGCCCGCGCGAAGTGAAGCATCTGGAAGCCGAAGCCTGGGAAGACTTCCTCGACATGTGCATCGGCCAGTGCGGTATCTGGGTCGGTGAAAACATCGAGCCGGAGAAGAAGAACTCCGAGTTGATGCCGACCGAGCCGTATCTGCTCGGTTCGCATTCCGGCTGCTGCGGCATCTGGGTGTCGGGTCCGACTGACCTCGGCGCACCGACCGACGAAGAGCATGCCGACAAGGGCAAGATCCCCGCGCACCTGCCGAAGGGCTGGAGCTGGGGCTACCGTTCGATGACCACGGTCAAGGGTCTGTTCACCGCCGGCGACGGCGTGGGCGCCTCGGGCCACAAGTTCTCGTCCGGTTCGCATGCCGAAGGCCGCATGTGCGCGAAGTCGATGGTGCAGTACTGCGTCGACAACAAGGACCTCAAGCCGGAGTTCTCGGAAACCGCGGAAGAGATCGCTGCACTGATCTGGAATCCGGTCCGCAACTATCTGACGCACAAGGACTACACCACCGCCATCGACGTCAACCCGCACTACATCACGCCCAAGATGCTGCAATTCCGTCTGCAGAAGATCATGGACGAGTACGTGGCCGGCGTCGCGACCTACTACACCACCAATGACAAGATGTTGAAGGTGGCGGAAGAGAAGCTGGTGTTCCTGAAGGAAGACGCCCAGAAGATGCGTGCCAAGGACCTGCACGAACTGCTGCGCGCCTGGGAGAACTACCATCGCATCCTCACGGCCGAAGCCCACATGCAGCACATCCTGTTCCGCGAAGAGAGCCGCTACCCGGGCTTCTACTACCGCATGGACAAGAACTTTGTCGATGAAAAGAACTGGAAGTGCTTCGTGAACTCGGTATACGACAAGACGACCCACAAGTGGAACTGCTTCAAGCGCGCCCACGTGGACATCGTCGACAAGTCGAAGTTGTTCAAGGC
>CAKKRZ010000170.1 GCA_919902925.1 Acidiferrobacterales bacterium | reverse complement strand
AACGAGCCTGTAGAAAAACCGCTTCCCAAACCCCACCTAGTCCGTTCCCGGCCGACCGGTGTCCGCGGACTCTGGTCTTTCTATATAAAAGGTAGCCTGTATTCATGGTTCCTTCCGGGCTCTCTCTAGCTCATCCCGCAGTGGGCAATCTTCTCGATATTGTGCACCAGGGTGAACAACTTCCATTGGGCATCGACCTTGCGTTGGCCTCGCAGTGTAAAGCGTCGCAGGCCCTTGTTCTGGAGGTTCGCGAACACCGGCTCGACGATGGCAATACGCTGGTTGTAGGTAAATCGTCCCATGACGGTATCGAACTTGCGCTTCATCTTCTCGATCGGCGATTCCTGCTTGGCTTCGGTCTTGCCGATGAAGATCGTGACCTGTTTTGTTTCGGTCGTCTCCGGTGTGGTCAGGCAGCGGCTTCGGAGTGTGCACGGACCGCACACCGACTTGGCGCCCCGGAACTTCACCCCGAGGTAACCGTTGACGTCGATATTGTTGCCGTTGCGGTAAAGATTGTTTCCGGCCGGGCAGCGGCAGGTGCGGTTCGCTGCGTCGTAGTCGAAGTCACGGGCGGTGAAGCGGTTGGGGTTCGTGCCGGCGCGGCGGCGCTTGTCTTCCCTGGCCCGTTCCTTATAACGATCGGCGTCGGCAAACGCCGGATCGCGGCTTCGATGGCTGCGGTCGGCGATGTAGGCATCGATCCGATGGTCTTGCGTGTACTGCACGCCGTTCTGGCTGGAGTAGCCGGCATCGGCGGTGAGCTTCGTTTCCTCGAAGATGTCCTCGGCGATCCCGGCGGCCTGGCATTGATGGCGAGTGCTCTCGATCATCGGCGCCAGCAGGTGCGCCTCCTGGCCTTCACCGTGGGTCTCGGCGGTGACCACGATCTGGTGTTTGGCGTCGACCACGGCAACGCCGTTGTAGCCTTGAATCACACCGTGATTCGTCGACATTTTGGCGCTGTCCGGGTCGGTGATGTTGCTTTTGCGCTCATTGCCGCTCGGGCCGAGGTTCGGCTGGGCGGTTTTGAGGAAGCGCTTGATCTTGTCGATCTTGCGCTCGTAGGTGGCGCGTTTCTTCTCCTCCTGGGCCACGACCGGGGAGAGTTTTTCTTGCGCGTCTTGCGCTTGATGCCGGGCCACGATCTTTTGGGCCGCGGTGTGCAGCTTCTTTTGCTTGTGGCGCAGCTCCTTCAGGGTACCGCTCCATTGCTTCGAGGCATTACTGGGCAATTTACAGCCGTCGATGGCGAAGGTGTCCTGGCCGATCAGATTCAATTCGCTGGCGTACAGCAAGACATCGGTGAAGACGCCGGTGACTTCCCGGTGCATCTGCGAAATGAAGTCCGCGATGGTGGTGAAGTGCGGGCGGGTGTCGGCGGACAGGGCCATGAACACCACGTGGCGTTCGCAGGCTTCGGCCAGCTTGCGGCTGGAGACGATGCCTTTGTAGTAGCCGTACAACACGATCTTGAGCAGCACCGCCGGATCGTAGGCGAGGCGTCCGGTTTCATCGTTGGTGTAACGCGCGGCAAACGGCGCCAGATCGATGTGTTGATCGACGATCTCGCTCAGCGCGTATTCAAAGGAACCCGGCAGGATCTGATCGCGGAAGGAAACGGGGATGAACTTGTCCTGGTGAACATCGTAGGGTTTGTAGCGGGCCATCGACACCTCCTTTCATGCTGAGCGGTATACACCGC
>CAKKRZ010000169.1 GCA_919902925.1 Acidiferrobacterales bacterium | reverse complement strand
AGTGCCTGGAATTCGGCCAGCTGTTCCTGTAGCCGCTGGCGCTGGGTGCGGATGTATTCCGGCTTGGCGCCTTCCGGCGCCTTGAAGGTGGATTTGCCGGCATTGAGCGCGCGCAGGCGCGCGACTTCCGTTAATGCGGCCAAGTGCTCGTTGGTCAACCGTTCGCGATCGGCCCCGGCACTGGTATCGATCTCGATCAGGAGGTCGCCCTTTTTCACGCGCTGGCCGTCGCGCACGTGAATGGCCTTAATCACACCGGTTTCGAGCGGCTGGATCACCTTGGACCCGCCGCTCGGGACGATCTTGCCCTGGGCGATGGCGATGATGTCGATGTGGCCGAAGATCGACCAGATCAGAAACAGGCTGAACAGCGACAGGATGACCATGCCCACCACGCGCCCGGCCGGCGACGGCGGGGTTTCCTGCACCTCCAGCACGGCGGGCAGGAATTCCAGCTCCCGGCCCTTCGGCACGGCGACCGGTTCCTGTTTCTTCGCCTCCGCCCAGGCGGCGCGCCATACGTCGAGGTGGCGTTGCAGGCCTGCACGGAATTCCTGCCAGGCGCGACGTAAGCGAGTGAGGCGGGAGGACTTCCCCTCACCCCCACCCTCTCCCGGAGGGAGAGGGGGTTTATTGGCTTCGGGTTCAGTCATGCGCGCCCCCTCCCGCGCCCTCCCCCATCAAGGGGGAGGGGAAAGAATGGTTGCACCCTCTCCCACACCCTACCCCGAGGAAGGGAAAGGGAGAGAAACGGATGCATGCCCGATGTAGATGAATGGCCATTGTCAGATCATCCAGCTACGAAAGCACCAACTTGATGTCGGTGGAGTTTGGCGTAGTAGCCATCAATCTTCAGCAGTTCGCCGTGCTTGCCTTGTTCCGCGATCTGGCCTTGATCCAGCACGACGATGCGATCTGCGTCGCGCACGGTCGAGAGCCGGTGGGCGATGAGGATGACGGTGCGGCCCTTGCAGATGCGCGCGAGGTTCTGCTGCACGATGCTTTCCGATTCGTAGTCGAGGGCGCTGGTGGCCTCGTCGAAGATCAGGATGTTGGGATTGGTCACGAGCGCGCGGGCGATGGCGATGCGCTGGCGCTGGCCGCCGGATAGCGTGGCGCCGTGCTCGCCGACGATGGTGTCGTAACCCTGGGGAAGCTCGGCGATGAATTCGTGCGCGCCGGCCATGCGCGCCGCCTCAACCACCGGTTCCATAGGCATGCCCGGGTCGGCGAGCGCGATGTTGTCGCGGATGGAGCGATTGAACAGGATGTTTTCCTGCAACACCACGCCGATGTGCCGGCGCAACCAGGCCGGATCGAGCTGGGCGATATCGACGTCGTCGACGTGGATGCGCCCGGCCTCCGGCACGTACAGGCGCTGGATGAGCTTGGCGAGCGTGCTTTTGCCGGAACCGGAGCGGCCGACGATGCCGATGACACTGCCGGCCGGGATGTCGAGCGAGAGCTTCTTGAGCACCTCGCGGCTGTCGACACGGTAGCGGAAGGTAATGTCCTCGAATTTGATGTGCCCGGCCAAGGATGGGAGCGTGGAGCGGTTGGGCTGGTAGGAAGGCTCGGTCGGGGCATTCAGCAGATCGCCCAACCGCTGTACCGAGATGCCGGCCTGCTGGAATTCCTGCCACAGCTGCACGACGCGCAGCAACGGGCCGCTGACCCGGCCGGCGAGCATGTTGAAGGCGATCAGCTGGCCGATCGACAGCGAACCGTCCATGACCAGGAAGGCGCCGATCCACAGGATAGCGACGGTGGTGAGCTTGTTGATGAACCCGGCCACCTGCCCGGCGATGTTGCCGAGGTTGGCGGCACGGAAACCGGCGCGCACGTAGCCGGCCAATTGCTCCTCCCAGCGGCGTTGCATGGCCGGCTCGACCGCCATGGCCTTGAGGGTGCCGATGCCGTTGATGGATTCGACCAGGAACGACTGGTTGTCGGCGCCGCGATTGAACTTCTCGTTCAGGCGCGCGCGGAAAATGGGCGTGATGACCACCGACAGCACAACGTAGGCCGGGATGGTGGCAAGCACGACAAGCGCCAGCAGCGGGCTGTAGAGGAACAGCACGGCGATGAAGACGATGGTAAAGAACAGATCGATGACCAGCGTGACGGTGGAACCGGTCAGGAACTGGCGGATGGTTTCCAGCTCGCGCACGCGGGCCACGGTATCGCCCACGCGGCGCGCCTCGAAATAGGCGAGCGGCAGCCGCAAGAGATGGCGGAACAGGTCCGCGCCGAGACCGACATCGATGCGCGAGGAGGTGTGGGCGAAGACATAGGCGCGCAGCGCGCCGAGGATGCTTTCGAACAGGATCATGGCCAGCAAGCCGATGGACAGCACGTGCAGCGTGGTGAGTGCCTTGTGCACCAGCACCTTGTCGATCACCACCTGGAAGAACAGCGGCATGAGCAGTGCGAACAGTTGCAGGAAGAACGAGGCGATCAGGACTTCCGTGAGCGGTTTGCGGTACTTGACGATGGCCGGGATGAACCAGGTGAAATCGAATTTGCGGTCTTCGGGGCGCAGGTCGGCGCGCTTGGTGAGCAGGATCAGGCGCCCGTTCCAGAGTTGCTCGAACACCTCGCGCGGGATCAGCGTGGGGGCGGGTTCGCGCGGGTCCTGGACGAGCACGCGTTCGGCATCGGCACGGGCAAGTAATACACAACTGCCGTCACGCAGCTCGGCGATGGCTGGCAACGCCACCGTGGACAGGCGTGACCAGTCGCTATCCACGGCGCCGGCCTTGAAACCGATGTGTTTGGCGGCACGCAGCAGTTCGCCTTCGCCGGCGGCCTTGCCGGGTTCTACAAATTGATGGGCGAGTTGGGACGCATCCGTCGCCACGCCGTGGAGACGTGCGAACAGAACCAGGCAGGACAATCCGCTGTCCAGGGAATCTCCACTACTGACGGGATGTGGTGGCATCCCTTATCTCCCGAGCATTCTATTCACCTTCAATGGCACTGCATGCGGCCATTCGTTGGCCGCTCTCCTCCTCGGAAGACGTCTATCTACTGATCGGCACCTTGAGCACCGTAGTATTTATTTTGAGTGATCATCCCCTGCGAGGCGGGTATAGGCAAGAGGGAAATACCGCATTGCTGCAGTCTGATATTGGATAAAAACTGTAAAGCAATCGATACAGTTGCCTAATGGTATGGCTGGTCAGTACGTTAGGAGCAGGAGTTCCTGAAATAGCTGACGTACGGCGATGTGCGGCACATTGATTGCCGTCCCCGAGCAGGATTTCGCGGGCGATAAAACAACAAAACCGGCGCGGGACCGGCTTCGTGGGAATAGTAACGTTTACTAATATATCTTTTGGTTAGCCGTATCAGCGCAGAAACAAAAAAGCCATAACGGCGATCAGCACGGCCAGGATGACGTAGTTCGACTTCTTGGTTTCCTTCTTCATTTTCATCGACAGTCTCCTTGTCACGGTTCAGATGAGGAACAGCTTATGCCTGGCTGGCCGGGATTTCCATCCTCCCCGCATTCCCGGCATCCGGCTGGTAAATTCGCTTGATCCGGCGAACTGCCGGGTAGTGTCTTCCGGCCGCCGGGGGAGATGGTGGGTGCATCGACCGCGTAGACCGCCGGTCAGGATGACGGCGGTTTTGGCCTGCGGTATACGAGAAAGGCCGGTCACGGGGACCGGCCTTTTCGTGTCATGGTGCCGACGGGGAGACTCGAACTCCCACGGCTTTCGCCACTACCACCTCAAGGTAGCGTGTATACCAATTTCACCACGTCGGCAGAATATTACAGAGCTGAAATTATACCGGAAGAAAGCTGGAGAGTGCCCTTGCCCTCACCGACCGGACTGGAGATTCTCAACCACTTCCCCTCTCCCTCCGGGAGAGGGCAAAGGGTGAGGGTGGTTGGCCCTCATCCCCATCCGACCAGAATGGAGATGCTTACCTACTTCCCCTCTCCCTCCGGGAGAGGGGAAAGGGTGAGGGTTGCCAGCCCTCATCCCATCCCTTCTCCCGCAGGGAGAAGGGAAAGAGCCGCTGCGCTCTAGTCGCGCGCACTTAATTTACTTGGGTACCTCAGGGACCTTTGGCTTTTCGGCCTTGTCTGTGGCCTTTTCGTCCGGCCTGGCTGGTTGGGTGATCGGCGCCTTGTCGAGCACGCTCTTCGGTCCCGTCCCGTGGGTGGCCAGGTAGGCCAGCGCCAGGTTGCACAGGAAAAAAATGGTCGCGAGAACGGCGGTGGTGCGGGTGAGAAAGTTGGCCGCGCCGCGGCTGCCGAACAGCGAGGCCGAAGCACCGCTGCCGAAGGCCGCGCCCATGTCGGCGCCCTTGCCTTGCTGCAACAGCACCAGGCCGATGACGCCGACGCCGGCGAGGATATCGATAACCAGAATCAGTTCTTGCATGTCATTCCCCTGCGCGGATCAGGCCGCGCGACCGATGTTCAGAAATTCTTCCACCTGCAACGAGGCGCCGCCGATGAGGCCGCCGTCGATGTCCGGCTGGGCCAGCAACTCTTTCGCATTCGAGGCCTTCATGCTGCCGCCGTAGAGAATGCGCACACCTTCGGCCACGGCCTTGTCCGCCTTGACCAGCTTTTCACGGATGAATTTATGCACCGCCTGCGCCTGTTCGGGCGTGGCGGTTTTGCCGGTGCCGATGGCCCACACCGGTTCGTAGGCGATGACGGCATTGGCCAGCGCGCCGATACCGGCGAGCTTGAGCACGGCATCGAGTTGGCGCGCGACCACCGCTTCGGTCTTGTTGGCCTCGCGCTCTTCGAGCAGTTCGCCCACGCACAGGATCGGGATCAGCCCGGCGTCCTGCGCGGCCTTGAATTTCTGCGCCACGACATCGTCGCTCTCGCCGTAGAGCGCGCGCCGTTCGGAATGGCCGACGATCACGTACCGGCAGCCCGCATCCTTGAGCATCGGCCCGGAAATCTCGCCGGTGAAGGCGCCGGACTTGTTGACGTTGAGGTTCTGTCCGCCGACCGCGATGGCGCTGCCCTTGAGCAGCTCGGCGGCGAGCGGGATCAGGATGAAGGGCGGGCACACGGCCAGGTCGGCGTTGTTCACGCTGGCGATGCCTTGCTTGAGTCCGTTGACGAGCGCGGTCGAATCGGCGCGGTTGCCGTTCATCTTCCAGTTACCGGCCACGAGCGTGCGGCGTTTCGACATGGACCCCCCTGAATTCTGTGCAAATTGGCTGAAAAAGAGGCGCGATGTTACCGGCCGGCGGGGGGGTAGTGCAACTCGGGGAGGACTGTCCGGGCCTGCTTCGGCCACTTTTCCGGGGGTCGATGGTTCGTAGGGCGCAATGAGCACCGCGAATTGCGCCGAATGAAGTCAGTCACGCTCCCCCATCACCAGTCCGTTATCCCGGTCGGCACCTCCCCAGTCGCGCGGATATAGCCCCTTCTCGACACATCGGGCAAAACTTGAATGATGCCAATCCGCAACCCGTTGGGCATGACCATGCTTAACCGGGTTGTAGTGCAGATAATCCATGTGGCTCTGGTAATCCCGCTCGTCGCGGATCGCATGCTCCCAGAAGCGCCGTTGCCAGATGCCCCGCTCGCCACGCATTGTCCGGACACGGGACCGCCATTCGATCTTCGGGAGTTGCCGCGCAAACCCCGCCTTGATCAGGCGCCAGCGATTGGTGAAATCAGAATCGCCGACCGGCAGGGTCCAGATGCAATGCAGGTGATCCGGTAACACGACCCAGCCGTCAATCACGAACGGCCAGCGACGGCGGACATCCCTCACGACGGTGCGCAGCAAATCAATATGCCGGGTCAGCGTGTCGTTCGGGGCACGTTCCAGCAGGTTGACGGTGAAGAAATAACAGCCGCCGGGAACGCGGTAACGGCGATAGTCGGGCAAGGTTCCTTCCTCGCGGTGGTTCTTGATCCTTGCGGGGGTTCTACTGATGTTTCCATGCGGCGCAATTCACTCTATTCATTGCGCCCTACGCTTTATGCCGGTTAGGAATTTTACGCGGCTTCTTCGGCGGCGCGTTTGACGGTGTCGGCCAGCTGCTGGCCGAGGCGCTGGATCTGCTGGCTGTCGCGGCCCTCGATCATGACGCGCACCACCGGTTCGGTGCCGGAGGCGCGCAGCACCACGCGGCCGTTGGCGGCCAGTTCCTGCTCCACCGCCTTGAGCGCCTGTTGCACCGGGGCGGAGGACTTGAGGTCGAAGCGCCGGCTCATGCGTACGTTGATCATGGTCTGCGGGAAGACCTGCATGCCTTCCCGAAGCTGGGCTAGCGAGCGACCGGTCTGGCGCATTACCGCCAGCACTTCGAGCGCGGCGATGATGGCATCGCCGGTGGTGGTCTTGTCGAGGCAGATAATGTGGCCGGAGGTTTCGCCGCCCAGCTCCCAGCCCTGTTGCAGCAGTTCCGCCATCACGTAACGATCGCCGACGTTGGCGCGCCGGAACGGAATCTCGCCGGCCTTCAACGCCTGCTCCAGCCCGAGGTTGGTCATGAGCGTGCCGACCACGCCACCGCGCAACTGTCCAGCGGCCTGACGGGCGGCGGCCAGGATGTAAAGGATCTGGTCGCCGTCGAGCAGTTCGCCACGGCCATCCGCCATGACCACGCGGTCGGCGTCGCCGTCGAGGGCGATACCGAGGTCGGCATTGAGCAGACGCACCGTACGCTGCAACCCTTCCGGGTGCGTGGAACCGCAATCGAGGTTGATGTTGAAACCGTCCGGCTGGTTGGCGATGGCCGTGACCTTGGCGCCGAGTTCCGCGAACACCTTGGGCGCCACGTCGTAGGCGGCGCCGTTGGCGCAGTCGAGCACGATGTGCAGCCCTTCCAGATTCAGGCGGTTCGGAAAGGTGCTCTTGCAGAACTCGATGTAACGGCCGCCGGCGTCCTGATAGCGGCGCGCCTTGCCAAGCCGGGCATTCTCAACCGTGCGCAGGGGCTTCTGCATCTCTTCCTCGATCGCCGCCTCCACCGCATCCGGCAGCTTGCTGCCCTGGGCGGAAAAAAACTTGATACCGTTATCGTCGAACGGGTTGTGCGAGGCGGAGATGACGATGCCGGCGCGGGCGCGCGAGGTGCGCGTGAGATAGGCGATGGCCGGCGTGGGCATGGGGCCGAGGAAACGGATATCGATGCCGGCCGCCGACAGCCCCGACTCCAGCGCCGATTCGAGCATGTAGCCGGAGACGCGCGTGTCCTTGCCGATGAGGATCTTGCCGGCCTCGCCATCGCGGCTGCCGAGCACGCGGCCGGTCGCCCAACCAAGCTTCAGGACAAAATCGGGCGTGATCGGTTCTTCGCCGACCTTGCCGCGAATACCGTCCGTTCCGAAAAAGCGTCGTGTCGCCATGGCCGTCTCTTTCCTATCTTATAGTCACTGCGTTGAGCATGCGCAGGGCCTCGACCGTGGGGCCGACGTCGTGCACGCGCACCACGGACGCTCCATTCTGCACCGCCAGCAGGGCCAGCGCCACGCTGGCGTGCAGCCGCCGGTCGACGGGCAGGCCGAGCAGCTTGCCGATAAAGGATTTTCGCGACAGGCCGGCCACAATCGGCCGGCCGAGGATACGCAGCGCGGCCAGACGCCGCAACAGCTCCAGGTTGTGCTCCGGCGTCTTGCCAAAGCCGAAACCCGGATCAATCAGCATCCGGTCGCGCGGGATGCCGGCGGCCTCGGCGGCCAGCATGCGCCCGGCCAGAAAGTCGCGCACGTCGGTGACGACATCGGCGTACTCGGGATTGTCCTGCATGGTGCGCGGCTCGCCCTGCATGTGCATGAGGCACACGGCCACGCCGAGCGCGGCGGCGGTTTCCAGCGCGCCGGGATCGCGCAGGGCGCGCACATCATTGATGAGCGTCGCCCCG
>CAKKRZ010000168.1 GCA_919902925.1 Acidiferrobacterales bacterium | reverse complement strand
CCGATGGTGCCGACGTTGAGGTGGGGCTTGGTGCGTTCGAATTTTTCCTTGGACATGGCTAGCGCCTCAGATCTTCAAAATTAGACATTTCATTTTCCATGCAGATGACAGGTTGTGGCTCTGTCACCTAGCTGGCTTTTTTCAGGATCGACTCAGCAACGCTCGTCGGGACCGGCGAATATTTCTTGAATTCCATCGTGTACGTGGCGCGACCCTGGGTGGCGGAACGCATGCTCGTCGAGTAACCGAACATGTTGGCCAGCGGCACCTCGGCACGGATCAGCTTCACGCCACCGTGGCCGTCTTCCTGGCTCATGATGATGCCGCGCCGGGAGTTGAGATCGCCCGTGACGTTACCGAGATAATCCGGCGGAGTCGTCACCTCGACGTCCATGATCGGCTCAAGCAGCACGGGATCGCCCTTCACACCGGCCTCGCGCCAGCACAGGATGGCGGCCATCTTGAAGGCGTTTTCGTTCGAGTCGACGTCGTGGTACGAGCCGTAGTGCAGCGTCGCCTTGACGTCCACCACCGGGTAACCGAACTTGATGCCGCGCGTCATGGCTTCGTCCACGCCCTTGCGCACGGCCGGAATGAATTCCTTCGGGATCACGCCGCCCTTGATGCCGTCGACGAACTCGAAGCCCTTGCCCGCTTCCTGCGGCTCGAACTTGATCTGGACGTGGCCATACTGACCGCGACCGCCCGACTGCTTGACGAAGCGGTATTCCTGGTCGACCGCCCGGCGAATGGTTTCGCGGTAGGCGACCTGCGGTTTGCCGACGTTCGCTTCCACGCCGAATTCGCGCTTCATGCGGTCGACGATGATTTCCAGATGCAGCTCGCCCATGCCGGAGATAATGGTCTGACCCGACTCTTCGTCCGACGACACGTGGAACGACGGGTCTTCCTGGGCGAGACGGTTCAGCGCCATGCCCATCTTTTCCTGATCGGGCTTGGATTTCGGCTCGACGGCCTGGGAGATCACCGGATCCGGGAATTCCATGCGCTCCAGCGTAATGATCTTGTCGGGATCGCAGAGCGTTTCACCCGTGGTCACGTCCTTCAGGCCCACGCACGCGGCGATGTCGCCGGCGCGCACTTCCTTGATCTCGCTACGCTCGTTGGCGTGCATCTGCAGGAGCCGGCCGATGCGCTCCTTCTTGCCCTTGACCGGGTTGTAGACGGTATCGCCGGAATTAAGCACACCCGAATAGACACGGATGAAGGTCAACGCGCCGACGAAGGGATCGGTGGCGATCTTGAACGCGAGCGCCGAGAACGGCTCGTCGTCGGTGGCGTGGCGCTCGCCCTCGGAGCCGGCGGCATCATCCAGGTGGCCCTTGATGGCCGGACGGTCAGCCGGCGCCGGCAGCAGGTCAATCACGCCGTCGAGCACCGCCTGCACGCCCTTGTTCTTGAAGGCGCTACCGCACATCACCGGCACGATCTCGAGCCTGAGGTTGCGCTCGCGCAGACCCTTCTTGATCTCTTCCGGCGTCAGCTTGCCGCCGGCGAGGTATTTTTCCATCAACTCTTCGTTGGCCTCGGCGGCGGCTTCGATCATCTTCTCGCGCCACTCGTCGCAGGCGGCCTTCATGTCGGCCGGAATTTCCTTCTCTTCGAACTTCATGCCCTGGGTGGAATCGTCCCAGTAGATCGCCCTCATCTTGATGAGGTCAACGACGCCCTTGAAACCCTCCTCGGCGCCGATCGGCAGTTGCAGCGGGACGGCGTCAGCGCCCAGCCGTTCCCGGACCTGGGTGACCACGTGCAGGAAGTTGGCGCCGGCGCGATCCATCTTGTTGACGAACGCGATGCGCGGCACCTTGTACTTGTTGGCCTGGCGCCACACGGTCTCGGATTGCGGCTGCACGCCGCCCACGGCGCACAACACGAAAATGGCACCGTCGAGCACGCGCAGCGAGCGCTCCACCTCGATGGTGAAGTCGACGTGGCCCGGCGTATCAATAATGTTGAAGCGGTGTTCCGGAAGATTGCCGTCCATGCCCTTCCAGAAGCAGGTGGTGGCCGCGGAGGTGATGGTGATGCCGCGCTCCTGCTCTTGTTCCATCCAGTCCATAACGGCCGCGCCATCGTGCACCTCGCCGATCTTGTGCGAAACACCGGTGTAGAACAGGATGCGTTCCGACGTCGTGGTCTTGCCGGCATCAATGTGGGCCATGATGCCGAAGTTCCGGTAACGTTCGATGGGTGTATGACGTGCCATGGGGTAAGTGTCCGGTCGGGTTCGGCTTACCAGCGGTAATGCGAGAAGGCCTTGTTGGCCTCGGCCATGCGGTGCACATCTTCGCGCTTCTTGACGGCGTTGCCGCGCTTCTCGGCGGCATCCATCAGCTCATCCGCCAGGCGGGTACCCATGGATTTGCCGGAACGGCCGCGCGCAGCATCGGTGATCCAGCGCATGGCGAGCGCCATCTGGCGGTCGGAACGAACCTCGACCGGCACCTGATAGGTGGCGCCGCCCACACGCCGGCTCTTCACCTCGACCATCGGGCGGACGTTGTCGAGCGCCGCGCGGAACAGTTCCAGCGGGTCTTTCTTGGCGCGTTCAGTCATCACGTCGAAAGCACCGTAGACGATGCGCTCAGCCGTCGATTTCTTGCCGTGCTTCATGATGACGTTGACGAACTTCGCCACCGTCTCATTGCGGTATTTCGGATCCGGCGTGATCTCACGTTTCGGAATCTCGCGTCGTCTGGACATGGTCTTGTCGCTGCCTTCTGCCTGTATATATAAAGAACGAATGGCCGCGCCTATGGCGCGGCAGGGGTCTCAATCCATCAAGCCTTTTTCGGACGCTTGGTGCCGTACTTCGAACGACTCTGGTTGCGATCGGCCACACCGGCCGCATCCAGGGCGCCACGCACCGTGTGGTAGCGCACGCCCGGCAGGTCCTTCACGCGACCGCCGCGGATCAGCACTACCGAGTGCTCCTGCAGGTTATGTCCTTCACCACCGATATAGGTGATGACCTCGAAGCCATTGGTCAGGCGCACCTTGGCGACCTTGCGAAGCGCCGAGTTCGGCTTCTTCGGGGTGGTCGTGTAGACACGCGTGCACACGCCGCGTTTCTGCGGGCTGGCCTCAAGCGCCGGCACTTTGCTCTTGCTGCGCAGGGACTTGCGTCCCTTGGCAACCAACTGGTTGATTGTCGGCATACATCCTGATCCTGAAACAAAAGACAGGCCGGCGGTACCGGCCGGCCTGCCTCGTGAGGGGCGCGATTCTATGGAGGCGCCCACTTCATGTCAAGGTTTCTACGGGGTTTTTCGGCCCGGGAACCGCTCCCGGGCCGGCCCCGCCGGGGGAATGTCAGCTCCCGACGGCTTCCTCGCCCCCGCGGGTCACTTTCGCCCCGGGGCTGAGCGTCTGCTTCAGGGCTTCGGCCTCTTCCTTGGCCTCCGTCCGACGGCGACGGCGTTCCAGGTGATGGGCCAGACCGGTGCCGGCCGGGATCAGCCGGCCGACAATGACGTTCTCCTTCAGGCCGCGCAGCTGATCGTTCTTGCCGGTGATGGCCGCCTCGGTCAGCACGCGCGTGGTTTCCTGGAAAGAGGCCGCCGAGATGAACGACTCGGTCGACAGCGAGGCCTTGGTGATGCCGAGCAATACCGGCTCCCAGACCGCCGGCTTCTTGCCGGCCGCTTCGGCCTTTTCGTTCTCTTCCATCACCTCGGTGCGTTCGATCTGCTCGCCGGGCAACAACAACGTGTCGCCCGGATCGGTCACTCGCGCCTTGCGCAGCATCTGGCGGACGATCACCTCGATGTGCTTGTCGTTGATCTTCACGCCCTGCAGACGGTAAACGTCCTGAACCTCGTCGACGATGTAGGCGGTCAGCGCCTCGACACCCAGCAGGCGCAGGATGTCGGAAGCCACGGGCGCGCCTTCAACCACCGTATCGCCCTGCTCGACGGTCTCGCCCTCGAACACGGTGATGTGACGACCCTTCGGGATCATCTTCTCGTGCTCGGTACCATCCTTGTCGGTGATGATCAGGCGCTGCTTGCCCTTGGTTTCCTTGCCGAACGTCACGACGCCCGTTACCTCCGCCAGTTCGGCGGCGTCCTTGGGCTTGCGCGCCTCGAACAACTCGGCCACGCGCGGCAGACCGCCGGTGATGTCGCGGGTCTTGGAGACTTCCTGCGGGATACGGGCGAGTACGTCGCCGACGCCAACCTTGTCACCATCGTTGACGGTGATGATGGCGCCGGGCGGCAGCATGTACTTGGCCGGAATCTCCGTGTTCGGGATATTCACCGGCTTGCCCTTTCCGTCCAGCAGGGTGACGACCGGGCGGATATCCTTGGCGCCGGTGCGGTGCTTGGCGTCAAGCACCACATAGGTCGATAGTCCGGTCACTTCATCGGTCTGCTTGTTGACGGTAACGCCGTCAATCAGATCGGCAAAGCTGACGCGTCCGGCCACCTCGGTGATGATGGGATGGGTATGCGGATCCCAGTTGGCCACCACCGCGCCGGCCTTGACCCTGGCACCATCGCCAACCGACAGCACCGCACCGAACGGCAGCTTGTAGCGCTCACGATTGCGCCCCTGTTCGTCCTGCACGATCAGTTCGCCGGAGCGCGACACGGCAACGTAATTGCCGCTGGCGTGCTTGACGACCTTGACGTTCTTGAGACGCGCGATGCCGGTGGACTTCACCTCGATGCGCGATACGGCCTGGGCACGGGTCGCCGCGCCGCCGATGTGGAAGGTGCGCATGGTGAGCTGGGTGCCCGGTTCACCGATCGACTGGGCGGCGATTACGCCAACCGCCTCGCCGTCGTTGACCAGGTGACCACGGCCGAGATCGCGCCCGTAGCATTGGCGGCAAACGCCATAGCGTGTCTGGCAGGACACCGGCGACCGCACCAGCAGCTGATCGATGTGCTTTGCCTCCAGCAGGGCGACCTGCGTCTCTTCCAGCAGGGTACCGTCCGGGATGAGCACGATCTTTTCATTGGCCGGATCGCGAACGTCACCGATCACGACGCGACCCAGGATGCGGTCCTTGAGCGCGATCACGATCTCGCCACCCTCGACCAGCGCCGACTTGGTCGCGCCATTGGTGGTGCCGCAATCATTCTCGGTCACGACCAGATCCTGGCAGACGTCCACCAGGCGACGGGTCAGGTAACCGGAGTTGGCGGTCTTGAGCGCGGTATCGGCCAGACCCTTGCGCGCGCCGTGCGTGGAAATGAAGTACTGCAAGACGTTAAGGCCTTCGCGGAAGTTGGCGGTGATCGGCGTTTCGATAATCGAGCCGTCGGGCTTGGCCATCAGGCCGCGCATGCCGGCGAGTTGGCGGATCTGGGCGGCGCTGCCGCGCGCGCCCGAGTCGGCCATCATGAAGATCG
>CAKKRZ010000167.1 GCA_919902925.1 Acidiferrobacterales bacterium | reverse complement strand
GAGGCGAGGGCCGCAGACCAGGGATGGTCTGATTGCGGATTCGCCGCTCGGACCGAAACCGACGGTTTCCTATCCGGGCAAACTCGTTCGCTACGATGTTTATCGTACCGATCTCTTCCGCCAGGCGCCCCGTGAGTGATCCATTTTTTTATTGCCCGTCACTGGCCGAGGCGGACGTGAATGCGACCCTGACCGGCGACGAGGCACGGCACGCCAGCGGCGCGCGCCGCCTGCGACCCGGCGATCGCGTGACGCTGTTCAATGGTCACGGGCTGACGGCCGGCGCTGAACTGGTCGCCTTTGGCGAGCGCGGCATGACGGCGGACTTTCGCGTACAGGATCGCCATCAACAACCTGTACCCCGGCCCGGACTGCACCTCGCCTGCGCGCTGCCGAAGGGCGATCGCCTGGGCACCCTGCTCGACATGGCGACCCAACTCGGCATGACCAGTTTCACGCCACTGCTGTGCGAACACAGCGTGGTCAAACCGGCAGCCGCGGCCTTTGAGCGCTGGCGGCGCATCTGCCTGGAAGCCTGCAAACAAAGCCGGCGCGCCTGGCTTCCACAGCTGCTGCCGGCCGCGGACCCGGGTACGGTGGCGCGTGAAGCCGCCGGGCACGATGCGTCGGCCTGGATCGCGCACCCCGAGGGACAGACGCTGGATGCAAAATTCTTTGCCGCTGGGGGAGATCGGTACTTTCTGATCGGACCCGAGGGCGGATTCACCGCTGCCGAGGTTGCCGCCGCCGAGGCGCACGGGGCGCGTCGCGTTGCTTTGGGAGAAGGGATACTGCGGATTGAGACGGCGGCACTGGCACTGTTGGCCGCCGCGCGTTTGTGCCCGCGCTGAAAAACGGCGGGGAATTTACTGACGCGTGGGAATGGTTTCGGCCAGGGTGAAATACATTTCCCGGCCGAGGTCGTTGAAGCTCACGGCCGCGCCGTTCTCCGTCACACGGCGAATAACCACCGGCAGGCGATAGCAACGGGTCTCACCGCTGCGGCTCTGCACGCTCATGGACAGTTCCAGAGAGTGGCGCAGCGGCAGCTCGGTCGGATCGGCCTCGATGAAACAGCCGTTGGCGCTGATGTCGCGCACCGTGCCGATCAAGGCGTGCATGTCGTAGTTGATGACGGCGCTGACTTCGATGGGCAGGCGCTCGTTGAAGCGGCGCTCACTATTGCTGCTCTTGTGCATCGCCAGGATTTTCCGGGCGGTGGCATGGGTGTACCCGTCGATTTTCGGTTTGGTGTTCACGACCGCTTCTCACCTGAAAGGTCAGCATTCATCAGCGCATTCTAACGCCGCCCTTATCCGTCTGTCGATTCAAAATGTCCGTCAGTCTGACCGGAAATACTGGATGGCCTGTTAAATCATTCACTTACGGGAGACCGCTACTCGGGCACCAACCACTCGACCCGGGTCCGGCCCGGCCCGGAACAAACCAACCGTGGCAGCAACCACCCGACCAGAGCGGACAAGGCCTCGGCAGCCGGCCAGGGCGGATTCACCAGAATCAACCCACTGCCGTTCAGCCGCCAAGCCGTGTCTTCCGGCCAGAGGACCAACTCCACCGCCATGATCCGGCGAATGCCGCTGCCGATCATGGACTCGTGCAGACGACGAACCGCCGCCGGCTGTTTGATCGGATACCAGAGTGCGTAGACGCCGGTGGGAAACCGCGCGTGCGCATCGCGCAGCGCCGAAACGGCACGATCGGATTCATCGCCGGTTTCGTACGGCGGATCGATCAGCACCAATGCGCGCCGCTCGGGCGGTGGCAGTTGTGCCTTGAGTATCCGGTAGCCGTCCTCGTCGTGTACCTCAGCGCGCCGACCGGTGGGCAACGAACGGTACAGGGCCTTCGCCTCCTCGCGCAGCGTCTCGCACAGCACCATCCGGTCATCGGGGCGCAGCAACGCACTGGCGATCATCGGTGATCCGGGATACCGCCGTGGCTTGCCACGATTTTCGGTACGCACCAGCTTCAGGTAAGCGGTCACCGCCTCGGGCGCAGCGGTCTCCGCCCAGAGACGGAGGATACCCTCGCGCCATTCGCCTTTCCCGTCCGGGTCGTAGCGCGTCAGGTCGTAACGCCCGGCCCCGGCGTGGGTTTCGAAATAGAGAAGCGGTTTGTCCTTGGCGGTCAGCGTGCGCAGCAGCCAGACGAGAACGATGTGCTTGAACACGTCGGCGGCATTGCCGGCGTGGAACCCGTGGCGATAGTTCATGCCGCGCGGTACAAACTCAACGCAGCTCGTGCCAATGCAGGACGACCCCGGCCAGGATGACAAGCTTCACCGTCACCGCCATGGCGATGGAACCGAAACCCGCGACCCCCTTCGACACCAGCAGGGTGATGGCAATGGCATCGAGGATCAGAAACAGCAGAAAGAGGATTGCGCCCCAGCGGCGCATGGCGCGCAGACCGATACAGGCCGTGAGCGTCAGCAGGCTCGCGAACAGTGCCACACCGCCGGCCATGGGCTGCTTGCCGTATTTCCACTCGGCGAAGGTGACCAGCAGCGCGAGTGCAAAAAAAAGGATGCCGACGTTGGTGGAATAGCGCAGCAGCGGCGGCGTCAACGACCGCTTCTCCGCCGAGAACTGCATCATCAAATCTATCGGGTCGGGTTTTTCAGCCATTGGGCTGCCTGTTCCGCGTAATAGGTCAGGATCGCATCGGCGCCGGCGCGCTTGAGGCACAGCAGCGATTCCAGGACCGCGGCGCGTTCCTCCAGCCAACCGTTACCGGTGGCCGCCTTGAGCATGGCGTATTCGCCGCTCACCTGATAGACGAAGGTCGGCACGCCGAAGGTTTCCTTCACGCGCCGCACGATGTCGAGATACGGCATGCCGGGTTTGACCATCACCATGTCGGCGCCTTCGTCGAGATCGAGCGCCACCTCGCGCAGCGCCTCGTCGCTATTGGCCACGTCCATCTGGTACGTGTGTTTATCATCGGCGCCGAGGTTGGCCGCTGAACCGACGGCATCGCGGAACGGCCCATAAAAATTCGAGGCATACTTGGCGGAGTACGCCAGGATGCGGGTATGGATGTGTCCCGCCTTCTCCAGCGCCTCGCGAATGGCTTTGACGCGCCCGTCCATCATGTCCGATGGCGCGACGACGTCGGCGCCGGCCGCGGCATGGCACAGGGCCTGTTTCACCAACACCGCGGTGGTCTCGTCGTTCAACACGTAGCCCGAGCTGTCGATCAGCCCGTCCTGCCCGTGCACGGTATAGGGATCGAGAGCGATATCGGTGATCACGCCCAGTTCCGGCAGGGCCTGTTTCAGGGCCTTCACCGCGGTCGGTACCAGCCCCTTGGGATTGAAGGCCTCTTTCGCCTCATTGTCCTTTTGCTTCTCCGCCACCACCGGAAACAGCGCGATCGCGGGGATGCCGAGCTTGGCGATGCGCGCGGCGTAGGTCAGCAGCCCGTCGACCGACATGCGCTCGATGCCCGGCATGCTCGCGATCTTCTCGGTACGCTGCTGGCCTTCGATCACGAAGACGGGTTGGATCAGGTCATCCACGGTCAGCACCGTCTCGCGCATCAGACGGCGCGACCAGTCGTCGCGGCGCATGCGCCGCGGACGGGTACGGGGGAAACGACCGGGAAACGAGCGGGTGTTCATGCGCAATCTGACTGAATCGGGTTCAGCGTTGAGTGTAGTCTATCGAGACACCAGCGCGTACAGCACGAACAACGCCAGTGGCAGCACCAGCAGCAAACCACCCACGCAAAGGCGCAACGGGTAGGCACCCTCGACCCGATACCGCAGGCCATAGGGAATAGCCGCGAGCGGGCCGGTGAGCAGCAGCGCCGCGGCCCACCACCATTGTCGACGACCCAGCGCCGTCAGCAGCGCCACCAGCGCTCCGATCCAGGCCATCGCCAGGCCCGCGGCCGTCAAGCCCGTGAGCAATACCACGGTCCAGTCGTAACCCAGCCACTCCAGGAAACGTCGGATATCCAGTGTCATCATGGGTGAAAATAAAAGGGCCCGGTGATGCCGGGCCCCGTGGATCGGTTCTCGTCCGATTACTTGGCCTTCTTGGGCTTGGCCTTCTTCGCCGGTTTGGCCTTTTTCTTCGGCGCGGCCTTCTTGACGGGTTTCTTCTTCGCTTTGGCCGCCGGTTTCTTCACCGGCTTTTTGGCGACCGGTTTCCTGGCCACGGGCTTGGCCGGTGTTTTCGCAACCGGTTTGGCCGCGGGCTTGGCGGCCACCGGCTTCGGCGCTGCCTTGCCCGCCCTGGCAGGCCGGGCGGCTTTCGCGGCCGCGACCTTGGCGGCCTGACCGGCTTCGATCTTGCTCATGACCGAGGCCAACGGACGGATCTGCGCCTCGATGATGTCGACGACATTGCGGAAGATATCGGCGATGGCGCCGACGCCCTTGGCGGTGCGCAGCTTGCCCTGTGCGCGATAGTAGGAAATGAGCGGCGCGGTTTGCAGTTCGTACACGTTCAGGCGCTTGCGAACCGTATCCTCGTTATCATCCGAGCGATGTTGCAGTCCGGACCCGCACTTGTCGCACTTGCCGGGGCTCTTCGGTGGCGTGAAGTAGATATTGTAGATAGCGCCGCAACCGGTATTGCCGCAACTGCGCCGCCCGGTCAGGCGCTTCATCAATACTTGACTGTCGACGTCAACCAGCAGCGCCAGTTGCAGCGGCTGGCCGAGGCGCGCGAGCATGGAATCGAGCGACTGCGCCTGCGGGATGTTGCGCGGGAACCCGTCCAGGATGAATCCGCTCTTAGCGTCCGGTTTGGCAAGCCGGTTCTGGATCATGCCCAGCACGATCTCATCCGAGACCAGCTGGCCGGAGTCCATGGACGCCTTGGCCTTCTTGCCAAGCTCGCTGCCCGCAGCAACCTCGGCGCGCAGCAGATCGCCGGTCGACATCTGCGGGATGCGATATTTTTCGACGAGCAGTTTGGCCTGCGTTCCCTTGCCGGATCCCGGCGCTCCCAGTAGCACAATACGCATGGTTTTTTTCTCGCTCTGTTATTTGGAGTTGGTGGTACGTCCCTGTACACGTTCCTAGTGGTGGTCCGGGCGTTAGCCAAGACTGCCGCTAAGCTACCGGCAGACCCGCCCCCCGTCAACGTTTCCAAGCAATTGAAATCAGCGGGTTTTGCACCCCCAGGCCCGGGTTGTACCGGCCCGGACCCGGCTTTTCCCGCTGTTCTGCTAGAATCGCCGCCCCGCAACCGCCCCGCGGACGCGAACCGCCCGAGCATGCCCAAAGAGCGCAACCCGAACCTTTCCGAGACTGAAATCTGGATCGTGCAGAGCACGATCAAGGAGCGCTACGGCGAGGACCGCCCGACCGAGGTCATCGACAGCGAAATCCGGCTGAACCCGGACGACCGCACCCCGACCCCCTGCCAGGGCATCTTCTGGAACGACGGCAAGGGCTGCCATTTCGTGATCTTCAAGATCGCCGACGGCCGCTTCCGCACCCAGTTTTACTATCGCGGCTTCGAACAGTACGGCACCGGCCGTCTGGAGTACGACGACATCGGCGATTGCGTCGTCACGCTGCTGCAAGTGCAGTCCGACCACGAACGCAAACATGCCCAGCAGCGGGATGACGATAACGATCGAGGCCCCGGGCCCGGCCAGCAGCAAAAAACGGGCGATGGACCCGACGAATCCTGGTATTACGAACCTGTCATTTGGGAGTGATTCATGTCCAAGCAGAAAAATGCCTTTTACGCCCAGTCGGGCGGTGTTACCGCTGTCATCAACGCCTCGGCCGCGGGCGTCATTGAAACCGCGCGCAAGCACAAGAACAAGATCGCCAAGGTGTACGCCGGCCGCAACGGCATCATCGGCGCGCTTACCGAGGATTTGATCGACACCAGCAAGGAATCGGTTGCCGCCATCAAGGCGCTGCGCCACACGCCCTCGGGCGCGTTCGGCTCCTGCCGCTACAAACTCAAGAGCCTGGAGGCGAACAAGCGCGAGTACGACCGCCTGATCGAGGTGTTCAAGGCGCACAACATCGGCTACTTCTTTTACAACGGCGGCGGCGACTCGGCCGACACCTGCCTCAAGATCTCGCAGCTCGCGCAGACCATGGGCTATCCGATCCAGGCGATCCACATCCCCAAGACCGTGGACAACGACCTGCCGATCACCGACAACTGCCCGGGCTTCGGCTCGGTGGCCAAGTACATTGCGATCTCCACCCGCGAGGCCAGCTTCGACGTCGCCTCCATGGCCAAGACCTCGACCAAGGTATTCATCCTCGAGGTGATGGGCCGGCACGCCGGCTGGATCGCCGCCGCCGGCGGCCTCGCCTCGACCATGGACACGCCAATACCGATCGTCATCCTGTTTCCCGAGGTCAGCTTCGACAGGGCCAAGTTCCTGGCCAAGGTCGACGAGAACGTGAAGAAATTCGGCTACTGCACCGTGGTGGTCTCGGAAGGCACGAAGAGCGCCGACGGCAAGTTCCTCGCCGATCAGGGCCTGCGCGATGCCTTCGGCCACGCGCAGCTCGGCGGTGTCGCGCCGGTGGTCGCCTCCATCATCAAGGACGGCCTCGGCCTCAAGTACCACTGGGGCGTGGCGGACTATCTGCAGCGTGCCGCACGCCACATCGCCTCGAAGAGCGACGTCGATCAGGCCTACGCCATGGGCAAGGCCGCCGTCGATCTCGCCCTCAAGGGCAAGAACTCGATGATGCCGACCATCGTGCGCAAGAGCAGCAAACCCTACAAGTGGGTCGTGGGCGCGGCCGAGCTTTCCAAGGTCGCCAACGTCGAAAAAATGATGCCGGCCGATTTCATCACCGCCGACGGCTTCGGCATCACCGCCAAGTGCCGCACCTATCTGGAGCCGCTCATCAAGGGCGAGGACTACCCGCCCTACAAGGACGGCATGCCGCAGTACGTGCGTCTCAAGAACACCCCGGTCAAAAAGAAGCTGGGCGAGTTCAAACTGTAAATCCCCATGGCTTATCCACAGCCAGCAGGATCGGGCCGGGCCGGGGACGGCGGCGCCCCTGGCCTTTGTTTCCATCCGGACCCGCCAATGGCCGGGCGCGCTACTCGGTTATTGACGAAAGAAATACCTAATCAACAGATAAAATCCTTTTCTTTGCATCAAACCCCAACGGGCGCAAGGATGCGCCCCCATGGAGGCGCCGGATGACCATCGACAGGGCGCGCGAACTGTTGCAGGTCCAGGCGGGTTTTGGCGGCTTCTACAACGCCAATTCCGCCAAACTGATCCTGGCGGAAGTAACCCGGGAACACGGACAGACGGCGGTGGACGCCCTCATCCGGGACCTGAACCTGGAAAGTATTTTTGGTTTCAAACCCGGCACCCGCTTCGAGGGTGGCCTGGCGATTCGCGACGGCGCATAATCCGCCGCGCCACAAAATCAAAAACGACCGGACCCGTCCTTGTCTACTATTACCATTCTTCAAACTGAGCGCCGGCAACATCACCGGCCATCCAACCACCGGGAGGTAATTCATCATGTCAGATAATCTGTGGTTTGCGCTCGGCTGCGCCGCAGCCGCCATTGTCTACGGGGCAATTTCGATCCGCTGGATCCTTGCCCAGCCCACCGGTAACGACCGCATGCGCGAAATCGCGGCGGCCATCCAGGAAGGCGCGTCGGCTTACCTGAGCCGCCAATACCGCACCATCGCCATCGTCGGCGTCGTGCTGTGCGCGCTCATCTGGTACTTCATTGACAAGGCCGGCGCCCCCTACACCGCCGGTGGCTTCGTCATCGGCGCCGTGTTGTCGGCCCTGTCCGGCATCATCGGCATGAACATCTCGGTGCGCGCCAACGTGCGCACCGCCGAAGCGGCGCGCAAGGGCCTGAACCCCGCGCTCAAGATCGCGTTCCGCGGCGGCGCCATCACCGGCATGCTGGTGGTCGGCCTGGGCCTGCTGGGCGTGGCCGGTTACTACGCCCTGTTGGTGAAATTCGTGCCAGGCATCGATCCGCTCAAGCCGCTGATTGGCCTGGCCTTCGGCGGCTCGCTGATTTCGATCTTCGCCCGTCTCGGCGGTGGCATCTTCACCAAGGGCGCCGACGTCGGCGCCGACCTGGTCGGCAAAGTCGAGGCCGGCATTCCCGAGGACGACCCGCGCAACCCGGCGGTGATCGCCGACAACGTCGGTGACAACGTCGGCGACTGCGCCGGCATGGCCGCCGACCTGTTCGAGAC
>CAKKRZ010000166.1 GCA_919902925.1 Acidiferrobacterales bacterium | reverse complement strand
CCGGTCAGCGCCGGGGTGAATCGGCAGTCCGGCCTTGGCCGCCTTGCGCAGCATCCAGCGCAAGGCAATGTGGCTGAGCGCCTGATTGTCATTGCCACCGCCGATGTCGGAATGAACGCCGCGGTACCAGACCTCATACGCGCCGTTGACGCGCGTCGGCCGGAAAGTCTGCCGGCGTTCGTCCAGTGCAAGCGCATGGAAACAGTAGCGCACATTGTCCGGCAGCTTCAGCCGGTAGCCCAGATTGATACGGCTGAATGGAATGCCGATATCGATCGGAATTCCGAAGGCGGCGACCACGTCCCAGAGCCCCAGAAACCGGATGGCCGGTTTTTCCGCCAGTCGCTCACCTGTCTCCGGGCTGCGCACACCTTCCCTGGCGATGGTGTTGGCAAAGTGCAGTGCCAAGGCAGCGCCACGGCTGAAACCCACGATATCGATTTCCGTGTCGCCGCTGCTGAAGTTGGCAAACAGCGCCTTGCGTCCCTCGTCGATGCGTTCGTGGCCGCCGGCCCCAAACGCCCCGCCGAAAATCTTGCCGATGAACCCGTGCTTGGTACCGACACCCTTGGTGTAGAACTCGTGCTTGCCGTCGTAGGCATCACGAAACTTCACTACATTAGTATTCTTGCCGTACTCGCCGGCGTCCTTTTCCTCGTTCCACGTTCCGTCGAATGCATACAGTGCCATGGCTGTTCCTCCCTGAAAGAATTCAACATCATCCAAATGCAGTATTTAAAGAATGGCGGAAGGGGTGGTCGCTCTCGCACGTCGTGTGCTTCGCGACATTTGTGCATCCATGCACATCAAGATTACTCCGGGCATCCTGCCCTCCGCCCTTCGGGCCGCCTCTCCGCGGCGTTCAAATCCGCTCCCGGCGTATTTGTCTCACCCTTCGGGTTCGAATGCCATCCGCTTTCCCCATTCTCCCAAGGGGGCCCAACAGGACCCCCTTGGGAGAATGGCGGAGGGGGTGAGATTCGAACTCACGGACCCTTTCGGGTCTCCAGTTTTCAAGACTGGCGCCTTAAACCGCTCGGCCACCCCTCCGCAGGCTACGACGACGGCAAGGATACCCGATCAGGGGACGATGGGTCATCCGTCTTGCCGGTGCCGCAGGCGGCCGGAGGACCGCCGGACATCCGTTCGATGACGGGCAGACGGGATTCGTCAAAATGAAGCGCGATGGCGCGGCTCTCCTGCAGGGCCGACACGCACCGAGGATCGAGGTGCATGGTTTCGCCAACCTGCGGGGTCGTGACCTGCTTCGGGATCACGTTGCGCCGGTCGTGGCGGCCATAGTGGAAGAAATTCCAGGCCACCCACAGCAGCAGGGCGATTCCCATGGCCAGGACGGCGGCCGTGTATTGCAGCAGTTGATCGGCGAAGGCCTGGTAACCGCCCAGGGTGATCATCCGGTCGGTGAACAGGTAGATGCCGCCATACCAGAGCGCCAGACTCAGCAGCGGCATCACCAGATAGGCCCACACCCCCCAAAACACAACCGTCAACACATACTCCAGCGTGCGACGCGAATTCTCCACGATCGGGCTGTCAATGAACAGGTGACGCTGGCTGACATGAAGCTGGGCCAGCAGCTTACGCAGCTTGCGGCCCGGGCTGCGCCAAACCGCATAGCGCGTCCGGCCATAGTGGGCGATGCCGCGCGGCACCGCGACCACGGTGGTTACCGCGTTGATCAGCCAGTAGACGGCCGGGTACCAGATGGCCCAGAACAGATGACGGAACAGGCCGCGGCGCTCGTAGTGACTGTCGATGATCAGACCGACACTGAACTGCGCCAGACAAGTGGCACCGAGGATCACGCCGGTCCAGCCGGGCAACAGGGTCGGCACCGCCATGCTCGCCGGCCACTGGCCGGGCGGCAGAAAATTCGTGCCAACCCAACACAGCACGGTGAAGGCGAACGCATAGCACCAAGCCACGCCCACCCAATACTCAACGTAGACGGACCACATGCGCCGTGACACCCAACGCGGCATATGGCGGGCAAACTTGATCGCCGCCTCCACCCCGCCCTGCGCCCAGCGCAGCCGCTGGCGCCAGAGATGACGCAGGGTTTCCGGTACCAGGATCCAGGTCAATGCCCGGGGTTCGTAACGGATGTCCCAGTGCTTGAGCTGCAACTTCCAGCTGATATCGATGTCTTCGGT
>CAKKRZ010000165.1 GCA_919902925.1 Acidiferrobacterales bacterium | reverse complement strand
TTGTCGACATGAAATTCGACATCGACCGTGTAGTCGTTACGGCGGAAGACATAGGTCTTGGTGTAGCGGGTCCCGTCCTTGGCCCGATGAGTCAGCGGCACGCGCAGTTCGCGTTGTCCCTCGGCGAGCATGTAGTCGGTGCGCGCAGAGGCAAACCGGGTCTTGTGGTAAGGCAGGCCTTCCGGTGAACCAATCAGGCCGGACTGGGCGATGTGGAAGGCAGCATCATCGTCCGACAACAGACGCAGCGGTTGCTTCGGCTTGTCGATGCTGACCGGGTAGCGCGGCAGATCAAGCACGCGCAGGTCGCCGCCGGCGGTATCGATCTCGACCACCATGACATCGGTCTGGACGCGAATGCGGGTGGCGCGCTCGATCAACGGCACGGCCACGGGAGTGCCGGCGGGTGCGGGTGTCGCCGGGGCAGCGGGCACGCCGGGGCCGGCGCGCGAGCTGTCAGCGGGTGCGCTGGGTACGCCGGCCGGGGTTGCCGGGGTGCTGACGGCATTGTTGGGCGCGCGCGCCGGGGCGTTGTGCTGCTCCCAAGCCTGCCAGAGCAGCATCAGGATGACGCCGAGCGAGATAAAGAGGATCAGGCGGAAGTTGTCCATCATGGCGTGGGCTCAAATTTTCTCTGGGGTGCGGGGCGGAACCGGGTCGGGGCCGCCGGCGCACCAGGGGTGGCAACGGGCGATGCGGCGGACCGACAGCCACAGGCCGCGACCAGCGCCGTGGGTGTCGATCGCCTCGAGCGCGTAGTGTGAGCAGCTTGGGTGAAAACGACATGACGGACCCAGCAGCGGTGAAATCAGCAGCTGGTAGGCACGGATCGGTAAACTCAACAGCGCGCGCATCTTAGTGTGACAGTCGTTCCCAGTGGGCGTTGAGCGCACCCCGCAGCGCCGGGTTGGCGGCGGCGGCGGCGCGGGTGTTGGCCATCACCACGATATCGAGGCCGGCCAGCGTGTGTTGGTGCAAACGGAAGGACTCGCGAATCTGCCGACGGATACGGTTGCGGCAGACGGCGGCGGTGCTCACCTTGCGCGCCACCGCCATCCCCAGACGTCCGTGCTCGAAACCGTTGTCGCGGACATAAACTGTAAAAAATTCGTCGCGGTTGCGCCTGCCGTCCTTCATGGTGCTGTCGAACTGCCGGCGGGTCAGCAGCCGGCGGGTGCGCGGCAGGCTGAGTCGCCGGTCGGTCAAGCTCAGGCGCTCAGGCGCTTGCGGCCCTTGCCGCGGCGGCGGCTCAGGATGGCTTTTCCGCCCTTGCTCTTCATGCGTTTGCGGAAACCGTGGGTGCGGGCGCGTTTGCGCTTGCTGGGTTGATAGGTACGTTTCATGGGTTCTCTCTGGAAAGGTGCCGACGGGTCCTCGCTGCCGGACGCTCGGGGCGGGGCAAGGTACTTCCTGCACTCAACGCTTGTCAACACATGCGCGGCTGAATGACTGATTTTGTTGGGGTAGCAAATGGCCTGTGGATAACTTTTCCTTGAATGGCTAGACTTCGCTCCCCCTGCTCCCGACCCTGAAACCGTGAATACAACGTCGTCGTCACCCGACCCCTGGAAGATTTGTCTTGGTCGCCTCGAAGAGGAGCTCCCCGCCCAGCAATTCAACACCTGGATCCGGCCGCTGCAGGCCAGGCCTGAAAGCGGTGTGCTGCGCCTTTTGGCCCCCAACCGGTTTGTCGTCGACTGGGTCCGCGAGCGTTACCTGACACGCATGACTGAACTGGTCGATCAGCATGCCCCGGGCATGGCGGTCAGCTTGGAGGTCGGCACCCAGAACGCACCGGCCGCTGTCACCCCCGTGGTCCGGGCTGCCGAACCGGTTCGGCGGACAGTTACGCTGGGGCGGCTCAACCCGGAGTTCACCTTCACTACCCACGTGGAAGGAAAATCCAACCAATTGGCCCGGGCGGCGGCCATTCAGGTGGGTGAAAACCCAGGTGCCGCCTACAACCCGTTTTTCATCTACGGCGGGGTCGGTCTGGGCAAGACCCATCTGATGCAGGCCGCCGGTAACCTCCTGATGCAACGCCGGCCAGAAGCCAATATTGCCTATGTGCACTCTGAGCGCTTTGTCGCGGACATGGTGCGCGCCCTGCAACACAACACGATTAACGACTTCAAAAAAATCTACCGTGGCCTGGATGCTTTGCTGATCGACGATATTCAGTTTTTCTCCGGTAAGGAGCGCTCGCAAGAAGAGTTTTTCCATACCTTCAACGCCCTGTTGGACGGTCAGCGTCAAGTCATCATTACGGCCGATCGTTATCCGAAGGAATTCGAGGGGATCGAGGAGCGTTTGGTCTCGCGTTTCGGTTCTGGTTTGGTGGTCTACATCGAACCCCCGGAACTGGAAACGCGGGTGGCTATCCTGATTCAGAAGGCGCAGCAATCCGGCGTGGCTTTGCCCGAGGATGTGGCGTTTTTTATTGCCAAACGCGTACGTGCCAACGTTCGTGAACTAGAGGGTGCACTGCGTCGGGTGATGGCCAGCGCTTACTTCACCAACCGACCGATCACCATCGAGTTGGTCAATGAAAGCCTGAAAGATCTACTGACCTTTCAGGAGCGGATGGTTACGGTCCACAATATTCAGAAAATAGTTGCCGAGTATTACAAAATCCGTGTTTCCGATCTGCACGCCAAGGACCGATCCCGGCAGGTGGCCCGTCCACGCCAAGTAGCCATGGCGCTGGCCAAGGAACTGACCAGTCACAGCCTGCCGGAGATTGGTGATGCATTCGGTGGCCGCGATCATACGACGGTATTACATGCCTGCCGCAGGATTGCCGAACTTAAAACTCGCGACAATCGCATCATGGAGGATTATCAGAATCTTTTGCGTTTACTGACCACCTGAACAAGCTGTGAGTAGGTCTTGTATAGTTGTCTGTCAAAAATGGCCTAGCGTTGTTTAGATAGTCTTATCCTTTTTATACAGAGGGTGCTCACAACAAACCATTATGCCTATCCACAGGGTTGTCATCTGCGCAACACACGGGTTTTTCAGACCGGTTTGGCCTTATCCACCAAAAAGAGCCTGCCCTATAAAGCACTACTATAAGTAATTAACTTATAATAAGGACCGCCCATGCACATCCGTTTCCAACGTGAAGAACTAATTAAACCACTGGGGTTTGTGGCGGGCGTTGTCGAGCGTCGACAGACATTACCGATTCTTTCCTACCTGTTGTTCAAGGCCCAGGGCGAAAGTGTGTTGATGACGGGGACGGATCTTGAGGTCGAGGTCACTGTCAGTGTTGACGCCAAGATTGAAACCGCTGGTGAGATCATGGTTCCCGCTCGCAAGTTGCTGGATATTTGTCGTGCACTTCCCGCTGATACCACGCTGGATCTACGCAGTGACGGCACCAAAGCCCAGGTGCGTGCGGCTCGCAGTCGCTTCAGTCTGCTGACCATGCCGGTGGCGGATTTTCCAGTTATCCAAACCGCCGAGTGGGATGTCACGTTACGATTGGCACAACAAGACCTCAAACAGCTGTTGCAAGAGACCCACTTCTGCATGGCGCAGCAGGATGTGCGTTACTACCTCAACGGCGTGTTGCTGGAAACCACGGGCAAACTATTGCGCGCCGTGGCCACCGACGGGCACCGGATGGCGATTTCCAATCTGACGCTTGAGACTGATCTTGGCCCAACGCGGCAAGTTATTGTCCCGCGCAAAGGCGTGCACGAACTGATCCGCATGTTGGAGGACAACGATCAACCCGTCGAAGTGCAATTCAGTAATAACCACTTACGTGTCCGCGCACCCAACCTGTCTTTTACCTCAAAACTGATCGATGGCCGCTACCCGGAATACTCCAAGGTCCTGCCTGGCAAACAAGCCACGCAATTGAAGCTGCCACGCGAAGCGCTGCGTGACACATTGGCCCGTGTCGCCATCCTGTCCAACGAAAAATACCGGGGCATTCGTTTAGGGCTCGGGGACAAAACGCTGCGCATCAGCACCAACAACCCCGAACAGGAAGAGGCCCAGGAAGAAATGGCTATTGAATTTACCGGCGAGGCGTTTGAAGTCGGATTTAATGTCAATTACCTGATTGAGTGTTTGGGGAGTCTGCGCAGCGAGGAAGCCATCGTCGGTTTGAACGATCCCAACAGCAGTTGCCTGATCCACGCCGCTGGCAGCCAGAGCCCGCAATACGTCGTCATGCCGATGCGGCTCTAGGGCCGGGGTTCCACGTGGAACCGGGTCAACCCGGCCCGTTCCACGTGGAACAAAGCAATAATCCCCCTGTCTTTTCTTCCCGCCCCTTGTCCGGAAACCCACCGCCGGACGAGGTGGCGGTGTAAAATGGACCGCTTATGAACAACCCCAAGACCAGCCCCGCCTACGACTCAAAAAGCATCCAGGTCCTCAAGGGCCTTGAGGCGGTACGCAAGCGCCCGGGGATGTACATCGGCGATACCGATGACGGTACCGGGCTGCATCACATGGTGTTCGAGGCCGTCGACAACTCGATCGACGAAACACTGGCCGGGCACTGCAACCACATCCGTATCGTCACTCACAGCGATGGCTCCGTCACAGTAGCGGATAACGGCCGCGGCATCCCCACCGACATCATTCCCGAGGAAGGCCGCTCGGCGGTCGAGGTGGTCATGACCGTGCTGCACTCCGGCGGCAAGTTTGACCAGAATTCCTACAAGGTCTCCGGCGGTCTGCACGGCGTCGGCATCTCGGTGGTCAACGCCCTGTCGGAGTGGCTGGATGTCACGATCCGCCGCGGCGGCAAGACTTATTTCATGCGTTTCGAGTACGGCGAGGCCACGGCACCGATCAAGGCCACCGGGCCGGCGACCGAGACCGGCACCGAGGTGCACTTCAAACCCAGCACCAAGATCTTTACCCAGACCACCTACAGCCACGACATACTGGCCAAGCGTCTGCGCGAACTGTCGTTCCTCAATTCCGGGGTACGGATCGAGCTTATTGACGAACGCACCGGCAAGGAAGACGTGTACGAGTACAAGGGCGGCATCAGGGCCTTTGTCGAGCACCTCAACCGCAACAAGAAGCCGTTGCACCCCACGCCCATCCTGATCAGCGCCGAGCGCGACGGCATCACCGTCGAACTCTGCCTGCAATGGAACGACTCCTACCAGGAAAATATTTTCTGCTTTACCAACAACATTCCGCAGCGCGACGGCGGCACCCACCTTGCCGGCCTGCGCGCGGCCATGACCCGCACCCTCAATCACTACATCGAAAAGACCGGGTTGGCCAAGAAAGAAAAAGTCGACATCAGCGGTGACGATGCGCGCGAGGGACTGATTGCCGTGCTTTCGGTCAAGGTGCCAGATCCGAAGTTTTCGTCCCAGACCAAGGACAAGCTGGTGTCGTCCGAGGTTAAGGGCGTGGTCGAGTCCATCATCAACGAGAAGCTTGGCGAGTTCCTGGAAGAAAAACCAGCCGAGGCCAAGAGCATCGCCCTCAAGATCGTCGAGGCGGCGCGGGCGCGCGAGGCGGCCCGCAAGGCGCGTGAACTCACCCGGCGCAAGGGCGTGCTGGACATCGCCGGCCTGCCCGGCAAGCTGGCGGACTGCCAAGAACGCGACCCGGCCCAGTGCGAGCTGTACCTGGTCGAGGGCGACTCGGCCGGCGGCTCGGCCAAGCAGGCGCGCGACCGGAAATTTCAGGCGGTCCTGCCGCTCAAGGGAAAGATCCTGAATGTCGAGCGGGCGCGCTTCGACAAGATGCTGTCCTCGACCGAGATCGCCACCCTGATCACGGCATTGGGCACCGGAATAGGAAATAATGACTTTAATATCAATAAGTTAAGATATCATCGCATCATCTTGATGACGGACGCCGACGTCGACGGCTCACACATTCGTACCCTGCTCCTGACCTTCTTCTTCCGGCAGATGGCCGCGCTCATCGAGCGTGGCCACATCTACATCGCCCAGCCGCCGCTCTACAAGCTCAAGCACGGCAAGAAGGAACGTTACCTGAAGGACGATTTCGAGCTGCAAGGCTACCTGCTCGACCTGGCGCTCGACGAAGCCGTGCTTGAGGTTGCTGGAAAACGCCTGGAAGGCGCCGCCCTTGCCGCCCTCTGCCGTCAGCAGCTGGAGGTGCGCGAGATCATCCAGCGCCTGTCCCGCCGTTACGACGCCACGGTGCTGCGCGAGCTGATCGCCCTGCCGGCGCTGACCCCGGAGCTGCTGGCCGACAAGGCCGGCACCGAGGCATTTGTGGCAACCTTGCAGGAGCGGTTCAGCGAGCACTCCGACGGCGGCAGCCGTTACGACATGAGTCTTGGTTTCGATTCGCGTCACGATCTGTACGAAGTGTTGATCGCGAAGAGCCAGCACGGTTCGGTGCGGCACACGCGCCTGGACAGCGAGTTTGTGCAGTCGGCCGAACACGCCGCCATCCGCCGGCTGGGCGACGAGCTCCAGGCCCTGTTCACCGGTGGCGCGGCGCTGGTTCGTCGCGGTGAGCGCGAGGGCCAGGTGGCTCGTTTCGAAGACGCGCTCGACTGGCTGCTCGACGAGGCGCGCCGCGGCCTGACCATTCAGCGCTACAAGGGCTTGGGTGAAATGAATCCCGCGCAACTGTGGGAAACCACCATGGACCCTACGGTCCGCCGCTTGCTCAAGGTCAATGTCGAGGACGGGGTGGCCGCCGACGAAATCTTTACCATGCTGATGGGCGATGAGGTCGAGCCACGCCGCGATTTCATCGAGAAGAACGCGCTGTACGTTTCCAACCTCGACGTCTGAGTTGCCCCGTTGGGCGGGCACCTCAGGCACTCCTCCGTCCATGCCGCTAACCGAACAGGCCAGCGACCCGATACAACTGTTCGCTGACTGGTATGCGCGCGCCGGCCGCGCCGGCATCGACAAACCCGATGCCATGGCCCTGGCCACCAGCGGTCCCGAGGGACACGCCGACTGCCGCATGGTGTTGCTGAGTTCTTTTGATGCACACGGTTTCGTGTTTCACACTAATTATCAAAGCCGCAAGGGCGATGAGCTGGCCGCCCGCGCGTGGGCCACGCTGTTATTCTGGTGGGACCCGCTCGGCTATCAGGTGCGCATCGAAGGGCCGGTGGAAAAGACCAGCGCCGCGGAGTCCGACGTTTACTTCGCCGGCCGGCCGCGCGGCAGCCAGCTCGGTGCCTGGGCCTCCGCACAAAGCCGGGCGATTGGCGGCCGCGCGGATCTGGAGCGGGCGCTGGCCGCCCGCGAAGCGGAGTTTGCGGGACGCCCCGTGCCCCGCCCGCCGCATTGGGGCGGATATCGTGTTATTCCGATGTCGCTGGAATTCTGGGAGAACCGCGACGATCGTCTGCACGATCGCCTGCGTTACGAACGGTTGGATGGCGGGACGGGCTGGTCGGTGGAACGGCTGGCGCCCTGACCCGCCCGGGCCAACAGTTCGTTGAAAACGAACTGTTGGCGCACACAGGGACGTGTCGCATCGAAAATCAAACACGCCAGTGTTTGATTTTCGGAGCAAGGCGCGGACGAAACGGAAGCCCTACCGCGCTTTGCTTCGTTCGTCCTGCCATATGCTTGCGCGCCGATGTGAGTTGAAAAACGCCAGGGATGGCGTTTTTCAAAAAACTAGTGCAGCGTGCGCGGCACGCTCAGCGTGAAGGCCGGAACATCGGCATCAAAGTGTGTGCCGTCGTCCAGCACCATCTCGTAGCTGCCCTGCATGACGCCGACCGGAGTCTCCAGCACCGTGCCGCTCGTGTACTCGAAACTCATCCCGGGCATGAGGTGCGGCTGCTGTCCAACCACGCCGTCGCCGCGCACCTCGCGTTTCTGGTTGTTGGCGTCGGTGATGACCCAGTGGCGTGTGAGCAGCCGGGCGGGCTTCTCGCCGGTGTTGGTGATGGTAATCGTGTAGGCGAAGACGTAACGGTTGCTGTCCGGCTCCGACTGGGCCTGGATGTAACTGCTCTTCACCGATATGTCGATGTGGCGATGCTTGTCGGGGTCGGCGCTCATGGTCCATATTGTGCCGTACTTCCGGGCGACTGGGTACGGGGCCGTCGGCGCGGTGGATAGCGCCAGAAACTCAGCGCCACGAGCACGGCAAAGGCCGTATAGACGACCGTGAATATCCACGGCGGCGCGCGCCAGAAAACCAGCCACTGCAGCCAGTGGGCGACAAAACCCGCGCCTCCGTAACCCGCCCCGCCGTGGGCGCGGCGCAGGGTGTCTTCGAGCGCGGTCAGCGGGCAGACCCAGCCGATCCAGGCCTCCAGCACCACCACGCCGATGGCGAGCAGATGCAGCCAGCGGAAGAGCGGTTGTCGTGTCCAGGCCCAGCGTCGCCACCACCCGCACAGGATCAGCACCTGTCCGCCGACCACGAACAACACAAAGGCGGTGTGCACGACCAGCACCAGGTCGGCGAGCCAGCGCGCGGCGATGGGATCAGCCATGGGGCGAGCGTGTCGGTGGACAGGGCACGGACACGAACACCGGCTCGGCCGTATCGAGACGGGCGGCGCTGAGTTCGCCACCCCACAGGCAACCGCTGTCGAGGCCGATGATGCCCGGCTCGTGATAGCGGCCGAGCGTCGACCAGTGGCCGAAGACAATTCGCAGATCGCGGCTGCGTCGGCCCGGCAAGGCGAACCAGGGCAGCAGGTCGGCGGGTTGGCTGCCCGGGGCCCCCTTCTGGTGCAGGTCCATGCCGCCATCGAGGTCGCAGAAGCGCAGGCGCGTGAAGGCATTGACGACCACGCGCAGACGGTCGTGGCCGTGCAGTTTATCGCTCCAGCGATCGGGCAGGTCGCCGTACATGTGCGCGTAAAAATCACCCGCCCGGTCGCTGCGCAAAACACTCTGCGTCTCCGCCGCCAGACGGCGCGCCAGCTCCAGATCCCACGGCGGCAACAGGCCGGCATGGATGAGCGTGTAGCCGAGCGCATCGCTGTGATGCAACAGCGGCTGGTGGCGCAGCCAGTCGAGCAGCGCTTCGCGGTCGGGTGCGTTCAGGACGTCGTCGAAGGTGTCTCGCTTGCGGGCGCGTTGCCCGGCGGCGACCGCCAACAGATGCAGGTCGTGGTTGCCGAGCACCGTGACGGCGCGCTCGCCGAGCGCGCGCACAAAGCGCAGCACCTCGAGCGACTGCGGACCACGATTCACCAGGTCGCCGGTGAACCAGAGGGTGTCGCGCGACGGATCGAAACCAATCTTTCCCAGCAGCCGTTGCAGCGGCTCGTAGCAGCCCTGGACGTCGCCGATGGCCCAGACCGCCATTCAGAATACGTCGGACTCGACCTCGCGGACCGTAAACCCGACGTGTCGGCCGACCTCCGCATCAAAATTCTTCCAGCTTTTGTAGGGCGCAAGCGCCGGTAGCACCTTGGATTTGATATCCGGGTCGCTTGGGTTCTTGTCGTAATGCCGGCGCACCTCGCTATAAAGGGTTTGCAGGTAACGACGATAGGTCAGCAGGTTGTCGCGGCCGTTCGCAGGTCCATGGCCGGGGACGAAATGCACGGCCGGGGTCTTTAGCGCCATGTCGATGGCGGCGATATTGCCCTTGACCCGCCCGTCCTCGATGCGCCCGAGCCGCCCGACGATCACGATGTCGCCGAGGAACAGCACCTTGTCTTCCATCACCTCGATCATCAGGTCGCCGTCGGTGTGCGCCTTACCGGGGTGATACACGCGGAAGCGGCGGTCGCCGACCCTGAGGGTTTCCTCGTGCTCGACAGCGAGATCGGGGGCAACCGGCTTTGTCCCCTCCGCGGCGCCATCGGTCATGCGGTTCATGGTCTCGACCCAGCGCGCGCCATCGGCGCCGGTCGCCGCCGATTTCATTTTGGCGTGGGCGTAGATGACCGCGCGCGGATATTTTTCCTTGACGGCCTGGTTGCCGAGCCAGTGATCGCCGTGGATGTGGGTGTTGAAGACGGCGATGACCGGAAGCGGGGTGACCTCGGCGATCTTGGCCAGCAGCAGGTCGCCGACCTGACGGCTGGAACCTGGATCGATCACCACCACGCCCTTGCCGGCGATCACGAAGGCGGGGTTGTTCATGAAGCCACGATTCTGCGGGTTGGGAAGCTCGTTGGCCCCGTGCAGCACATAGACGCGTTCACTCAGCTGTTTCGCGGCCGCGTCGGCGGGCTTGAAGGCGGGCGCCTTGCTTTTGCCGCAGGCGGCGAGCGAGAGCAACAGCAGCACCAACACCAGGCGTTTCATGGGCGATTCTCCGGGGTTGCGGGCGCCACAGTATAGCGTGCCTCAGCGGCGCAACAGGAACTCGATCAGGTTCCAGACAATCTCGAACAGGATCAGGATGACGATGTACCACTCGACCCGCAGCATGCGGCGGTTCTGGAGCAGGTTGGTCGCGATCTCGGCCGTGCGTCCGATGAGCGCCAGCTTGCGGTCGAGCACAGTGTCGCGCTCATCGAGCTCGTATTCGTTTTCGAGATTGAGAAACAGCCGCTCAAGTTCCGGACGTTCCCAGAGCAGATCGGGTTTTTCCTGGACCTCGACACGGCCGGTCATCCGATGCTGCACGAGCAGCGCCCCGCCGATGTGGCGCAGCGATTCGCGCAAGCGCTTCGCGCCGCCATGTCGTTCGAGGTCGCGCGCCAGCGGATCGATCAGGTCGAACGCGCCCGCGACGCGGGTTTCGTGGTAGGCGAGCGAGACGCTGCGTGCCAGCACCGTCGCCACCACCTGCAGTCGCGGAAGACTGTAATCGGCCAGGGCAATCCCGTCCGGAGTAACGCCCTCCACCTGCCGGCCGGCCGGGAGAATATTCAGTTCCTCCACTTCGTGTTTGCGCAGCGGACGATCGATGCGCGGGCGCAGGTCTTTCAGAAAATCCCGTTCTTCGTCCTTGCTGAGGTTAAACACCACCACCGCGCCGTAGGGAAACAGTACGACCAGACCGGCCTGGCCGGTGGATACCACCGTCGGCCCAAGGTCCTGGGGGGATTCGGACAGCCCGCGCAGCTGCAGACGCTCGCCGAGGAGAATGGCGCGAACTGCGACGGACTGGTTGGCGGGCAAGCGCGCGTCGAGGGGGTGGGCAGTGCGTTTTGCGGCCGCCATGGAGGATTATTTCAGGCCCAGGCGCTGCCAGAGGGTGCGTGTCGGGCCGGCGCGGTTCATGGTGTAGAAGTGCAGGCCCGGCGCACCGGCGGCCAGCAGTTTTTCACACAGCTGCGTCGTCACGTCGAGACCGAAGGCGCGCAGCGATTCCAAGTCGTCGCCGAAACCCTCCAGGCGCTTGCGGATCCAGCGTGGGATCTCGGCGCCGCAGGCATCGCTGAATCGCGCCAGCTGTTTGTAGTTGGTGATCGGCATGATGCCCGGCACGATCGGCAACTTCAGCCCGAGACTCTCACACTCGTTCACGAAGCAGGCATAGGCGTCCGGGTTGTAAAAATACTGCGTGAGCGCCGCGCTGGCGCCGGCGTTCACCTTCTGCTTGAAGTACTTCAGGTCATCCTTGATATTGGCGGCGCGTGGATGCATCTCCGGATAGGCCGCGACCTCAATATGAAACCAGTTGCCGGTTTCCTTGCGGATCAGCTCCACCAGCTGCCAGGCATAGCGGAACTCGCCGGGTGAGGCCATGCCGGAAGGCAGATCACCCCCGAGGGCGACAATGCGTTTGATGCCGAGTGCCTGGTAGGCCTTCAGCTGATCGATGATCGAACCGCGGGTCGCACCGATGCAGGAGATGTGTGGCGCGGCATCGAGACCCTGCTCCTTGATCCACTTCACCGTCTCATAGGTGCCGGTCTGGGTCGAGCCGGCGGCGCCGTAGGTCACCGAGAAGTATTTTGGTTTGAGGGCGGCGAGCTCGTGGGTGGTGTCGTGCAACTTGGCGCGCGCGTCGTCGTCCTTGGGCGGAAAGTACTCGCAGCTGAAGACGCGGGAGAAGGTTTTTTGGCTGTTCATAGAGAAAATCTGCCGGCCACTCACGCGCATCCATGCGCTCCGCGGCATTCGTACGTCCTAGTACATCACAAGGCGTAAAGTACGCAAAGGAATTTACCGCTTAGATGCCACCCCGGGGAAGCCGGGCTCCAGAACGGGTAAAAACCTGGATGCCGGTTTTCGCCGGCATGACGATTTTGTTGCTCTTTGTGTCCTTGTGCCTTTGCGGCAGGTGTTGAATTAATACCGGTAATGATTCGGCTTGTACGGACCGTTCACCGGTACATTGATGTAGTCGGCCTGTTCCTGGGTGAGCTGGGTCAGGTGCACGCCGATCTTCTTGAGGTGCGCGCGCGCGACCTTCTCATCCAGCAGCTTCGGCAGTACGTACACCTTCTTCTCGTACTTGCCGGCGTGCTGGAACAGCTCCATCTGCGCGATGGTCTGGTTCGAGAACGACGCCGACATCACGAAGCTCGGGTGGCCGGTGGCGCAGCCGAGGTTCACCAGCCGGCCCTTGGCCAGCACGATGATCTTCTTGCCGTCCGGGAATATGACGTGATCAACCTGCGGCTTGATCTCTTCCCACTGGTACTTCTCCAGTGCGGTGATTTCAATCTCGGAATCGAAGTGGCCGATGTTGCAGACGATGGCCTCGTTCTTCATGGCCTTCATGTGGCCGTGGTTGATCACGCTCACGTTGCCGGTGGTGGTGACGAAGATGTCGCCGAGCGCGGCGGCCTCGTCCATGGTCACCACGCGATAGCCTTCCATCGCCGCCTGCAGGGCGCAGATCGGATCGATCTCGGTCACCAGGGTGGTGGCGCCCATGCCGCGGAACGCCTGCGCGCAGCCCTTGCCGACGTCGCCG
>CAKKRZ010000164.1 GCA_919902925.1 Acidiferrobacterales bacterium | reverse complement strand
CGATAAAAGGCCGGGTGTTCGCACCCGGCCTTTTTTTGGGCCGTGACCGGAAGCGGGACCACAGTGCTGCGGCTCGAACCCGGCAACGACACGTTCAATCCCGCAGTTCCCGCCCGGTCAGTTTGAGAAACACGTCTTCGAGGTTGGCGGGGCGATGCAGGAAACTCAATCCCGCCTCGCCCTGCAGCGACTTGAGCCGTTCGCGGGCGTCGTGCGTGTAACAGTAGAGCGTGTCACCGACCGTTTCCAGCCGGCAGTCGCCGCCGCCGACCAGCGTCTGCACGCGCGCGGCGTCGCCGCGGATCTCGATCACCTCCGGTTCCACGTGCCGGCGGATCAGTTCGGTCGGCGAACCCTGGTCCAGGCGTTTGCCGTTGTCGACGATCATGAGTTCGTCGCACAGCCGTTCGGCCTCTTCCATGTAATGGGTGATCAGCAACAGCGTCTTGCCGCGCTCGCGCAGGGCGCGCAGACGGCCCCAGATCATGTGGCGCGCCTGCGGGTCGAGCCCGGTGGTCGGTTCGTCGAGGATGATGAGTTCCGGGTCGTTTATCAGTGCGCGCGCGATGGTCAGACGCCGTTTCATGCCGCCGGACAAGGTAGCGATGGGCTGATCGGCGCGATCGCTGAGTTCGACAAAACCGAGCAGTTCGCGCAGGCGCGCCTCGACGACGGCCCTGGGCAGACCGAAGTAACCGGCGTAGATGCGCAGGTTTTCGGCAACGGTGAAATCCGGATCGAGGTTATCGGCCTGCGGCACCACGCCCATGCGCGCGCGGACGGCGCGCCCGGCCTGCGGGATCGGCTGGCCGAAGACGCTCACGGTGCCGCTGCTGAACGGCGACTGGCCGAGCAGCACGCGCAGCATGGTGGTCTTGCCGGCGCCGTTCGGTCCGAGCACGCCGAAGCAGCAGCCGGCCGGCACCGTCAGGCTCAGCCCGCGCACCACCTCGCGCGCGCCGAAGTGTTTGTGCAGATCCTGGATATCGACGACGGCGGACATCTGTTTATAGTAGCGGATAACCCTGCTGATGCGCGAAGCGCGCCGGCGCCGATCCTAGGCGACCGGGTTGCGCAACACGCCGATCTTTTCGATCTCGCATTCCACCACGTCGCCGGCCTTCAGGAATTCGGGTGGGGTGCGGGCGAAGCCGACGCCGCTGGGTGTGCCGGTGGCGATGATGTCGCCCGGTTCCAGCGTCATGCCGCGCGACAGTACGGAAATAATCGTGGCCACGTCGAAGATCATGTCGCGGGTGTTGGCGTCCTGCTTGGTCACGCCGTTCACGCGGCTCTGCAACCGCAACGCCTGCGGGTCGGGAATGTCGTCGGCGGTCACGATCCACGGACCCATCGGGCAGGTGCCGTCCAGGCTTTTGCCGAGAAAGTATTGTTTGTGGCGGAACTGCACGTCGCGCGCGGAGACGTCGTTGATCACGGTGTAACCGAACACGTGTTCGAGTGCCCGTTGCTTGGAAATCGCGCGACCGCCGCGGCCGATCACGACCGCCAGTTCCACCTCCCAGTCGAGCTGCTGCGTGACGCCGGCGTGAACCGGAATGGCGGCCCCGGGGCCGATGACGCTGGTAACGCTCTTGGTAAAGACCATCGGGTCGGTCGGCACGCTGGCCTCGCGTTTCGACACGACCGCGCTCTCGCTGACATGCTCGGCGTAATTCCAGCCGAGACACATGATGTTTTTGCGCGGGCGCGGTATCGGTGCCAGCAGCTTCAGCGAATCGAGCCGACGGCGGCTGCCGCGCAGGGAGGGCAGGCTGCGTTTCAGGCGGGACAGCGCCTCCGGGCCGGCATCGATTAGTTCAGCGATCGAGCACCACCCTCCTTCCTTCGGATCCGGTACGATCACCTGTTCGTCTTCGACGATGCCGAGGCCGGTGGAAACACCGGTAGCGAAGGTGATAAGGCGCATGCTGCGCCCATTGTATTGCACCGGCGCTGAGGTTGGCGCCCTGCCGGCCGTCAACCGGAGATCGGGAAAACGCGCCGTCGATCCGGGGCCGCCGCCCGCCCATCACGGGAACGGTGGCGAGCCACCCTGTACCGACTTAGCTTGGAATGAACCGCTCCTTGGGCTGAGATAATATTCCGCCATGTTTCGACGCTCCCGCCATCGCCGCCGTTCCTCGCTGCTGAAAAATGTCTGGATCGAGCTGCGCTACCGCTGGTACACCTCGCCGAAGGCGACGGTGGCGGCGATGCTGACGCTGGGCATGGTTGCCGTCGTGCTCGGCGTGGCTGTCATCACCGCCGTGGCCGCCACCGATGACCGCCGGCAGCTTGCCTGCCTGGCGCGCAATGTCTATCACGAAGCGCGCGGTGAACCGCTCGCCGGCCAGTACGCGGTCGCGGAGGTCACCATGAACCGCGTGGGGGCGGCAACCTACCCGGAAACGGTGTGCGGTGTGGTCCACCAGAAGACCTGGGACCCGCAGCGGCGTCGCTGGGTGGCGGCGTTTTCCTGGACGGCGATGGGCCCCCGCACCGAGCCGCAAGGCGGCGAATGGCACCGCGCGCGGACGGTGTCGGCAGATGTCTATTACGGTCGCCACACACCGCAACTGGACGGTGCCACTTTCTATCATGCGCATTATGTCCGCCCCGGCTGGTCGCGCCAGCGCGCGCGGGTGGCGCAGATCGGCAAACACCACTTCTATCAATAAGTACGCGCGCTGCGCAGTGTGGGCGTAGAATGGCGGCCAGGGCCATTCACTCACGCCGTCGATGAAATTTTGCAGTCAATGCGGTGCCGCGGTCGAGCGGCGTGTCCCGGAAGGCGATTCGCTGCCGCGTTACGTCTGTCCTTCCTGCGCCACCATTCATTACACCAACCCCAAGGTCGTGGTCGGTTGCTTGCCGGAGTGGGAAGGAAAAATCCTGCTCTGCCGCCGCGCCATCCAGCCGCGCCACGGCCTGTGGACCCTGCCGGCCGGTTTTCTCGAAGACAACGAGACCACCCTTGAAGGCGCCCGGCGGGAAACGCTGGAAGAGGCCGGCGCGCGCGTGGAGATCGCCGGTCTCTATGCGCTCTTCAACCTGCCGCACGTGAACCAGGTCTACGTGATGTACCGCGCGCGACTACTCGATCTCGATTTCGGTCCCGGACCGGAAAGTCTCGACGTGAAACTCATCGAAGAATCGCAAATGCCGTGGGAGCAGATGGCCTTCGAGGTCATTACCCAGACGCTCAAACTTTACTGGCAGGATCGGCGCCATGGAACATTCGGCACCTGGGCCGGCGATGTCATCCGCCTGCCGGGTGGTGAGCGGCGTTTCGATACGCGGTTGTTGCGGCGCGAATAACCGCTCGCTGGTTATTCGTTCAGCCAGTTGCCGCCGGCGTTGATCGATTTCTGGATCAGCGTATCGGCCCGGGCCAGCAGTCCGTTTCCGGATTCTTCCCCGGCGAGGCTGACGATGCCGATCGACAGCGTGACCGGCGGGATCGGCAGGTCTTCCGCCGTCAGCGTCTTCACCCGCTCGCGCAGCCGGTTGGCGAGAATGCGTGCGGCATCGAGGTCGGAATCGGGCAGCACCACGAACAACCGGCGGTCACGATCGATCACGTGCAGGTCGGTGGGCCGTGAGTTCTCCACCATGATCTGGCCGACGGCCTCCAGCAGATACGGACTCAGGACCACCCCGGCCTCCTTGTCGATCGACTCGAGCCCGTCCACCCGCAAGGCCACGAGCGATAGCGGATGCCCGGCCATCCGGCAGCGGTCGACGATGCGCGGAAACATCGTGTCCAGCCAGTGCTGGTTGTGGAGCAGCGTGGCCTGGTCGACGTAGCCATCGCGCCTTACCGGCGCTGGCACGCGCCCGCCCACCAACAGGCAATGATCGCCCTTGGCGTAACTGGCCATCAACGCGGCGTAGTTCTGCGCGAAGACATGCGAACGGGCGGTAAATTTGTTGATCGCGCTCATTTCCACGACCAGCAAGTGCGATGCCTCAGTAGCAATCAACGAATGCTCGGCCGCCTGCATGGTCAGCGCGGATGTCAGGCCGCACGACTGGCCGATGTCCACAATGCCGCAAGGGCGCTTCTCGCCGCCGGCCTTGTACAGGCGCATCTGCCCCTCGATCACGACATACAACCGGGTGTTGAGCCGGCCGGTGGGGTAGAGGACATAGCCCGGGACCACTCGCGACGATTGGCACTGCGGTGCAAACTCGGCGATTTCTTCGTCGCTGAGCCCGCGAAACAATTCCAGGCCGGCCAGCTGGCCCGCTTCCGCCGGTACGGACACGACGGGGCTGATCACCTTCGGCGCTTCCTGGCGGAAGGCCTCCTCGACGGCGAAGTCGAGATCGATCTCGGACAAATCCACGACCTCCTGGTCGTCCGGTAGATCATGCGGCGTCTGGGATTTTGAGAATGGATTGATCATGGCGTCATCCCTCAAGGCGGCCAGGTGATAATTCCCGGCATGAACGGTAAAGCCTGGCAGCCTGGTAGAGGCCTACCTCGGCGGATACCCGGGAAATATGCAATTAGGGTGCCGGCCAATTGGGCAGAGGCATCGGCCCTGAAAACGCAGGAATAGCGCTAATTTTCTGTCCCGACGGCGGTTGCCGGGCGCGGGGGATGCGCGCAACTACCTGACAGGCCGCGTCACCAGCCGGACCCGACTCGTCAGTCCGTGTCGGCGGCAATCTTGCCCATCTTGCCCGCCTGGAAGTCGCTGAACGCCTGTTCGATCTCCTCACGCGTGTTCATCACGAACGGGCCATGGCGGGCGATGGGTTCGTTCAACGGCACGCCGGTGAGCAGCAGAAAATTCGCGGCCGACGAGGCATGGGCGGTCAGCCGCACGGCCGTGCCCGCGCCGAAGTGCGCCATCTGGCCTTCCTTCACCGGCCGGGCGGTGAACCCGGCGCGCAGCGTGCCGTCGATGACGTAGGCGATGGCGGTGTGATCGGCCGGTACCATCTGGAATACTCCGCCGCCCGGCTGAATCGTGAAGTGCAGGAACATGATCGGCGTGCGCGTTTCGATCACCGCCGATTTGCCCAGCGATTGGCCGGCAATCACCCGCACCTTGACCTTGCCATCCGTGCTGGTCGCCTGCGGAATCCGCGCGGCGGGAATTTCCTGGTAACGCGGTTTCATCATCTTGTCGCGCGCCGGCAGGTTCACCCAGATCTGGAAGCCGTGCATGACGCCACCGTCGCGCATGAACTCGTCCGACGGCAGCTCGGAATGCACCACGCCCGCGCCGGCCGTCATCCATTGCACGTCGCCGGGGCCAAGCTGGCCGGCGTGTCCCGCCGAATCCTTGTGCTGGAAACCGCCGGACAGCAGATAGGTCACGGTTTCGAAGCCGCGATGCGGATGATCGGGCGCGCCGATGCCTTCGCCGGGCCCCCAGGTCACCGGCCCGAGATGATCGAGCAGCAGGAACGGATCGACCTGCATTAACTGCGGAGTCGGAAATGGACGTCGCACGGGGAAGCCGCCACCCTCAAGGGTGCGAACCGCACCGACGACCGCTGTGACGATTCGTTCAGTCATTTTCATCAGTCATGGCGATCGCCATGGATGGCGGAAGTGCTGAAAACGCAGGAGCAGTTTTCAGCCGAGCGTAATTGCATTTAGCCGCGAGCGAAGCGTAGCGGGAAGCAATCTCCCCAATGCCGGCGCCCACGCCAGTTTCCTGTCGCCGGTCACGGATGAATACCCTCCCCCTAGACGGGGGAGGGCCAGGGTGGGGGTGACCATGCTCATTCACCCAATCACTGAATCACTCAATCATCCATTATTTCCTGTTCAAGCTAAACGGCCCGGAACCGAAGCCCATGATGAGAAGCATGCCGCCCATCAGACCCAGGTTCTTGAAGAACATGATGCTCTGCATCTGCTGCTCCGCGGCCGGGTAAGTCCAGTAGCTGTGAAACACCAGCGTTACCGGGATCATCCACAGCAACAGCGCCGCGGCGCCCCAGCGGGCCTTGAAGCCCAGCACGATCATGGCGGCGGCACCGAGTTCGATCACGATGGAAGCGCCCAGCAGCACATCGGCCATCGGCAGGCCCTTGCTGGTCATCCAGCCGGCGGTACCGGCAAACCCGGTGATCTTGCCGATGCCCGACATGATGAAGATGATGGAAAGCAGGATGCGCCCGGCGAGGGGCGAGAACTGGGTTACGAATGACGGCATGGTGATTCTCCTTTTATATACGCGGTGGGTGGTGGCCGGAGACCCGGCCATAAACAAAGCTTGTTATTTACTCAGTCCTTCGGCCTTCATGGCCGCCTTGACGGCGGGGCGCGCCGCAATACGCCCAAGATACTCCTGAAGCGTTGGCCAACGGCCCAAGTCGATCTTCAGCATGCCGCACCAGCCCAGAACTGTAAACAGATAAGCGTCAACAACGCTGTAACGCTCGCCCATCAGGTAGGGCCGGCCGGTCAGTTGTTTCGCCAGGTAATCGAATCGTCCGGCCAGCCGGCTAACCTGGGCTTCACGCCATTCCGGCGTGATCGCGGGGTTGAACAGCGGGCTGAACTGCTTGTGCACCTCGGTGGACACGAAGTTGAGCCACTCCATCAACCGGTAGCGATCCATCGTGCCGGCGGCGGGGGCTAGCCCGGCGGCCGGTTTTTGGTCGGCGATGTACTGGAGCAGGGCCGGACCTTCCGTGAGAATCTCGCCGTTGTCGAGCCGCAGGGCCGGCACATAGCCCTTGGGATTGATCTGGGCGAAGTCCTCGTTCTTTTCGGTGCGATGCGCGCGCAGATCGACCTTCTCCAGATCGAAAGTCAGGCCAGCCTCGCGTAACGCGATGTGCGAAGCCATCGAACAGGCGCCGGGGGAATAGTAGAGTTTCATGTTGTCATCTCCAGTGTGAACAAACGCGCAGAGCGCTTCGGCTCGTCCCCTTCTCCCTCCGGGAGAAGGGATGGGGATGAGGGCCAACCACCCTCACCCTTTGCCCTCTCCCGGAGGGAGAGGGGAAGTGAATGAGAATCTCCATTCCGGTCGGAATGAGGGTGAGGGCTGGGTAAGAGGGGAAGTCGGCGGAAGTCTCCATTTATTGTTCCGGTGGCAGATCAAACAACAACACCTCGGCATCCTTTCCCTGCCCGAGGCGAATCGTACTCTCCTGCTCCACGCGCGCGCCATCGCCGGCGGTCAGCGCCTGTCCGTTCACCGCTACCGTCCCGCGGGCCACGTGCAGGTAGGCGACGCGCCCGGGCGCCAGCGTGTGGCTCACGGATTCACCGCCGTTGAGCTTCGTGGTGAAAAGCAACGCATCCTGATGGATAGTCACCGATCCTTCACGTCCGTCGGGTGAGGCGACCAGGCGCAAACGCCCGTTCAGCTCCGCCGGGGGAAATGTCTTCTGCTCATAGCCGGGGGCGTAGCCGGCGCGGTCGGGCATGATCCAGATTTGCAGAAAATGCGCGATGGCGTCGGCCGAGGCGTTGAATTCGCTGTGGCGCACGCCGGTGCCGGCGCTCATGCGCTGCACCTCGCCGGG
>CAKKRZ010000163.1 GCA_919902925.1 Acidiferrobacterales bacterium | reverse complement strand
ACTGACCGGCGCGAAACTCTACGCCGGCTCGTGGAGCGAATGGATCACCGACCCGAAGCGGCCGGTCGCCAAGGGCGTCTAATATCATTACCAGGGCAAGGGTAAATTCAAAAACTCTGTTTTTAATCCTGTGAATCCTGCATTAATCCCGCAAATCCTGTTATCGTCTTTTCCATAAATGAAGAAAGTTGACGATTTCCGGTTGCGATTCGGCAAGCGCGAATACGTGCCGATCATGATCGGGGGCATGGGCGTGGACATTTCCACCGTGGAATTGGCGCTGGTGGCCGCGCGCCTCGGGGGTATCGGCCACATCTCCGACGCCATGGTGCCGGCGGTGTCGGATAGCCACTACGACACCGGTTTCGTCGCAGAGAAGCTCAAGAAGTACAAGCGCAACGTCGCCAATACCGATAAGTCCATGGTGCAGTTCAGTCTCGGCCAGCTGGCCGAGGCCACGCGCCTGCACATCGACCGCACCATGGAGGCCAGGCAGGGCGAGGGTCTGATCTTCATCAACTGCATGGAGAAACTCACCATGAATGCCCCGCGCGAAACCCTGCGGGTGCGCCTGGCGTCCGCGATGGACGCCGGTATCGACGGCATCACGCTCAGCGCCGGCCTGCACCTCGGCTCGTTGGCCCTGATCGCGGACCATGCGCGCTTCCGCGACGTGAAGCTCGGCATCATCGTTTCATCGCTGCGCGCTCTCCATCTCTTTCTACGCAAGAACGCACGCCTCAATCGTCTGCCGGATTACATCATTGTCGAAGGTCCGCTCGCCGGCGGACATCTCGGCTTCGGCCTGGACTGGGCGAGCTACGATCTCAAAACCATTATCGATGAAATCCATCGCTGGATGACGCAAGAAGGCCTGAACATTCCGGTGATCGCCGCCGGCGGCGTGTTCACCGGCAGTGACGCGGTCGGGTTTCTTGAAAGCGGTGCGGCGGCGGTGCAGGTAGCCACGCGCTTTACCGTCGCCCAGGAGTGCGGACTGCCGGCCAAGACGAAGCAGGAATATTTGAAGTGTCGCGAGAGCGACATTGAGGTCAATACCATCTCGCCGACTGGCTATCCGATGCGCATGCTCAAGAAGAGTCCCGGCATCGGCGCCGGCATCCGGCCGAACTGCGAGGCCTACGGCTACCTGCTGGACGGTTTCGGCAAGTGCGCCTACATCACGGCCTACAATCGCGAGGTCGATCTGCACCCGGACGCGGACAAGATATCGGTGAAGGACAAGACCTGCCTGTGCACCCACATGCGTAACTTCGATATCTGGACCTGCGGACACTATGCCTACCGACTCAAGGACACGGCCCGCCAGTTGCCGGATGGAAGTTTCGCGCTCCCGTCAGCCGAGCACATCTTCCACGATTACCAGTACAGCACCGAGCACAGGATCGCGCTGCCGCCGATATAGTGTGCAGGTAATTCGCGGGATTAACTGGTCTCTTCGAAACAAATGAATCAATCTCTTTCCGCAGATGAACGCGGATATTTTCGTTTCTACATCCTGTGAGTCTTGAGCAATCCTGTCTATTCTTTTTCTTTTTTCTTCTCCAGCTGTAGTGACGCGGAGTTGATGCAGTAACGCAGCCCGGTCGGGTTGGGGCCGTCGGGGAAGACGTGACCGAGGTGGGCACCGCACTGGGCGCATTTCACTTCCACGCGGCGCATGCCATGAGTCGTGTCTTCATGCTCTACGATACTTTTCCGGTCGGCCGGGGTGTGAAAGCTGGGCCAGCCGGTGCCGGAATCGAACTTGGTGCCGGAGCTGAACAACTCGGCGCCGCAGCACACGCAGTGGTAGGTGCCGTCGTCATGGCAATTCCAGTATTTGCCCGTGAAGGCTGGTTCCGTACCGCATTCACGGGTCACGCGGTATTCCTCCGGCGTGAGTTTTTGTTTCCAGTCCTGGTCCGATTTTTTCATGGCATCTGCCTCACCAGTTCAGCGGTCACGGATCTCGCGGCCCTTGTGGCGGGCCGGATCGTCGGACGGCAGCACGTCGGCCACCCAGTCGCCTGCCTTCCAGCCCGGTACCGGTGTCTGGCATC
>CAKKRZ010000162.1:3377-8618 GCA_919902925.1 Acidiferrobacterales bacterium | reverse complement strand
GTCGAGGCGCTGAAGAAGATTTCCAAGCCGTGTTCGGACGAGAAGGAAATCGCCCAGGTCGGCACGATCTCGGCCAACTCCGACACCAACATCGGCGACATCATTGCCAAGGCCATGGCCAAGGTCGGCAAGGAAGGCGTGATTACGGTGGAAGAGGGTTCGGGCCTCGACAACGAGCTCGACATCGTCGAGGGCATGCAATTCGATCGCGGTTACCTGTCTCCGTACTTCATCAACAAGCAGGACAAGATGAATGCCGAGCTGGATAACCCGCTGATCCTCATCACCGACAAGAAGATCAGCAACATCCGCGACATGCTGCCGATCCTGGAAGGCGTCGCCAAGCAGGGCAAGCCGTTGCTGATCATCGCCGAGGATGTCGAGGGCGAGGCGCTGGCCACGCTCGTGGTCAACACCATCCGCGGCATCATCAAGGTCGTGGCCGTCAAGGCGCCGGGCTTCGGCGACCGCCGCAAGGCCATGTTGCAGGACGTCGCCGTCCTCACTGGCGGTCAGGTGATCTCCGAGGAAGTCGGCATGACCCTGGAAGGCGCCACGCTGGAAGTGCTCGGCACCGCCAAGCGCGTAGTGGTGGACAAGGAAAACACCACCCTCATCGATGGCGCCGGCAAAAAGGCCGACATCGAGGGCCGCATCAAGCAGATCCGCGCCCAAGTCGAGGAATCGACCAGCGACTACGACAAGGAAAAGCTCCAGGAGCGCCTGGCCAAGCTGGCCGGCGGCGTGGCGCTGATCAAGGTCGGCGCCGCCACCGAAATGGAAATGAAGGAAAAGAAGGCGCGCGTGGAAGACGCGCTGCACGCCACCCGCGCCGCGGTCGAAGAGGGCGTGGTCGCAGGCGGCGGCGTGGCGCTGGTGCGTGCCATCCTGTCCATCAAGGCCCTGAAACTCAAGGGCGACAACCACGACCAGGACGTCGGCATTCAGATCGCGCTGCGCGCGATGGAAGAGCCGCTGCGCCAGATCGTGGAGAACGCCGGCATCGAAGGCTCGGTGGTGTACCACAAGGTCGCAGACAGCAAGGAAACCAACTACGGCTACAACGCCGCCACCGGCGAGTACGGCGACATGCTGAAGATGGGCATCCTCGATCCGACCAAGGTGACGCGCATCGCGTTGCAGAACGCAGCCTCGGTCGCCGGCCTCATGATCACCACCGAGGCGATGATCGCCGAGCTGCCGAAGGACGAGTCCTCGGCCGGTGGCGGTGGCATGGGCGGGATGGGTGGCATGGGCGGGATGGACATGTAAGCCGTTCCAGTAACAAGCCGTTTCGTGACACAGAAAGGCCCCGGCAACGGGGCCTTTCTTTTTTGCGGGACAGGTCCCCATAATGCGCGCCGAATGGCGTTGCCGACGTTGCCTGGCGACTCTGGCGGTTCCGAACCATATTCATTTTCTTAGAGACTCTTAGCGGTTACTGAGGGCAGGACAACGGTTCAACCCTCCTTATCCCTTTCCCCATCACTCTTCACTGACCACCGCCATGCGCCGCTACGCCATCACGATTTTTCTGAGCGCCTTCCTGCTGTTCGAGGTCCAGCTGTTGCTGGCCAAGCACATCCTGCCGTGGTTCGGCGGCAGCGCCTCGGTCTGGACCACGAGCATGCTGTTCTTCCAGATGTTGCTGCTGGCCGGCTATGGCTATGCCCACGGGGTTGCGGCCAGGCTTGGGCTACAGGCGCAGCGGCACCTGCATCTCGCGTTGGTGGCCGTGTCGCTGCTGTCGCTCATTCTCCTGTGGGTATGGTGGGGCAATCCGCTCCTGGCCGATGCCAGCTGGAAGCCCGCCGACAGCCAGTCACCCGTCAGGCATATATTGTTACTGCTCACCGTCAGCATTGGTCTGCCCTTCCTGGTGTTGTCGGCCACCAACCCGCTGGTGCAGGCCTGGTTCAGCCGCAGCCATCCCGGCGTGTCGCCGTACCGGCTGTATGCGCTGTCCAATGCCGGTTCGCTGGCCGGCTTGCTGGCCTATCCGTTTGTGATTGAGCCGCTGGTGACGTTGCAACTGCAGGCGGTCATCTGGGCCACGGGTTTCGTCCTGTTTGCGATTGGTATCTATCTGTGCGCACGCGAGGTGCGACTGGTGGCGGGGCCGAAGAAAAACAAAACAGCTACTGATCGCCGCACACCGACACCCACGGCGAAGCAGCGCTTGTTGTGGTTGGTCCTGGCCGCTTGCGCCTCGGTGCCGTTACTGGCCACCACCAACCAGATGACGCAGGAGATCGCTGTCGTCCCCATGCTGTGGGTGCTGCCGCTGACCTTGTATCTGTTGTCGTTCATTTTGTGTTTCGAGAGCGACCGCTGGTATGCCCGGGGGCCTTACGGGTTGGCACTGGTGATCATGGTACCGGTCAGTGGCATGGTGCTGGAGCTGGGACTCAACGCGCCACTGTTGTTGCAGATCGGCGCGCACGCGCTGACGCTGTTTGTCTGTTGCATGATCTGCCATGGCGAACTGGCGCGGCTGAAACCCTCCGCACAGCATCTGACCCAGTACTATTTTGTCATCACCGCCGGCGGGGCAGCCGGTGGATTGTTCGTGGCCTTGTTGGCCCCCTGGCTGTTCGAGGGTTACTGGGAATTTCAGATTGGTCTGGTCGCCTGTCTGTTGCTGATTGCCTTTCTCTGGTGGCGTGAACCGGTTTCCTTCCTGCGCCGGGCCAGGCCATGGCCGGCATGGCTGGCATTGGCTGGCGGCGCAACGCTGGCGGTGGCGGTGACCGGCGATCATTGGAACCTGGAATTTATTGAACTGCCGGATATGAAAATATCGCCGCTGTTACTGACGGTGGCGACGGTGGGCTCGCTGCCGCTGTTGGTCCCGGCTCCCTTGCGGGACTGGGCTATCGCGGGATTTCAGAAGCTGATCAGGCGGCTTACGCCTGACCGAGGGTCGAAGTCAAAAACCGGCAGTCGCGCTCGCGCCGGCAAAGGCAGGGCGCGCCCGGCCCGGCAGGCCTTGGCCGTACTGTCGGTGGCGATGGTGCTGTTCGCCATCGGGATCGGCGCGACCGCGGTCGACAAGTCGCAACACAGCGTGCGTTCCACGCGCAATTTCTACGGTGTCCTGCACGTCGTGGAGGAGAATGGCGACGACGAAGGACAGAACCGGGTGGTGTTGCGGCATGGACGTGTCACACACGGCTTCCAGTACCGGGAAGGCCCGCTTCGCCGGCAACTGGTGTCTTACTATGGGCTGGAGAGCGGCGTTGGCCTGGCGTTGCAATATCACCCGCGCCGTCTGCGCCACCAGCCGATCCGGGTTGGCGTCATCGGTCTGGGCAGCGGCACGCTCGCGGCCGGCGGACGACGGGGCGACACCTTCCGGTTTTACGAGATCAACCCGGACGTCGTCGCGCTCTCGAATGGAAAGGATCCGACCTTTACCTATCTGCGCGATTCACGCGCCCGCATCGAGGTCGCGATCGGCGATGCGCGCCTGATGATGGAACGTGAATTGGCCGCCGGTAGCCCGCAGAAACTCGACATCCTGGCCGTCGATGCCTTCAGCAGCGATGCCATCCCGGCCCACCTGTTGACCGCCGAGGCCTTCGGTCTCTACTTGCAGCACCTGCGGGACAACGACAGTATCCTGGCCGTGCACATCTCCAACCGTTTCCTCGACCTGCGCCCGGTGGTGCTGGAGCTGGCGCGCCACTGGGGGCTGGCGGTGGTGGTGATCGACGCCGACAGCGGCGTGCACACCTATGAGAGCACCTGGGTGTTGCTCAGCCGTAACCCGAAAGTGCTGAGTCACCCGGCCATCGCCAACGCGGCCGAGGATGTCTCGGAGATCGTGCGCACCAACCTGTGGCGCGATGATTACAGCAGCTTACTGAAGGCCCTGAAATGGTAAGCAGGGCGGGCATCAACGTTTGCGGACCAGCAGTATCCCGTCCCGCACGCTGAGCATGACCTGCTCGACGCGCGCGTCGCGCGCGACGCGATCGTTGAAGGCGACAATCGCCTGATCCGTTTTTTCCCTGGGGTCGAGCACTTTGCCTGACCACAGCACGTTGTCGGCCACCAGTAGTCCGCCGGGCCTAAGCTTGGGCAGGACCGCCTCGTAGTAATTTACGTAGTTCTCCTTGTCGGCGTCGAGAAACACGAAGTCGAATTCGCCCTTGAGGGCCGACACGGTTTCCAGTGCCGGTGCCAGGCGGATAGTGATTTTCCGGCCGTGTGGGCTGCGATCGAAGAAGGATTGCGCGATGCGGGCGTGTTCCGCGTCGATCTCGCAGGTCACCAGTTCGCCATCATCCGGAAGACCGGCAGCCATGCTCAGTGCCGAATAGCCGGTGAAGGTGCCGATTTCGAGCACTTGCCGCGCGCCGGTCAGTTGCACCAGCAACCGCAAAAATGTCCCTTCCACCGGGCCGGTCAGCATCTGCGGCAGCTTGCAGTGGCTCCGGGTGTAGGCGGCCAGTTCGTCGAGCAGGGCGTCGGGCGTGGTGGTGTGGCGGCGGCAGTAGTCTTCCAGTGCGGTGGCGACGATCGGGATCATGACAGAAGTTTAATGGCCGGTTTCGGACGGGAGGTCATTATCTATTAAGATGGGATCGAACCGGGAGCCAACCTTTTTTCGATGATCCGCGCCACCGATCCTGTCATTACCGCTGCACTGTCGGCGACCCCCGAGCCGTTGCGTCCCGCGACGAACGCCCGGATTGGCGCGTTGTTTGAGGTGGCCGCGTCGCTCCCCGTATCACCCAACGGTGCGTCCGACTGGCGCGGGCAGCTGGCCCGCGTGTTTGCCACCAGCGAGTTCGTTGCCAGATCCTGCGCGCGCGAACCGGATTTGCTGGCTGGCCTGATCGAGAGCGGCGAATTGTTTCGTGCCTATGCGCCGGGTGAACTGACCGGCCAGATTTTGGCCGTGACCGCCGCGGCTGGTGACGAGGCGGTCTTGTCCCACGCACTGCGCCGGCGGCGCGCGCGCGAGATGGTGCGCATCGCCTGGCGCGACCTGGCGGGCATGGCCGCGCTTGATGAAACCGTTACCGACCTTTCCGCGCTGGCCGAAGCTTGCCTCGATGGCGCGCTCGATCGCCTGCACGAATGGGCGGTGCAGAAATACGGTCAGCCGCGCGGTCAGGGCGCTCGCCTGCCACGGTTGGTGGTGATGGCCATGGGCAAGCTCGGCGGGCGCGAGCTCAACTTCTCCTCCGACATCGACCTCATCTTCTGTTACCCGGAGGAAGGAGATTGCGA
>CAKKRZ010000162.1:0-3277 GCA_919902925.1 Acidiferrobacterales bacterium | reverse complement strand
GCGCTCAATGAAAACACCGCCGACGGTTTCGTGTTCCGTGTCGATATGCGCCTGCGCCCGAATGGCGAGAGCGGTCCGCTGGCGCTGTCGTTCGAGGCGATGGAGCATTACTACCAGTTGCACGGGCGTGACTGGGAGCGTTATGCCTTCGTCAAGGCGCGCGTCGTCGCCGGCGATCGTGCCGCCGGTGCGGAGTTGCTGGCGACGCTCAAACCATTTGTCTATCGCAAGTATCTCGATTACGGTGCCATTGAATCGATTCGCACCATGAAAGCCATGATCGAACGCGAGATGGCGCGCCAGGGCATGAATCGGAACATCAAGCTCGGCCGCGGTGGTATCCGCGAGATTGAATTCATCGTGCAGACGCACCAGCTGATCCGTGGCGGCCGTGAACCCAGCCTGCAGGAGCCGAATGCCCGTCGCGTGCTGGCCGTGCTTCGGCGTGCAGGCTATCTGAAGGAGGAGGCCGCCACCCGGCTTGATGCAGCCTATGTGTTCTTGCGCGACGTCGAACATCGCCTGCAGATGGCCGAAGACCAACAGACCCAGCGCCTACCCGACGACGAGTTGGGGCAACTCCGTCTGGCGTTTGCCAGCGGTTTTGATGACTGGACATCGTTCCTGGCAACGCTCGACGGGCACCGGCTGGCGGTGCACGAGCAGTTCAGCGCGCTCTTCCGGCAGGCCGGCGAAGCGCAAGACGCGACCGATCCTCTGGTAACGCTTTGGCAGGGGGCGCTCGACGACGAGGCGGCCGGCCGGCTGCTTCGGGAACAGGGCTACGCCGAGAGCGGCGAAGTGCTCGCCTTGCTGCAATCGCTGCGCACCAGCGGCGCCTACCTGGCGCTATCGACCACCGGGCGTGAGCGCGTCGATCGCGTCGTGCCGATGATCCTGGCGCAGTGCGGGCACAGTCCGACGCCGCTGGCGACGCTCCAGCGACTAATGCAGGTGCTGGAGGCCATCGGCCGGCGCACGGCCTACTTTGCGCTGATGGTGGAAAACCCGCCGGTGGTGAAACAGCTGGTCAGTCTGGCGGGTGCGAGTCCGTGGATCGCCAACTGGATCGCCCGCCATCCGCTGCTGCTCGACGAACTGCTCAATCCGGCACTGGCCCGGTTGCCAGAACCGGCGCAATTGCGCGCGGAGTTGCGCGAGCGGCTGGCGCAACTGCCGGCAGACGACCTTGAATTGCAAATGGAAGTGTTGCGTGAATTTCGCCATGGCTACGTGCTGCGCGTAGCCGCCGCGGATCTCGGCGCGAAGCTCGATCCGCTGGAAACCGGATCGGCGCTCGCGGCCATCGCCGATACCGTGGTCGGGGAAAGCCTGCGACTCGCGGAGCGCGATTTGCAACGGCGTCACGGCCGGCCGTGTTGCGCGGGTCGTACTGAACCGCCGGGGTTCGCCGATGGGACCGAAGGCACAACCAGTACGTCCCTGTACCGTGCCCCTCGCCTCGATCCCATCGGCGAGGCGAGGGCCGCGCGCCGAGACGGAAGCCCTACTCACCCCGCTCGTTCGTCCTGTCTCGAGACTGAGCACGATTGCGGTTTCGCCGTGATCGGCTACGGCAAACTGGGCAGTCGCGAGCTTGGCTACGGTTCCGATCTCGACATGATCTTTCTGTACGAGGGCGGCCGGGATGGCGGAGAAACCGATGGGGATCGTCCCCTGCCGAACGAATCGTATTTCGCGCGACTCGGCCAGCGGCTGATCCACCTGCTCACCACCCGCACCGCCGGCGGCCTGCTGTACGAGGTCGATATGCGCCTGCGCCCATCCGGCAAGAGCGGACCGCTGGTGGCAAGCCTCGACAGCTTCGAGCACTACCAATTGAACGAGGCCTGGACCTGGGAACACCAGGCGCTGGTGCGCGCCCGCCCGGTGACTGGCAATCCGGCGGTAATCGAGGCCTTCGGACGTCTGCGTGAAGCCATCCTGTGCCGGCCCCGTGATCCGGCCAAGTTGGCCCAGGATGTGCGGGACATGCGCACCCGCATGCTGGAAACCCGCGACTCACGGGAAACTGGCTTGATCGATCTCAAACACGACCGCGGCGGTATCGTCGACATAGAATTTATGGTGCAATATTGGGTATTGCGATGGGCGGCGGAACACCCGGTGCTCATCCGCCAGACGGACAATATCCACATCCTCCAGGCACTGGCCGGCGAGGGACTGCTGGACCCAAAGCGGGCCGCGTTCCTGGAAGAAGGTTATCGGCGCTACCTTTCCCTGGAGCATCATCTGAAGTTGCAGGAGCAGGGGTCATTGCTCCAGGCGGCGCAGTTGGGCGATCTGCCGGAGCGGGTGCGGCAAGTCTGGAAAGACGAATTCAACGAGGAGTAGATTACGATGTCGATGTCGGATCGTGACGGCGTCATCTGGTATGACGGCAAACTGGTACCGTGGCGCGAGGCCACCACGCACGTGCTCACCCACACCCTGCATTACGGCATGGGCGTGTTCGAGGGCGTGCGCGCGTACAAAACCGACAAGGGTGCTGCCATCTTCCGTCTCGCCGAACACACCGACCGCCTGTTCCGCTCGGCCCACATCCTCGGCATGCCGATGCCGTACGACAAGGCCACGCTCAACGAGGCCACGCGCGCCGCGGTGCGCGAGAACAAACTGGAAAGCGCCTACATCCGGCCGATGTGCTTCTTCGGTTCCGAAGGCATGGGCCTGCGCGCCGACAACCTCAAGGTGCACGTGATCATCGCCGCCTGGAACTGGGGCTCCTACCTCGGCGAGGACGGACAGAAGAACGGCATCCGCGTGCGCACCGCCTCGATCATGCGCCACCACGTCAACATCACCATGTGCAAGGCCAAGGCCAATGGCAACTACATGAACTCCATGCTCGCGCTGCGCGAGGCGCTGGCCTGCGGCTGCGACGAGGCCCTGCTGCTCGATCCGGAAGGCTTCGTCGCCGAGGGCAGCGGCGAGAATATCTTCATCATCCGCGACGGCATGCTCCATACGCCGGAACTGACCAGCGCGCTCGACGGCATCACGCGCGCCACCGTGATCGAGCTGGCCGGCGAACTCGGCCTCAAGGTACGCGAGAAGCGCATCACCCGCGACGAGGTGTACGTGGCCGACGAGGCGTTCTTCACCGGCACTGCCGCCGAGGTCACGCCGATCCGCGAGCTCGACGGACGCATGATCGGCAAGGGCGCGCGCGGTCCGATCACCGAAAAACTTCAGAAACTGTACTTCGACGCGGTTCACGGCCGCAGCCAGCCGCATGCGCGCTGGCTGACGGCCG
>CAKKRZ010000161.1 GCA_919902925.1 Acidiferrobacterales bacterium | reverse complement strand
CCCTTGGCGCGGATCTTCAGGCAAGTGCCGCAGGCGAGGATTTCGCCCCCGCCGCAGGAACCAATAGGGCCAGACTCGATTGAAGCCTGCCATCGCCCACATCCTTGTGAGTCCACGACAGAAATCGCTAACCGTGTGGCGCCGATGATAGCGGTTCAGGGCGTTTCAATCGAGTCTGACCCTATTGGTCCTCTATTGGTCCTATTGGTCGGTCTTGTCTGCCGCTCATAATTCTGCTGTCCCGAAAAACCAACTACTGAAATCTACTTTTTCACGCCCAGCGCGCCCTTCCAGTCTCGGAAAACATTGAGATCGAGTCCGTCCGGGTACCAGAGGTAGCCGGGCTTGTGGCCCGCCACGTCGGTCACGCCATACTGCCAGATGATTTTCTTGGTTTTGCGGTCAATCACAACGACGCGATGGCGCAGGTCGTCCACAACGAGGATGTCGCCCGTGGGCAACTCGCGCGCGAGCGAGGGATGGTCGAGCATCTTCTCACCTTCCTTGGCGTCGTACTGCCAGATCACCTTGCGCGTGGCGGGATCGAAGATGACGACGCGCCCCGGCTTCCAGAAGTCGGCGACGATCACGTGCTTCTCGTCCACGGTCGGGAAGGCGTCGGAGGGATAACGCAGGTTCGGCGCCTGCACGCTCCACACGACCTTGCCCGCACGCGTGATGCGCGTGATCCAGGTGTCGCGAATCTCGGTGATGAGAATGTCGCCGTTCGAGTACGGCGTGACGCCATTCGGGTAGCCGAGGGTGCGCGGCGGGTCGTGCTTACAGCGGCCCACCTGGCCCCACTCGGTCGTGATCTTGTTGGTCTTGGGATCGATAATCAGCACCCGACAATTGCGGATGTCGGCGGTGAGGAACTGGCCGTCCTCGAGGATATGCGCGTCGTCCGGGTAGTTGAGGTAGCCCGGCGCACTGCCTCTGTGATCCGGTGTACCGTAGGTCCAGGTGACAATGCGTTTCTCGTAATCCACGATGTGGATGTCGTAGTTGTCCTCCTCGCTCACGGCGAGCATTTTGCCGTCGGGCGAGAAGCTCACGTCCTCGTTGCCGCGGTAGAGCACCATGTCGGGCGAGGGCATCTCCCAGACGATGCGCTTGTCGGGAGTCACCTCGATCAGGCGATTGTTGCGCCGGTCGGCGATCATGATGGGATAGGGCAGCGGCTTGCCCCACGAGGGCACCGGGTTCTTGCGGTTGCCCGTCACCGGGGGGATCGGCGGCAGCACGACACCGCTCGACACCGGCCCGGCTCCCCACATCTCGGGCGTTACCGTGACCCGGACGCCGTCCGGCTTTTTCTTCGTGGCCTCCGTCTTCCTGGGAGCCTCGGCCGCCTGCGCCGGCGGCGTGAAACGGCCGAATACAGCCGCTACGACCAGGGTCGAGATACCGATAAAGCCACACATAACCACGCGCTTCAACAACGTACCGCCCTCATTGCAGTAGAACATGCCAATACGCCTCCCCTTTACCAGTTCATCCACGGCAGATGCCTCGATATTGTTCGGCTTTTGTAAACAAATAACAACACGGGCTTCTGCCGGTCGCCGTCCGCGGGAAGCTTTCGGGCAGGGTTAAGAATGAACTGGCGGATTTCGTCCCGGACGCGGCGATAGTGGACCATCTTTTTCTCGTTGGTCTTTTCCTGAGCCACGAGCAACACAGTTGTGCAACGACCGGTCAGAACGTCACCACTTTGTCTGAATCGCGAACCAGTTGGTACAGATCGGCCATGGTGGAGAGCGGGCACATTTCTGTGCCTTCCTTTCCGCGAATCTTCAGGCAGGTGCCGCAGGCTAGAATCTCGCCGCCGGCATCGACCAGCCCCTGCATCTGCTCCGTGACCTTGAACTTGCCGGTATCGAGCTTGTCGCTATCGACGCCGCTGGCGAGCAGGAATACCTTTACGCTGTCACCCGCTTTCAGCACGAACACGCCCAGGCGAAAGGCATTCCATACCGTCTCGGCGTCCGTGGAATAGATAACGATCCCCAGCTTCATGAAGGCCTCCTGTGATGGATAAACGGTAATGGGAAAATGAACGGCCAGCTTAACCCAAGGCGAGCCGGCCGTGCAGGGGTAACGCTGACAGCGCCTACTTTCCGCCGGCCAGCTTGCTTTCGTACATGGCGCGGCGCTTGTCCTCGGCCGGCATTTTTGCCAACTGATCGCTCCAGATCTTTTTAGCGCCGGCGGGATCGCCGAGACGCTGGCGGATTTCGCCCTGATAGAGCCGTGCCATCACCTCTACCTCTGGGCGGGCGCGCGCGGCTTTATCAAGCAACGAGAACGATTCGCGCAACTCGGCCGGGTTGTTGCCATTCATCAATGCGGTCGCCAGCAGGATCGTGGCGCTGCTGTTGGCCGGTGCGTCGCGATGAATCGCGCGCAAGGTTTTAAGACCCTTCTCCCGCTGGCCGACCTCGTTGTAGGTCTGTGCAAGCAAAAGACGCTGATCGATATCCTTCGGATTAGCGGCGACCTTCTTTTCCAGTTGCGGCAGCAGCGATTCCAGGGTCGGCAGAGTGGCCTGACCGGATTGCCCTCCGTGGGGATTCTGCGGCGTGCTGTCCGGGCCGGCGCCGAACGCGGAGGCCGGCGGTTCGTCCTTCTTGCTGCCCATCGAATAACCGACCACGCCGGCGATCACGGCCAACGTCGCCACCGCGAGGATGACCAGCCAGTTTTTCTTTCCCGCGTCGTTCATGAAGAGCTTCATGGCATCGTTTCCCGTTGAATGGACAGGCAGCATTCTAACGGGCGATGGAGCGGGTCAAAACGCCCCCACCGCGGCCCATCGCCTTCCTTCCGGACAGATGGGCGCACAACCCGGATGGTCGGCCGGCGGCGTCCTGCTTGTGGCTGATGGGCCATCACCCCTATGCTTCCGGTCAGAATGCCACTGCGCCAGCCACAGGACTACGATGTTTGCGTCGTCGGCGCCGGTTTCGCGGGGCTCTGTTGCGCGGAAGCCGCGGCGGCCAGGGGCGCCCGAACCATTGTGCTGGAACGCCAGTCCGCGCCCGGCGATCGGCCCCGCACCACCGGCATTCTCGTCAAGGAAATTGCCGACGCCTGGGATTTTCCGGCGCGCCTCACCCGCCGGATTCACGGCGTCCGGCTGTACAGTCCGTCGCTCGATTATCTCGACCTCACCTCGCCCGGATATTACTTCCTCGCCACCGACACGCCCGGCATCCTGCGCTGGCTGGGGGAACGCGCCGCGCAGGCGGGAGCCACGATTGCCGGTGACCGGCCGTATCGCGGGGCGGAACGCGAGGCCGCTAGCATCCGGCTGGCCGGCCACGATCTGCGCTGTCGTTACCTGGTCGGCGCCGATGGCGCACGTTCGCGCGTGGCGCGCGATTTCTCGCTCGACGGCAATCGCCATTTCCTGCTGGGTGTCGAGGCCGAGTACGAAGGCATCGGCGG
>CAKKRZ010000160.1 GCA_919902925.1 Acidiferrobacterales bacterium | reverse complement strand
CAAACAGGGGGTGGCGGTGAATCCGGCGGGGTATTTGCAGAACGGGCGGAACTGAGTCGGTCGCGCTCACGGCGCAGTGGTCTTCTTCTCCACCGAACGGTTGATCCGCTTGGCCGGTGCCGGTTTGCGGCGCTCGACCAGCTGAGACGTGATACCCGCTGAATAGGCCCAACTTCGATAACGGTCACGCCCCTCCTCCGCCACGGGCAACTGCACCGACCCATTCAACGGCGACAGGCGCGAGAGATCGTTGATGAGATAACGCGCCAGCTGCTCGGCATCGACTTCCGGCAACCGTTCTTCGTTGAAACGTATCGGGATCACGTCGTATCCGAGCGTCTGGCCGTCTTTTCCCAACCGCACTTCCAGTACCGCCGAAATGGCCGTGGCCTTCTTGATTGAGAGCGCGTTGTAGCCGACAAAGTTGCCGAGTGAATAGGCGATCAGTTTTCCCTTGTAACACTCCATGCCACGCAACACGTGCGGGCCGTGACCGATGACCAGATCGGCGCCGAGATCCACGGAGCGGCGCGCAAAGGCAAATACATTGCCGCGTCGTTCACCCAGAAAGATTTCCTCGCGATTCACGACGCGCAGCGCGTTATTTCCCTCCGCCCCGGCCTGGATCGACACCACCACCAGATCGGCCTTGTCCTTGGCTGCGCGCACGAGTTTTTCAAGCCGTGCCAGATCATGCATGTCGTTGTGGCGGATTGAATAGTTGAATCCCACCCAGGCAACGCGCACGTCCTTTACGCGCATGACCACGATCTTGTCGAGTTCGCCGATGGTCTCGATTCCGGCCTGGGCAAAATAGGCGAGCGTGTCGTTGAAGCCTTTCTCGCCGAAGTCGTAACTGTGGTTGTTGGCGATGTTGAGGATGCTAAAACCGGAGCGGCGCAGCATGGGCGCGAAATGCGGCGGCATGCGAAACGCGAATACGTAGGGTGACCCGGAGCGCAGCTTGGGCGAACGGTTGTGGGTGGTGAGCGCGCCTTCAAAATTGCCGAAGATCACATCGGCCTGACCCAACGTCTGCCGCAGGGTTGCCTCGACGCGTTGTTCGAATCCGGGCGGGTAATGGGAGACGGGAAAGTCGCTGCCGATGACGATGTCGCCGGTGGCGCGAATGGAAACGATCGCCGCGTCCGGCAACCCGGCCGGATCACGCCGGCATTCATCGGCGA
>CAKKRZ010000159.1 GCA_919902925.1 Acidiferrobacterales bacterium | reverse complement strand
CCGATACGCAAACCCTCCTGGATTCGCATAAAGACTCCAGCCAGTCCCGAGGTCGGCCGGCTCAAGCAACTGCTGCGCGCGCACGGACTGCACACGGTCTGCGAGGAGGCCTCCTGCCCGAACCTGGGCGAGTGTTTTTCGCACGGCACAGCCACCTTCATGATCCTGGGCAGTGTCTGCACGCGCCGCTGTCCGTTCTGCGACGTCGCCCACGGCCGGCCGCAACCGCCCGACGCCGGTGAGCCGGAGCAATTGGCCGCCGCCGTGGCCGAGATGCGGCTGCGCTACGTGGTCATCACCTCGGTCGATCGCGACGATCTGCGCGACGGCGGCGCCGGCCACTTTGTCGGCTGCATCGAGGCCGTGCGCCGGCGATCGCCGGACACGCACATCGAGATCCTGGTCCCCGACTTCCGCGGACGGCTGGAGACGGCGCTCGCCGCGCTCGCCCGCTCGCTGCCCGACGTGTTCAACCACAATCTCGAAACCGTGCCGCGCCTGTATCGCGCCGTGCGCCCGGGTGCGGACTACGCCCACTCACTGCAACTCCTGCAAGCGTTCAAGACGCGTCACCCGCACATCCCGACCAAGTCGGGGCTGATGGTGGGGCTGGGCGAAACCGATGACGAGATCGTCGCCGTCCTGGGCGATTTGCGCGCGCACGGCGGCGATATGCTGACCATCGGCCAGTACCTGCAACCCAGCCGCGGCCACCTGCCGGTCGAGCGCTTCGTGGAGCCGGCACAGTTCGAACGTTTTGCAGAAACAGCACGCGCGCTGGGTTTCAGCAACGTCGCCAGCGGTCCGCTGGTGCGGTCCTCCTACCATGCCGAACAACAAGCCGGCGCGCATCACGCCGCGACGCCGGTTGACTGATGGTGCCCTGGACCAAGATCGTCGCCATTCTGCTGGCGCCGCCGGGTCTGTTCATCCTGGTGGCGTTGCTGGCCGTGCTCATCGGCCTGCGCTGGCGGCTGATCGGGCGCATCCTGCTCATCCTCGACTTCGCGGCGCTCGCCTTCCTGAGCCTGCCGCACACCGGCCGCCTGTTGCTGACCCCGCTGGAGTCGTCCAGCCAGGCAGTGCCGATTACGCCACCGGACAAAGCCGATGGGGGAATTCAGGCCATCGTCGTGCTCGGCGGTGGCCGCTATGCCGATGCCCCCGAGTACGGTGGCGATACCGTCGGCGTGCAGACGCTTGAGCGGCTGCGTTACGCCGCCGCCCTGCACCGGCGCACCAAACTGCCGGTGCTGGTCAGCGGCGGCAGCCCGTTCGATGAAGAAACCACCGAGGCGCAACTGATGCGGCGCGTGCTGGAAAAAGACTTCGGCATCGAGGTGAAATGGGTGGAGGACCAGTCGGACAACACCATCGAGAACGCCCAGCGCACCAAACTCATGCTGACCGGCGCCGGCATCAAGCGCGCCTACCTCGTAACCCACGCCTGGCACATGCCGCGCGCCCGCTGGGCGTTCGTCAACGCCGGCGTCGACATCGTCCCGGCCCCGATGGGCTTCACCACCCTCGCCCCCTCCGACCGGCGCGCTTTCGCCTACGTCCCGAGCGCGCGCGGCCTCAAGATGAGCGCGCTGGCCCTGCAGGAACGGATGGGACTCGCCTGGTACCGGTTCCGCCACGACACCG
>CAKKRZ010000158.1 GCA_919902925.1 Acidiferrobacterales bacterium | reverse complement strand
CGCACGACAAGGTCATATGCTGGTGAGAGACGGGATACTGATGCCGCAAACGATGGGCGACTTCGCGCAGGCGCCGGCGGGTCGCGACGAGGCCGTGCGCGCCGCCCTGGTCGTGGTCGTGGCGCTGGCGACGTTCTTCACGCTGTGGCAGTTCCGCGCCTACGATGATAACCGCCTGGTGAGCTGGAGCTGGGCGCTCGCCGATACCGGCGCCTTCGAGTTGCTTTCGCTGTTGGTGCTCGCGCTGGCGGTAGCCGCGATACTCAGTCGGCGGCAACCGCCCGTGCGCGCCACCCCGATCATTCTCTTCGTCCTGGCGTGGCTCGCGGCGCTGCCGTTCTGGAGCGGGCCGGAGCCGATCGTGGACAGCGCGCGCTATTTCACCCAGGCCAAGCATCTCGCGCTGGATGGTCCCGCTTACTTCGCCGCGCAATGGGGCCGGGAGATTGCCGCCTGGACTGACCTGCCGCTGGTTCCGTTTCTGTATGGGGTGATCTTGAGCCTCTTCGGCGAGGAGCGGGTCTACCTCCAGGCGTTCACCACGCTGCTGTTCGCCGTGACCGTAGTGCTCACTTATATGATCGGCCGGGCGCTGTGGCATGAGCGGCTCGGTCGGCACGGCGCGCTGCTGCTGCTCGCCATGCCCTACCTGCTCACGCAGGTGCCGCTCACGCTGGTGGATGTGCCGACGATGTTTTTTGTGACCGCCGCGGTCTACGCCCTGATCCAGGCGCTGGCGCGCGGGGGCGCGTGGATCCCGGTCGCGGTCGCGCTGGTGACGGCCGCGGCGCTCACCAAGTACTCGGCGTGGCCGATGCTCGCCGCGGCGCTCGCGGCGATCCTGCTGATTCAGCGCCGGCAACCCGCGATGGTCGTGCGCGCCGGCGCGGTCATCGCCGGCGGCGGCCTCGCGCTCGGCATATATATAGTAGCGGCGCAGGACGTGGTCGCCGCGCAGCTGGCGCTGCTGCACGACTACCAGGCCCCGGGGCTGGGGCGCTGGCGCGAGAGCCTCGCGTCCACGTTTCTGTTTCAGATCCATCCGTTCGTCACAGTCGCGGCGCTGCTGTCGCTGTTCGTGGCGTGGCGGCGGCGCGATCTGCGG
>CAKKRZ010000157.1 GCA_919902925.1 Acidiferrobacterales bacterium | reverse complement strand
CGGTCCAGGAAGGCATCGAGATCGGCACCGGTGTGTATACCGGTCTTGTAATCGACGATCCAGCGCCGGCCCTCGTCATCGACAAAGGTGCGGTCCAGGACCACGCGCACCAGGTCACCATCCAATAATCCGGTCAGGGCATATTCGCTGCGTGCTTCGGCTTGCGTGTCGAGCAGCCAGCGGCCACGAGAATCTTCCAGCGTCTGTCGCAGTCCTGTCAGGACATCCTCAGTCGCCTGTGTAATTTCCGCGTTGGCCACACCGTGGCGGCGTAACATGGCCATCACGGCGCTACTCAGGCCGGCCACGCGCTTTGCATCCCAGTTCGACAGTCCTTCCTCGGAAATGCGCAGCAACCAACGGTGCATGACGCTGCCGACATGGCGGGCGGTTTCGCCGGCCCAGTCGTATTCCACCGCCGGTCCGATCGTGGTCTGCTCGCGCGGTGCCGTGACGCCCGCAGGTGGAACCGGCGTGGACCAGTCCGAGGGACGGCGCCAGCCGGTCCGATCGGTTGAGATTTCGGCGGAAGGCGGCGCGGTGACGTGGGTTGTGGCACTACTGGCGGCGGCAGAATGAAAATGGTCGGCCACCACCGGCCAGAGGGTAGCGAGCAACGAACCGGCGGCGGGAGGTTCCGCCTGCACACCATCGTCGAGCGTCACGCCGGTGTGGCCGAGCAGGTGCAGGCGCCGTTTTGCGCGCGTGGCCGCCACGTACAACAAGCGTGTGTCCTCGTGCCGACGACGTTCGCGCTCCAGGGATTGCAGGTAGTCGTAGATGCGGTCGCGTTCGTTGCCGACAGGTCGAAGGGGTGCGAGCAGCAGGTCGAACCGATCGTGGGCACGGGGCAGTTCGGCCCAGCGCAGCAGAGGTAGCGATTCGTTGCGCGGGCGACGGCCCAAACCTGGCACGATAACGGTATCGAATTCCAGTCCCTTGGCCTTGTGCACGGTCAACAGCTGCACGGCGTCCTCCGGTGCGGCATCGGGCAACGCATATAGCTTCTCCACCCGTTCTTCCAGTTGCGCCAGGTCGAGCGGAGCTCCCGGGCGATCGAGCGATTCCAGCAGATCGAGATAGACCTCGGCGTCTTCCAGATCCGAGTCGTCCACCACGAACGCCGGTCCGCCGATGGCCAGCCACACCGATTCGACGGCGCGACGGCGCGCAATCCGGCCGCGATCGTCAATGGCGCGGGTCAGGATCGCCCGCAAGGCCAATAGCCGTCCACGCCCATCGGGGCTGAGGCGCCCGATCAGGGATTCATTCTGCATCGCCTGCCAGACCGGGGTTTTGCCATCGTTGCCGGCCAGGAGCAGCAGATCGTCCAGCGACAGCCCGCACCACGGCGCACGCAGCAGCGAGAGCCAGGCCACCCGATCCGCAAACGATTCCAGCGCGCGGGTGATGGCGAGCAGATCCTGCACCGCCGGCCGATGCCCGAGCGGTTCGATATCGATGGCGAGAAAACGCAAGCGCCGCCGGCGCAGGGCCGCGACGATGGCCGCCAGGTGGGTACGGGCGCGCACCAACACCGCGATGCGGCCGGCCGGATTCTCACGCCGCGCGGCCGCGATCAATTCCATGACTCGTTCGGCCTCGTCTTCCGGTGCGGCGGTGAACAACGGATGCACGCTGACGGCCGGCTCCGCGCCCGGTTGGTGAACGGCGGTCGAGGGCGCATAGGGAACGGCGCCGCTGGCCAGGTCTTCGGCGGCCGGAAAGACACGGGCAAAGGCGTGATTGACCCAGTCGACGATGCCCGACTGGGATCGGAAATTCGAGGTCAGCGTGAGCGGTGACAACACTACGCTGCCCACGCCTTCATGCCGGGCGCGCAGGTACAGGCCGACTTCCGCCTCGCGGAAACGATAAATGGATTGCATCGGGTCGCCGACCGCGAACAAGGTGCGCCCGTCACCGGCCGTCCAGCCGGCGGTGAGCCGTTCCAGCAGATCGTACTGGGTATACGAAGTGTCCTGGAATTCATCGACCAGGATGTGACGGATGCGATAGTCGAGCGCCAGCGCGAGATCGGTCGGCGCCTCGGGACGTCCCAGCGCGGTGGCCGCGGCGTGGGCAACGGCCGTGAAATCGACCTGTCCGCGGCGCGCGAACACCAGCATGAGCTGGGCGGCGGCCATGGGCAGCAGATGGACCAGCGCCTCCAACACCTGCCATTGGCGGTCGTCGTACACGGGTGGTGGCAATTGCATCAGCGCGGCCAGTTTGTCGCGCAAACCGTCGAGCGCCGAGAATTGTTCGATCAGATTCGCGAGACGTTGCTTGGGGGAATCGGTACTGCCTTTCTTTTCCGGCGGAAAACCCAGATTCTTGTCGAGCCGGCGGCGCCACTCCCCTTCCCGGGTCAGCAATAATTCGGACAGCGCTCGCCATAGCGGCACGGCTTCCACCGTCACCGGCGGCAATGCATCCAGGCCGATCAGTCGGCAAATCGGGCTATCAGACCCTGCTTCGCGCAGGTTGCGGGCCGCGTAATCCGACAATGCCAGTAATTCGGGGACGGCGGAGTTCGGAATGGCCGCGACCAGCGTCGTGATGGCATCCAGATTCACGTGCGCGAGTGCGGCCTCCAGTTGCCGGCGGGCGAATCTGCAGACGGACCGTCCCTGGTCCGCAGCCCTCGCCTCGATCCCATCGGCGAATCGTGGGTCTTCACGTCCGCCGGCCAGGCGGCGCAGCCACTGGTCGCGACGCGCCAACATGGCCATGAGCAGTTCCTCGACGGTGGCCAGGTTGTTGTCCAGATGTCGCAGCAGGTTGGCCACCGAAGACGACCATTCCTGTCCGGATTCCAATTCGGCGAGCGTTTCGCGCGCTGCTTCCCGGTAGAGCGGGGTCGCGTGCTCGGCAATCGACGGCGCCGTGCCAAAACCCGACAACATCGGCATCTGCCGGGTCAGGGCGAGGCAGAGCGCATCGAAGGTGCGCACGCGCAGGCGCCCCGGATGCTGATTGAGGTTCCAGCCCCGGGCCCGATCGCGCGCCAGTGCCGCGCGCGCCAGTTCCCAGGTGCGCCGCCGGTGCATCTCGGTCGGCGACGACGGGTCTTGCGCCCGCACCAGCGCATCGGACACGCGCCGACGCATCTCCGCCGTGGCCTTGTTGGTGAAGGTGATGGCCAGAATTTCTTCCGGCTCATCGACACGCGCCAGCAACGCCAGCAGACGTTGAGTGAGTAATTCAGTCTTGCCCGAGCCGGCTGGGGCCTGGACGATAAACGAGCGTTCGGGTTCGAGCGCCTGTTCACGCGCGGCACGATCAGCAATATCTGGCCGCTCAGACATGGTTATCGTCTTCCACCAGCCGACGCCCGGATCGGTGGTCCAGCTCGTGCACACGGCACAGCGATGGCAGGTGGCAGTGTTTGCAGACATCGACATCGCGTGGATCGACGGCCGCCGCGCCCTGGTGAAACGAGGACGCCAGTCGCTCGAGTGTCGCGCGCCAGTGGTCGTGCAACGCCGGCCAGGAGGCGAATCCGCTATCGCGACTTCCCTGTCGCGCGGCCCTCGCCTCGATCCCATCGGCGAAATCGCCGCCCTGCTCCGATTCCGCCAGGGTCTTCACACCCGGCAAACCGGTGTCGCGTTCACTAAGGCCGCGCCACTGACATTGCCCGCGCTTCACGCGCGCATAAACCAGTGCCGACACCGGTTGGTCGGTGCCGTACAGTGCATAGAGCGGCACCTGTGGTTCCCGCGGCCGGTCCCCGAACCAGTCGGCGGGACGCGGATCGCCGGTCTTGTAATCGGTCACTGCGAGTGTGCCGTCTTCCAGCACGTCGATGCGATCGATGGCGGCCGTAACCGTCAGCGAGCCGACTGACAGCGGACGCCGACTTTCACGTGCGAGCACGCGAAACGGCGGCCGCGTCTGTTCCAGGGCCAGCCATTCATCCAGCAGGAGTGTCAGCCGTTCATGTTCCAGATCGCGAAACCGTTCGGTAAAGGTAAATGGCCGGCGGCGGGCGACTGCCTCGATCACTTCACCGGTGACACGGCGGGCCAATGCCGATCGTGCCGCTTCATCCAGATTGGCCAGGGCCGAATGCTCACCCAGTTCCTCCCACAGTTTTTCCAGGGCCCGATGGACCAGCGTGCCGCGTTCCTGGGCATCGAGACCCGTCTCGGTCGATGGCGCCGGCCGCGCGTGCAGGCGAAGTTCGGAAAAGGCGCGGAATGGGCAGGCGGATTGGAGCCGGAACAGGGACGTGCCGCCCGGCGCCGATCCCGCGGCCAGCGGAACAGCATGATCATCTTGCCAGGCTTCCGTGCGGCGCTGTTGGTGAATGACGTCGCGATGACAGAACAACGGATCGAGTCCGATGGCTTCCGGCAGGCGCTCCGGCAAATCCTGCATCAACGGACTGGGCGCCAGCAGGCGGTCGCCTTCCATGCGCGCGCTGCTGAACACAACCTCGCTGCCGGCGGAGATAAGCTGGGCGGTGCGCTGGCGAGCGTAATCCAGTTCACGTTCCGGCGTGGCGTGCGGCAGACCAAGTCGGCGCTGGAGTGCGGGTGGGAGAAAGGGATGTGGTCGCGGAGCCGCCGGCCAGTTTTCATCCTGCAGGCCGAGCACCCACAGGTGATCAAAACGCAGACCGCTGGCTTCAAGCAGACCGACGATCTGCACCGGCACCATCGGGGCCTGTGGCTGGAAGATGGTGGCGCGCGCCATCGTCTGCACGCGCGCAACGATGTCATCGATGGCCACGACACCGGTGACGGCATCGTAGCGGCGCAACTCACCCAACAGATCGCGCCAATGTTCCAGCGCCTGGTGTTCATGGCTGTCGTGCGGGCGGTTGCCCGGCCAGCCGGCGGCGGCCAACAAAGCGGTGAGCACCGGCACCCACTGGCTGGGCATGGCGCGCTTGGGCAGTTGCGTGAGCTGATGACGCCAGTCGTTGAGATGGCCGGCGAGTTGTGGACAATTCTCCAGATCGTGCCCCTGACCCTGCGCGGCGTGCAACAGATACTTCAGGGTGACCATCGGCTCGCGCGCCTCACGCAGATAGCGCTCCAGCCGTGCACGGGCGGCCCATTCCTCGCCGGCGCCGTTGAGGTAAGGACTGCGCAGCCAGGCGCAGGCCGATTCGACCACCAGGGTCCCGGTCCGGTGCAGCATCGCCGAATGCGACAACAGCGCGAGTGCCTCGGCCACCGGTGACACTTCGGCCAGCGCACGACCGAGCGAGACGTTGTACGGTCGCGGCTTCACCGCCCCGCCGGGCAGGCGCGTGTCGGGGGCCAGCAGATCGTCGAAGATCCGGCAGACGAGTTCGCGATGACGAGCGAGATCCGGCACGACGATACCGATGCGCGCCCGCGGGTTGGCGTGCAGGCGGGCGCGGGCAAAGCGCGCCGCGGCCTGCACTTCGTCGCGCCACATGGGTAACACCACGCGGCTGGCATTGGCCGCCGGTGCCGGTGCGGGAGCAGAATCCAGCGATACCCCAACCGCCACCAGGGCATCGAGCAATAACCGCTGCGCTGGCGTGAAAGCATCGAACCCGCGCAATAGTATTTTCGCCGGCAAGGATAGCCGGCCCGCGCGCACCAGCGGGATCAGCGCCTCGATGAGGCGCGCGCCGTCCAGCCAGTGGTGTCGTTCACAGGTCTCGCGGTAGCGCGTTGACCAGCCGGAAAAAGCACGGACATCCTCGGCCATCGTGCCGTCGATGCCGATCGGAACGCGCCAGTCATGGACCAGTTGCCAGGCCTGCTGCGCCAGTTCGGCGGTGGCCGATGGCTGCAACAG
>CAKKRZ010000156.1 GCA_919902925.1 Acidiferrobacterales bacterium | reverse complement strand
CGGCAGGTTCCCGGCGACATGGCCGGAGAGCTTGTCGGCCTCACCCGGGTCGTCGGTTTGTTTGCCATCGCCGAACATGTCCACCGCCAGCGCGGTGTAGCCGAGCGCGGCCAGCGCTCGGGCGCGCTCGCGCACGAAGTCGCCGTGCCCCCACCAGTCGTGCACCACCAGCACGCCCGGGCGCCTGCCTTGAACGGCATCGTCGTAGGCGAGATAACCCTTGAGCACTGTGCCGCCCGTCTGGTACGCCACTTCCTCGCCTTTGACGGCGGCGAAGGTCGGAGCGACGGACAGCGCCAACACCAAACCGAGAAGTAATCTGAACATGACACCCTCCTTGCCTGCATTGCGTTGTTGAACTGTTGCCCGGACAGGTCCGGACGATGCAGGCAGGATGGCAGATCAGGCGGCCGTGGGATGTCCGCGAACGTCCAGTTTCTTCCCGGTTTCGGTCACGGTGGTGCGCAGCGCCCTGGGCGGCAACCCGAAGCGCTTGTGGAAGTTGGTGGTGAAGCGCGGCACCGACTGGTATCCGCAGTCGTAGGCGATCCGGTAAACCGGATGGGACGTCTGTAGCAGCAAGGTCAGCGCCGTGCCCAGCCGCAGCTCGTGCAGCAATTCGCGAAAGCCGGTCTTTTCACCCTTCAGATGGCGCCGCAGGGCGCTCTCGCTGGTGCCCAGGTGCTGACATACCTCACCGATTTCCCACGCGCGCGCGAGGTCGGTGGAAAGCAGCGTGCGCACGCGCCGGCTCCAGTTCTCCCCCGAGAACGCGTAAGCAAGCAATCGAGGATCCTTCTTGGCCAGGATCAGCAGAATCTCCAACAAGCGGTGGTCGCGCAGGTGCGGATCGCTGTTGCCGCCCAGGTAATGTTTGACCGCCTCGACCAGCGTGGCATCGTGTTCGAATTTGAGTATGCCAACCTCTTTCTGCATCGCGATGGGTTCGATCTTGTGCACCAAGCGCAGCCGTTCCAGATCGTCATCCCGGAACGGTATAAGCAGCGCCTTGTAATAATGGCCGTGCGGATCGATCTCGTTGCGCATGGAATAGTGGAACGGCGCGGGAACGGTGATGGTGGTCCCCGTCTCGCACGTCATGGTCCCCGGCGTATCGAAGATCAGCTTGCGGCCGGACAGGACCATGATGATGCACGGCTCGTAAAACGGGATCTGCCGGATGTGGACGGTGTTGTCGCAGAAGATCAGTCCGAAGTCCTTCAGCGGCGTTCGGCCACGCGGGTTCACTGAACCCGTGTTGAGCGCTTCGATCAGCGTCAGAATCTCTCTCATTTGGCGTTCTCCCTTTGCATCCGGAATACATTATCAGACGCAAATTATGAACAGAAAAGGGAACCGATCAATTTTGTTGAGGGGAACCGCCCAAGCACGGCTACTGACCGGATGCAGACATCGGTTGATTGTTTCTGGGTGAAGGGACGCAGCGGAACGCTGTATGCCTTGCCAAAATCCCAGGTCCACCGTCGGTATATCCAGTATTCGGACCTATCCAAGGCCCTGACATCGGGGCCCTTATTTAACCCCGCCGGCCATATCCGGCGTTTACAGGGGCAGAGGTATTCATCCCCGTAACGAACCGGAGAAATGTCATGAAAATGCTTATCCTTGCCCTGGCCGCCGTTGGTCTGGTGGGTTGTGCCACACCGGAGCCGGCCAGCGCCGGCTTGGTCGATGTGTCGGTCGTCAATCGTGCCACTGGCGAACACCTGAAGGTTTATTCCCGCGATGGAAATCTTTACGTGGCCGGGCGGCCCGGGGATCGTTACGCGATCCGCATGCACAACCGCAGCGGTGGACGCGTGCTGACGGTCGTCTCGGTCGATGGGGTGAACGTCGTCACCGGCCAAACCGCCAGCCCGCATCAGGGTGGGTATGTGCTGAGTGCCCACGAATCCCACGAGATCACCGGCTGGCGCAAGAGTCTCGATCAGGTCGCGGCTTTTTACTTTACGGCCCTGCCGGACAGTTATGCCGCGCGCACCGGCCGGCCGGGCAACGTCGGTGTCATCGGTGTGGCGGTGTTTAGCGAGCGGGTCGAACGTCCGACTGTTTCGCTCTCGAAGTCGCGCGCCGCCGATGCGCCGAGCCCGGCTGCCGAATCATCGAGCATGGGGGCAGCCAGTGCGCCGATGCGGAGACTGCGCGACGAGCGCATCGGCACCGGCCACGGCGAGCGCGAGAATTCGCGCGTGACCACGACCGAGTTTCGCCGCGACAGCCGTTCACCGGCGCAGGTCATTACCATTTACTACGACAGCTATCACAACCTGGCCGCACGCGGGATCATCCCCACCTATCCGGCCAAGCGGCCCAATGCCTTCCCGGGACATTTCGTACCCGATCCGCACGGTTGAGTACCGATGCTCTCCACGGCCGGCGCCGCCAGCGCCGGCCGTTTTTATTTCAAGGCTCTACCCGTTGCCGGTTTACCGGGCGAGCCAATCTCACGGCTTCGCCAGCACAGGTAAGCGGTGGGGATCGAGCGCGGGAGCTAGGGCCGGCGCAGTCGCCATTCCTGCCACAGCAAATACGCCGCCGGAATCACGGCGAGCGTCAGGATCGCCACGCTCAGCATGCCGCCGACCATGGGCGCGGCGATGCGCTGCATCGCCTCCGAGCCGGTGCCGCTGCTCCACAGGATCGGCAGCAGTCCGGCGATGATGGCGGCGTTGGTCATGATCACGGGCCGGACGCGCAGCAACGCGCCCTCGATCACGGCCTCGCGCACGTCCGCGCGCGTGAGCCGCCCGGCGCGCGCCTCGACACGCCGCTTCAGCGCCAGGTCGAGGTAGGTGAGCATCACCACGCCGATCTCGGCGGCGACGCCGCTGAGCGCGATGAAGCCGACCGTGACCGCGACCGAGAGGTTATAGCCGAGCAGGTACAGCAGCCAGAAGCCGCCCACCAGCGCGAGCGGCAGCGTGGTGACGATAATGAGCACCTCCATGCCGTTGCGGAAGTTCAGGTAAAGCAGGAACAGGATGATCACGAGCGTGAACGGCACGACCACGGTCAGCCGCTCCA
>CAKKRZ010000155.1 GCA_919902925.1 Acidiferrobacterales bacterium | reverse complement strand
CCATGAGCTTCAACAACTCAGGCAACTCGGCGGCGTTGTCCTGAGTCATGGTGAAGCGCATGCCGACCTTGATGCCTTTCTGGTGGCACAGGCGGATGCCGTGCATCGAGGCATCGAAGGCGCCTTGCCGGCGGCGGAAACGGTCGTGAGTCTGCCGGAGGCCGTCAATGCTGATGCCGACATAGTCGTAGCCGATTTCGGCGATGCGATCGATGTTGGACTCGTCGATGAGCGTGCCGTTGGTCGACAGGCCGACGTAGAAGCCCATGCCCTTGGCACGCCGAGAAATCTCGAAGATGTCGGGCCGCAGCAGCGGCTCGCCGCCGGAGAGGATCAGCACCGGCACGTGGAAGGCCTTGAGGTCATCCATCACCTTATAGATTTCATCGGTAGACAGCTCGCCAGGGAAGTCGGTATCGGCCGATATCGAGTAACAGTGCTTGCAGGCCAGGTTGCAGCGCCGGATCAGATTCCAGATCACGACAGGTCCAGGAAGTGTAAATCTCCCTTCTACCGGAGCCGCTCCCGGCTTCCTGCCTCCCGCGGCACTTGTACGTCCCTGTACGTCGCCGGGCGGGTTGCGCTGGGGCCCGAGTGCGGTCGGGGTCTGGATTTCCTGCAAGTATTGCGAGATGCGGAACATGCTTCAGCCCCCGAGGCGCAATCCGGTTTTTTTCAGGATACGCGTACTGTAGAGCACCGTGTGGCCGCGGTCTGCCGTGCCGAGCAGGTCGGCGATGGTGAGGACTTTGGCTTCGACTTCGTCACGGTCGCGGCCATGCACCATGGCGAACAGGTTGTACGGCCAGGCGGGCAGATGCCGGGGGCGGTGATAACAGTGGCTGACGGAATCCAGCGCGCCGATCTTTTCCCCCAGTTCGCGCACGCGCTCGTCCGGCACATCCCACACCGACATGCCGTTTGCCTGGTAGCCGAGCACATAGTGATTCGGTACCGCACCGATGCGACGGATGACGCCGGTCTCCAGCATGCGGCGCAGGCGGCGCATGACTTCTTCCGCCGCCACGCCCAGCTGTGCGGCGATGGCGTGATAAGGACGCGCCACGCGCGGCAGGCCGGCCTGGGTAGCCACGATGATCTGGCGGTCGATGGTGTCCAGCAGCGCCTCAGCGCTGCACGCACGAATGGCGCTGGCGGGACGCGGCGTCATACCTCGAACCTCAAGCCGACGAAGAACTCCTCGCGCTTCGGCATGTTGTGCACCATGTATCCGGTATCCCGCTCGATCGCGGCAATGACTTGGCCAATGCGCTCCGGGGTTTCGGTCGCCAGCACGAACCACATGTTGAGGGCATGCTCGCGCGCGTAGTTGTGCGCGACCTCCGGGAAGGCGTTGACGATTGCCGCCACGCGCTCGAAGTCGTCCGGCGGAATCTGCATGGCTGCGAGGGTCAACCCGCCGCCGAGACGTTCGGCGTGGTACATCGGCCCGAAACGCGACAACGTGCCACTCGCCAGCAGGGCATCGAGCCGGCGCATCAGCTCATCCGCGGTCGTGCCGAGCTGGACGGCGACTTCGCGGTACGGCTCTTCGCAGACCGGAAATCCGCCTTGCAGATTGTTGATAATGGCGCGATCCAGGGCATCGCCGATGGGAGACGTAATAGGCGGGACGTCAGGGACTCGTGTCCGAGGGCCGCGGGCCAGGGATGGACCGTCTGCGGTTTCCACGACTCAGCCCTCGCCCGCTGAACCTACAGACGGTGGCTCGGCAAAATATACAGCGCCACGTTGTTTGAAACGCCGGCGGCTGAACAACACTTCATGCGGCAGGCTCTGCAGACCGCAGCGGTTCACCATCCACTCGAGGTGTGCATGCACTTCTTCGCGGCTCTTGCCATGGATCATGCAATACAGGTTGTAACGCCACTGCGGCAGGTGGCGCGGACGCCGGTAACAAAGCGTGATGAAATCGAATCCGGCGAGACAACGTCCCAGCTCGCGCACCTGCTCATCCGGCACATCCCACACCACCATGGCATTGGCTCCGTAGCCGACCTCGTGATGGCGTACCACGACACCGAGGCGGCGGATTACGCCGGCCTCGCCCAGCCGCCTCAGGCGGGCGATCACTTCATGCTCCGACAACCCGATGCGCGTACCGATGTCGGCATACGGGCGTGTCACGAGCGGCAACCCGGGCTGGATCGCGGCCAGCAACCGCCGGTCGGCATCATCCAGTGCTGGCCGGGTCGGAGGAACGGGGGTGATGAGACTCAGGTCCATATTAGGTCAGAAGTCGTGTTCCCACATTTCAAATCCTTAGATCAAAACCCAGGTCGATGTGGTAGTCCTCGAGCAGCGGGAGCGGCAACACTTCGTAGCCACTACGGCAGGCAATCTCGTCCAGCACCTGCGAAAGACGCGCAGTATCCGGCGCTGTCACCACGAACCACAGGTTCAGCTGATGTTCACGTTCGTAGTTGTGATTGACTTCGGTGTAGCCGGACACCAGCGCGGCCACCCGCTCCAGTTCCGCCGGCGGCACCGTTATGGCGGCGAGCGTGCTTACGCCCACGGTATTGGGCCGCACGACCGCGCCGACGCGGCTGATGGTGCCCTCGGCCTTGAACCGGGCGAGTATCGCCAGCACCTCGGCCTCGGTCGCACCCAACGTGTGGGCCATATCAGCATAGGGCGTGGGCGACAGCGGGAAGCCGTGCTGGAAATCGTTCAACAGTCTGCGATCGAGCTCGTTCATTGTCCGATCCGATGCGCCCGCGGCGTGAAAAAGATGCCGCTGGGGTTTAACGCCGGCAACGAGGCGACCTTCGTGAAGGTTTCGGTGTCATAGACATCCACGCGATTTTCGTCGCGCACAGAAATCCATACCTGCTCGCCGCGCGGGGTGAATTCCATGTGCAGCACCGCCTTGCCGGGCTTGAGTGTTTGCACGATCTTCCGCGTCATGGCATCCACCACCTGCACGGTATCATTATGCGGTGGCGCGAAATTGACCCACACCTGACGACCATCGGGACGCGCGATAACGAACACTGGCTGGCCAGCCACGGCGATCCGTCCGGCTTCCTTCCAGCCACGCTGATCGATGATCAGCACCTCATAGCGGCCGACGGCCGGCACGTAGGCCAGGCCATCGGCCTGGGCCCAGTAGTCCATGTGCGGCATCTTGTACACCGGCAACGGTTGCGCGCCGCGCCCATAACCGCCGAGTACACGCCGCACGCCGCGTTCAGGCTGCCACAGATCGAGCAGCGCCAGCCCATCTTCGCCGAAAAGCCCGGCGATGTAGTAGCGTCCGTCCGGCGTGACCGTGCCGTCGTACGGCTGTTTACCGACATTGGCAAACTTCGTGAGCACCGGCTTCTTCGCATCGCGCATATCAGCGATCCAGATTTCGCCGGCGTCATAGAGCGAAAACACGAAGCGTCGGCCGGGGGCATCCACCAGCCCTACGACCTTGGAGCGGCGGCTACCGTCACCGTAGGTGGCCGGGATGTCGGCCACCGGGTCCAGGGTAGCGGCATCGAACATCTTCACGCCACCGGGCTGATAGTTCGACACCGCGATCAATTGCCCGTCCTGCGAGATCGCGCCGCCGATGGCGTTCCCGGCCTGCACCACGCGCTTGTCGATGCGCGCGCGCAGCAGGTCGATCCTGGTCAGACCGCCGTCGCGCCCGAATACGTAGGCATATCGGCCGTCGCGCGAGTACACCACTGAGGCATGTGACAGATCGCCGAGACCGGTGATCCGTGCCAGACTGATCCTGCGCGTCGTCTCGACCACCTGCACGCTGCCGGTGGCGCGCTCGATCACCACGCCGAGGTCTCCGGTGCCACGCAGACTAACGCAACCGCTGGCGAGCCAGGTGAACGCCAATATCGACAGCCAAAGGCATGAGCGAGCCAACACCTTCCTCCCTCCGGGAGGAATGGTGGGGATGAAGGGGAGACTCTCCCCCTGACCATCCCTGACGCCTGCCCTAGTACCGCTCAAGGGAAAGACCGTTGCCGGGAAAACCCTAATTCGATTAGTGTGCACGCCGCGCTCCGGCAAGAAGTTCCTGGACCAGCCACTCGGCCTCACGCTTGCTCATAAACGTTTTCCACGGCGGCATTGGCGTCCCCGGCCGGCCATTGAGAATCACCTCGCTCAACATCACCGGCGATTTTCCGTTGAGCGCCGCGGGCGTGAGCGCCGGTCCGAGCCCTCCCTGGAGCGTAAGGCCGTGGCAGGAACCGCAGTCCTGGAAAAGCAGGTGCCGCAACGCTGCCTGGCGTACGGGCGGGACCTCGGCGGCCGCCGCAGGCACTACCAGAAACGCAGCGATCCATAACGTGATGACGCGCACGCTACTTTTTCGTCGCCGCGATCCTGGTAATGACGTACTGGCCGCCGGATACCTCCAGATCAAACTCCACGCGCTGCCCAGGCTTGAGCGCCGCCAGTGCGGCCTTGTCCTTCACCCGGAAACCCATGGTCATGGCCGGCCAGTTGAGACTCTTGATCGGCCCGTGCGTCATATTGATCTTGCCCGCCGGAACATCCACATGCCGGACGGTGCCTTCGCCCTTGTGAACCTGGGTGGCAGGCTTGGATTCCCCGGCAGCGAGCACCGAACCGGACAACCCCAAGGGTGCCGAAAACGTCCACACCAGAACCAATACCCACGAAACCGGCTTCATGACCCCTCCTTCATCAAAAAGCAGGGACGGGTCGTACTGCCCCGTCCCTGCATCACTACACGAAGCAAACTCAGTATACGTCGTGCTGCGTATTGTAGACGTTGAACTTGCCGGTCGGCGTGACCAGACGCTTATCCTTGATGACTTGCTTCAGTTTGCGGGTCTTGTCATCGATGATGACGATCGCCGATACCTGGGTCTTGCCGTTCCAGACCGAGAACCAGACTTCGTCGCCGGCCTTGTTGTATTCCGGCTGCACGACCCGCTTCGGACCCTCGCCCAGTCCGGCCATGTCGGCAATCTTTATCACCTGATACGGCTTGTCGAGATTGTTGATGTCGAACACCGCCACCGACTGGCTGATCGCGGCATCCGGATTGAGCGGCGTGTCCACCCACAGGTTCTTCGACTTCGGATGGGTCTTGATGAACAGCGAGCCACCGCCCTGGCCCTTGAGCGTGCGCACCACCTTCCAGGCATTGGCCTTGTGCTTCCCCGGATCGGTGCCGATCAGAACGACGGATTCGTCACCGAGATGGCTCGTGGCCCAAACCGGACCGAACTTCGGATCCACGAAATTCGCGCCGCGACCCGGATGCGGGATCTTGCCGACGCCGTCCTTCACCAGCTTGACGAGCTTGTTGTCCTTGGCGTCCACCACGGCGATGGTGTTGCGCTGGTTGGCCGCGACCAGAAAGTAACGCTTAGTCGAATCCCAGCCGCCGTCATGCAGGAAGCGCTCGGTGCCGATGGCCGTGATCTTGAGGTTGTTGAGATCGCTGTAGTTCACCATCAGCGTCTGGCCGGTTTCCTTCACGTTCACCACGAACTCCGGGTGGAAGTGCGAGGCCACGATCGAGGCCACGCGCGGCTCGGGGTGATACTCCTGCGTGTCCACCGTGTAGCCGCGCGTGGCGACGATTTTGAGCGGTTCGAGCGTGTCGCCGTTCATGATCGTGAACTGCGGCGGCCAGTAGGTACCGGCGATCGCGTACTTGTCTTCGTAACCCTTGTACTTGGAGGTGTCCACCGAGCGTGCTTCGAGCCCCGTCTTGATCACCGCGACGTTGTCCGGCTTCTTCATCCACAGGTCGATCAGGTTGACCTGGGCATCGCGACCGATCACGTACAGATAACGCCCCGAGTGCGACAGGCGCGAGATATGCACCGCATAGCCGGTCTTGACGATGTTGATGATCTTCTTGGTGTCGCCGTCGATCAGCGCCACCTGGCCGCTGTCGCGCAGTGTGACCGAGAACACGTTGCTCAGGTTGTAGCTGTTCTCCTGCTTCGTCGGCCGCTTGTTGGGCGGCACGAGCAGCTTCCAGCTGGCCTTCATTTCCTTCATGCCCCATTCCGGCGGCTGCGGTGGTTCATGCTGCAGGAACTTGGCCATCAGCTCGACGTCGCTCGCCGAGAGCTCGCCGCCGGTACCGAAGTTCGGCATGCCCGCGGGCGAACCGTACTGGATGAACACCTTGAGGTAGGCGGTGCCTTTGGCCAGGGTGATGTCGGGTGTGAGCGGCTTGCCGGTCGCACCCTTGCGCAGCACGCCGTGGCAGCCGGCGCAGCGCTCAAAGAAGATCTGCTTGGCGCGGGTGAATTCTGCCGGGGTTAGGGGGGGCGCCTTGGGCGTCAGCGTTTCCTTGGCCTCTTCCGGCTTCATCATCACCGGCGCGCCCTGGTAGCGAACGTCCGTCCCCGGCGTCTTCGGATGGCCGGTTTCCTTATCCGCGGCCATGACTGCGCTCAGGATAAGCGGCAATGCGGTCAAGGCGGCAAAACCGGCACCCAGTGTTGTGTATCTGCGCTTCATATATCCCCCTCGCTGTCAGATTGGTAAATTGAAACCGCCCGCATTCTTGTGGATAGGCCCCGCTTCATCCTTGACGTGGATCAATAATATCCACGAATGATAGCTGATAGCTAACCCAATTCCCGACGGTGCTAGTATGGTTTTCATGTCGCGCACCGGTTCCTGCCACGCGCCGAAGAGACAGGTCCAGCCGCCGCAAACGCCACAGCTCCGGAGCAGCAGCCTCGCGGCCACGAACGTTATCGGGTCGAGGGGAAAACTTTCCCTCTGGAAGCCGTGCATAACGCCCAGGGTGAACGTGGGCACATTAGACTATCGACAATTGTGCCAGTCCATCCCAGTCGATGAACACCGGCGTGCTGAGGGAAAGCCGGTGCGCATCCGCCGCAACAGTTGCGGGTGTCTCGTCAGCCAGCCATGGAACACGAGAATGACCGCTTGGGCAGGTTTCGATAATATGAACCACGGTAAGATAGGGCGATTCAGGAAACCTGGAGGCAAGATTGGAAATTGTCTACTTCACCGCGGTCGGCATCGGGCTGTATTTTATTTCAGGCTGGGTTCTGGACCGCATCGAGCGTGCCCGCGGGGCGCGCTTCGGGAACCGCTCGCTCATCTTCTTCGCCATTATCCTGGTGCTCGCGCTGGTGTCGTTCCAGCTCATGCAGTGGCTGTTGAAAACCGGCTAGGCGGTCTCGCCTCATTAGTTCTCCCGCCCCGGTAATCAACAGGCCGCTCATTCCGATCTGAATCCGTCCGCTGTCGCATTGAGCCCCAGAAAGGCATCGAGCGGCTTGGGCTCGGCCAGCGCGTAGCCCTGCGCGTAGTCCACGCCCATCTCGGTGATCCGGCGCAGGATTTCCGGGTTCGCCACGTGCTCGGCGATGGTGCGCATGCCGAGGGTGTGACCGATGGTATTGATTGCCTGCACCGTGGCGCTGGCGGTGGCGTCGTGTTCGATGTCTTTCACGAAGGTGCCGCCAATCTTGAGGTAATCCACCTTGAGTTGCTTGAGGTAACTGAAGGAGCACAGGCCCGTCCCGAAGTCGTCCAAGGCGAAGCGGCAGCCCAGGGCGCGCAGCTCCTCGATGAACTTGACGGCCAGGTCCATGTTGGTCACGGCCGCGGTCTCGGTGATCTCTAAACACACCGAGTCGGCCGGGAGATCGTGGGTCTTCAACTCCGCGCGCAGCAGCTCAAGAAACTCCAGGTCTCCGAGCGATCCGCCCGAGACGTTGATGCTGCAAACCCGGCCGTCGGCCGCGCCATCGGCGCGGCTGCGGGCGAAGGCCGCAAGCGCGTGGCGCAGGATCCAGCGGTCGATCCGCGGCATGAGGCCGTAGCGCTCGGCCGCCGGAATGAAGTCGACCGGCGGGATGAGCCGGTCGCCTTCGCGCAGGCGCACCAGCACCTCGAAGTGGGGTACTCCCTGCGGCGCGATCGGCTGGATCGGCTGGGCGTAGAGCACGAACAGGTCCTGCTCCAGGGCGCGCGTCAGGCGCGACACCCACTGCATCTCGCTGTGGCGGTGCGCGTACTCCAGGTCGCCCGGCTCGTAAACCTGTATGCGGTTGCGGCCCTTCTCCTTGGCGGCGAAACAGGCGGCATCGGCCTTGACCAGCACCTCGCCGGCTTCCGCCTCCGCCGCGGTGATCGGCACCACGCCGATGCTGGCGCTGAGACTGAACGTCGAACCGCGCCACTCGAAACGGAAGTCGCGTACCAGTTGCAACAGGTTGTCGGCGACAGCAACGGCCTTGTCGAGCGGGCAGCTCACGAGCAACAGCGCGAACTCGTCGCCCCCGAAGTGGGCCAGCGTGTCGGCATCGCGTGCCCGCGCCTGCAGTTGGCGGGTGAGTTGGCGCAGCAACTGGTCGCCGGCCGCGTGCCCACCGGTGTCGTTGACCACCTTGAACTGGTCGAGATCGAGGTAACAGATCGCGTGCTGCCCGCCGCGCGAGCGGATTTCTTCGATCGCGCCTTTCAATCGCCGCTCGAACTCCACGCGGTTGACCAGGCCGGTCAGACGGTCGTGCGTGGCGTGATAGGACAGCAGGTGGGTGTTGCCGCGGCTCGCGGCGACGTCGTAGAACACCATCACCGCGCCGACGATACTGCCCCGCCGGTTGCGCACCGGCGCCGCCGAGTCCTCGATGGTCGTTTCGGCGCCGTCGCGGTGGATGAGCACGGTGTCATAGCCGAGCCCCACCACGTGCCCATTGCGCAGGCAGCGCTCGACCGGGCTCTCCCTGGGTTCGCGGTTGTAGCCGTTGA
>CAKKRZ010000154.1 GCA_919902925.1 Acidiferrobacterales bacterium | reverse complement strand
GCTTCAGCGGGATTTCAGGGTACGGCTGATTTCGCGGTCGATTTCGCGGTCGCGGATGGTCTGGCGCTTGTCGTGCGCCTGTTTGCCGCGGGCCAGGCCGATGGCCAGCTTGGCGCGGCCGTGTTTCCAGTAGAGTTCGAGCGGTACCAGCGTGTAGCCCTTGCGTTCGACGGCACCCACCAGATTGTTGAGTTCCTTGCGGTGCAGCAGCAGCTTGCGTTTGCGCACCGGATTGGTATCGACGTGGGTGGAGGCCTGCGGCAGCGGCGAGATGTGAGTGCCGACCAGCCAGGCCTCGCCGTTCTCGATGACGACATAACCTTCCTTGAGTTGCGCGCGCCCGGCGCGCAGGCTCTTCACCTCCCAGCCGGTGAGGGTCAGGCCGGCCTCGAATTTTTCCTCGATAAAATAGTCATGCCGCGCCTTGCGGTTCTGGGCGATGACCGGCGACGGCTTGTCGTCTTTTTTCTTTTTCATGGCGGACGACATTCTAGCAGCCGGCGGCGCTGGACGCGGATCGGGGGCTGTGCGACAGTCCGGCCGGTCTGACCGCCGACAGGCGCAATATCCGCATGCCAACCGCTACCGCCTCCAGTCGTCGCGCCGCGGGGCGCTGGTCCTCCACCACGATGTTCGTGCTGGCCACCGGCGGCGCCGCGATCGGTTTCAACAATTTCTGGCAATTCCCCGGTTTGGTGGCGGGTCAGGGCGGCGCCGCGTTCCTGATCCTGTACGTCTTCGGATTGCTCATCATCGGCCTGCCGCTGATGCTGGCGCAAATAGCCATGGGCCGACGCGCGCACCAGTCACCGGTGCACGGTTTCATGCGTCTGGCGGCCGTGCATCGTGCCGATCCGAACTGGTTCTGGCTCGGCTGGGTGTGCGTGGTCAGCTCGACGCTGATCCTGGCCTCGCTGTCCGTCATGGCCGGCTGGGCGATGGCTTATTTCCTGCGGGCCGCGAGCGGCACGCTCAAGGGCCTGACCGCGGATGCGCTCGGCAGTGTCTTCACCCAGCTCGTCAACGATCCCGAGAAACAGCTTTTCTGGTACACGTTCTTCATCGGCCTGACGGTGGCGGTTTCGGCCGGCGGCCTGCGCGGAGGGATCGAGCGATTCGTGCGCTGGGCCACGCCGCTGGTGTTGGTGCTGCTGGTGGGGTTGCTGGTCTATGCGGGCGTGGTCGGCGATCTGCCCGGCGCACTGGGCAAGGTGCTGGCACCGGACTTCACGCGCCTGTCCGCCGGCAGCCTTCAGCAGATACTGGCCCACGTGTTTTTCAGTCTCAGCCTCGGGGTCGGATTCGTTTTCTGCTACAGCGCCTACATGCCGGATACCGTGCTGCCGTCGCGCGCGGCGTTGGGTGTCGTCGCCATCGATGCCGGCGTCAGCGTGTTCGCCGCCATCGCCATCCTGGCCATCCTCGCCGGTGGTGAGGTCGAGGCGGCCAACGGTCCGGCCTTGTTCTTCCAGGCCTTGCCGCTGGCCTTCGACCATCTGCCGGCCGGACGGCTGGCGATGAGCACCTTCTTCATCATGATCGTGCTGGTGGCCTTGCTGGCGGCGGTCGCCATGCTTGAACCGCTGACCGCCTGGCTGGTGGAGCGCTTCGAGTACTCGCGGGTGCGCGCGGCGCTGATATCCGGGGGAGTGCTGTGGGTGCTCGGCCTGAGCATGATGTTGTCGTTCAATGCCTGGCAGTTTTCCTTCCCGTTTTTCAACGAGGTCAGGAAGTTCGGCCTCTTCGATGCCGCGCAACTGCTGACCACGCAGGTGCTGTTGCCACTGACCGGACTGCTGATGGCGGTCTTCGCCGGCTGGATCATGCGCCCCGACGAGATGCGCAACACGCTGGCCTTGCGCTCGCCGTGCAGCTTCGATGTCTGGTTGTGGCTGACCCGGTTGTTCGTGCCGCTCTACCTGCTGGTGTTGTTGTTCTCGTTGCCGGGCCTGCTGGCATGACCCACATCGCGCGCAGCGCGCTGGTCCCCTACAGCGCGCACGAGATGTTCGTGCTGGTGGCGGACATCCCGGGCTATCCGCAGTTTCTGCCCTGGTGCGGGGGGGCGCGCATCCTGTCGCAGGACGAAGACCTGGTGGTGGCGTCGATCGATATCTCCTACATGGGCGTGCACAAGACATTTGTCACCCGCAATCGTCTGCAGCAGGACAAGCTGCTGGAGATGTCGCTGGTCGAAGGTCCGTTCCGGCACCTGCACGGAAACTGGTTGTTCGCCGTGGTTGGGGACAACGCCTGCCGCGTGTCCTTCGATCTCGACTTTGAGGTTTCCAACCGGCTGCTGGCAGTGGTGATCAATCCCGTGTTCACGTCCATTGCCAACCAGATGGTCGACAGCTTCGTGGCCCGCGCCCGGGTTGTCTACGGTCCGCGCGAAGTGGTCTGATCGTGCGCATCAGCGTGGTCTATTGCCCGGATGCCGAACGCCAGACAGTTATAGAGTTGGAGGTGGCCGATGGCGTCACCGTGGCGCAGGCGATCCAGGCCAGTCGCGTGCTGACGGCACATCCAGAACTCGATCCGGAGAAGTTGCTGACGGGGGTATTCGGTGAACGCGTGACGCCGAATGCGGTGTTGCAGGAGGGCGACCGGGTGGAGCTTTACCGTCCGCTCAAGGCCGATCCGAAGTCCGCGCGCCGCAAGCGGGCGAGCGCGCGCCGAGCCCGGCGGTAATTGTTCAGGGTGTCGCGTTGGAAAGACGGTCTTCGATCCGCTCCAGAACGTCACTCTTGAAGTAGACCGTCACTCGTCGCGTCTCAACCTGCGAGCTTCGTCCCAGGCGCAGTGAATAGAGATAGTCCCAGCGATCGGGATGAAACGGATCGCTGATGAGCGGCGTACCGAGCACAAAACGAACCTGGGTACGGGTCATGCCCTGCTTGAGTTGCGCCACCTGGGCGGCGGTGACCTCGTTGCCCTGCTGCACGTCAGGTCGATAAACGACGATGCAGGCGCTCAGGGAGGCGAGCAGGGGCAGCAGGATGAGGAAGCGTTTCATTTGAGATTGATTTTCAGTTACCGGCTCGTATGATAGCGCACTACCCCCGTTACCGGCACTTTGGAATCCAACGGACATGGCTACCACCCGCACCCCGAAACCCCGGGAAGGCGCCCAGGAGTTGCATCGCGCCGGACTCAAGGCAACCCTGCCGCGCCTGAAGATCCTGCACATGCTCGAATCCGGCGAACATCCGCATCTGAGTGCCGAGGAGGTCTACCAGCGCCTGCGCAATACCGGCGAGGACGTGGGGCTGGCCACCGTCTACCGCGTGCTCACCCAGTTCGTCGATGCCGGGCTGGTCATTCGCCACCACTTCGAGGGCGACCGCATGGTGTTCGAGATGGACGCCGGCGGTCATCACGACCACATGATGTGCGTGAAGTGCGGCAAGGTTTTTGAATTTCACGATCCGGCCATCGAGGAGCGTCAACGGCAGGTGGCCGAACGCGCCGGCTTCGTCATGGAAGAACACGCCCTGTACCTGTACGGCGTGTGCGAGGGGATGAAGAAGAGCGGGAAGTGTTCAAAGAAGTAGGGCGACGACGTCTTCTGAAAAGGCGCTGAGGAATCAGCGCCAGTAACCCACCTGTCAGTGCCAACATCAATACCACAACTGCCCCGGTGGTCAGGTCGAAGAGCACTGACACCAGTATTCCCAGCAGGTAGCCGGCGATGCCGAGGGCATAACCGAGACCGAGCCCTGATTTTTCATTCAGTCGCCGGGCGGCCAGCGCCGGGATGATCAGGCTGGCGAAGACCAGATACACGCCGACCAGTTGCACGGCGAGGGTTACGGCTATGGCGAACAAGCCATAGAAGAAGAATCCACTGCGCTTTCGCCACCCACCGAACCACAGTGCCAGCACGACAGCGGACACCAGCGCGGTCGTGAGCAGCATGTTCGGGGTGACAAATAGAATCTGCCCGATCAGCAGGTTTTGCAGATGCTCACCGCCATGTGGCAGGTGGGCGACCAGCAGGATACCGGCGCAGGCGGCCAGCACGAACAGCACGCCGATCAACGCCTCCTGCACCTCCGGCCAGCGTCGTTCCGCCAGATGCAGAAATCCCGCCGCGCTCAGTGCGCCGGCGATGGCCAACGTCTGCGCGCCGAGGCCGTGAGGCGACCAGCCGAAGGCGGCCGCGGCCATCACGCCCAAGCCGGCCACTTGTGCCACGGCGAGATCGGCAAAGATGATGCCGCGGCGCAGCACCTCGCGCCCGAATGGCACGTGTGTGGACAGTACGATCAGCCCGGCGGCCAGCGCCGGTGCCAGGATGCGCCAGTCGAAGACATCGAAATTCATCGGGTCGCTCCTTTCAGCCGCGCTATCGTATCCTCGAACAATGTGAACAGGTCCGTGACTGTCTCGTTCCCGCCCACGGTGTAGGGCAGGACCACCACCGGCAGGCCGGTTTGTTCGTGTAGCCAGCGGGCGGCCTGCGGGTTCTGGTAACCGGCGTGCACGATCATGTGCGCCGGCTGCGACTTCAGACGCGCCAGAATCTGCGCCAGGTGGGCACCGCTGGGCGGAACCCCGGGGCGGGGTTCGAGCACGGCGACTTCCTCCATGCCGAGCCAGCGGTACAGGTAGGTCCAGCTCTTGTGCAGACTGATCGCGCGTTTGCCTTTCAGGCTGGAGCCTTCCCGTTCCCAGCGGGCGACCGCCGCGCGCCAGCGAAGCGTGAAATCTTCATGGCGTTTGCCGTAGCGGGCGGCGTGCTTCGGGTCGATCGTCGCCAGGCGGCGCGCCAGTGCATCGGCGACCTTTAAAAGGTAATGAGGGTGGGCGTGAAAATGCGGGTCGCCGGCCGCGTGGATGTCGCCTTCGCTGCGATCGATCCGTTTCGGCACGTCGAGCAGGGCAACGTGGTTGGCGGCTTCGAAATAGCCGGGCGATCCGGTCTGCACCTTGTCGTTGCCGCTCTGCTGCAGCAGCACGGGCAGCCAGCCGGATTCGAGTTCGGCGCCGGTGCACACCGCCAGATCGGCCTGTCGCATGCGCGCAATCAGGCTCGGCCGGGCCTCAATGTGATGCGGATCCTGCCGGGCGGTAGTGGCGGTAAACACCTT
>CAKKRZ010000153.1 GCA_919902925.1 Acidiferrobacterales bacterium | reverse complement strand
CCTGGCCGGTGCAGAGCTTCATCAAGCACTTCCGCGAGGAATTCGAATACCACGTCGAACACCGTCGCTGCATACCGGGCACGGGCCAGTTTGAGCTGCCGCGCCGGTAGATTTCCATGAGCACAACCGCAACCACCGCACCCGCCACTGACCTGATTACGATCGAGGTCGACGGCCGCAAGCTTCAGGCCCGCAAGGGCCAGATGCTGATCGAGGTGACCGACGCCGCCGGCATCTACATTCCGCGTTTCTGTTACCACGACCAGCTGTCGATTGCGGCCAACTGCCGCATGTGCCTGGTCGAGGTGGAAAAGGCTCCGAAGCCGATGCCCGCCTGCGCCACGCCGGTGATGGACGGCATGATCGTGCGCACGCGTTCCAGCAAGGCGCGCGAGGCGCAGCAGGGCACGATGGAATTCCTGCTCATCAACCATCCGCTCGATTGCCCGATCTGCGATCAGGGTGGCGAATGCGATTTGCAGGACCTGGCCATGGGCTACGGCAAGGACGTGTCCCGTTATCACGAGGCCAAGCGCATCGTGAAGGACAAGAACATCGGCCCGCTGATTGCCACCGAGATGACGCGCTGTATCCACTGCACGCGCTGTGTGCGCTTCGGCCAGGAAGTGGCCGGCGTCATGGAGTTTGGCGGTGTCGCGCGCGGCGAGCACATGGAAATCCGCACCTTCCTCGATCGTAGCGTCGATTCCGAATTGTCCGGCAATGTCATCGACCTGTGCCCGGTCGGTGCGCTGACCTCGAAACCCTACCGCTTTCAGGCCCGCTCGTGGGAAATGCAGTCGCACGCCTCGGTGAGCCCGCACGACTGCGTCGGCGCCACGATTGAAGTACAGGAGCGTCGCAATCAGGTACAGCGTGTACTGCCGCACAACAACGAGGCCGTGAACGGCCCGTGGCTGGCCGATCGCGATCGCTTCAGCTACGAGGCGCTCAACGGCGACGATCGCCTGACCCGGCCGATGATCAAGCGCGGCGGACAGTGGCAGGCCACCGACTGGAACACGGCGCTCGACGCGGTCGCGGCCGGTCTGCGCCAGGCCATCGACAGGCACGGCGCCGGCCAGATCGGTGCGCTGATCGCCCCGGGCGCGACCGTCGAGGAACACGCGCTGCTGGCGAAACTCGTGCGCGGCCTCGGCAGTGCGAACCTGGACCATCGTTTGCGCCAGACGGACTTCAGCGACGACGCGCTGACACCGACTTGCCCGTCGCTGGGTCTGACCCTGCCCGAGCTGGAAACGCGCAAGGCCGTGTTGCTGATCGGCTCCAACCTGCGCAAGGATCAGCCGCTGCTCAACCTGCGCGTGCGCCGTGCCGCCGAGGCGGGCGCACCGGTGATGGTCATCAATCCGGTCGATTACGAATTCAATTATCGTCTGGCGCTTAAGCGCATTGCCAACCCGGTTGAGCTGTTGCGCGATGCGGCACGCGTGGCCGTGGCCGCCGCCGCGGGCAAGGGCGCTGCGGTCGCCGCCGACGTCAAGAAGCTGGCGTCAGGCCAGCCCAGTGACACGGAACGGGCCATGGCCGAGCGGCTCGTGGCGGCCGGTACCGATGGACTCGTCCTGCTTGGCCTGTTTGCCGCCGGACACCCGCGCTCCGCCGCGCTGCGCAGCGTGGCGCGCGCTATCGGCGAGCTGACCGGCGCCCGGGTCGTGAACCTTCCCGAGGCCAACGGCGTCGGTGCCTGGCTGGCCGGCGCGGTTCCGCATCGCGGCCCGTTGGGCACGGCCGTCACGGCCGGCCGTAACGCCGCCGCCATGATGCGCGATCCGCTCAAGGCCTACCTGCTGTTGGGTTGCGAGCCGGAACACGACTGCCTCGATGGCGCGCTGGCGCTCAATGCCCTGCGTGCCGCCGATTTTGTGGCCATGATGACGGCCTTCCTGCCAAAACCCGGCTCGCGGGCCCTCGACTATGCCGACGTGCTGTTGCCGATCGCCGCCTTCACCGAGAACGAAGGTTCGTATGTCAACATCGCCGGACGCGTCCAGTCCTTCGCGGCGGCCGTGCCACCGCCCGGCGAGGCGCGCCCGGGTTGGAAAATACTGCGCGTGTTGGGCAATCGTTTCATGCTCGGCGGCTTTGAACAGAATGCGGTCGAAGACGTGCGCGCCGAACTTGATCTCGCCCGCGCCACATCCGGCGCCTGGCAGGGCGCCAGTTTTGGCGGCACGCTGGAAATAGCGCTGACCGCCGACCAGCTCTATCGTCTGGCCGAGGTGCCGATGTATGCGGTCGACGCCTGCACCCGGCGCGCTCCCGCCTTGCAGGCCACGGCAGACAATCCTCCGCCGGCGGCGCGCTTGAATGCCAAGGCCGCCGGCAAACTGAAACTCCCGGCGGAGGGTCGCGTGCGCGTGCTGACCGCCAGCGGCGAGGCGACATTGCCGGTGGTCATCGATGCGCGCGTGCCGGATGATTGCGTGCTGATTCCCACCGGCTATGCCGAGACCGTGGCGCTGGGAGCGCACGGCCCGGCTTCGATCCTGAGGGCGCCGGCATGACCGAGTTTCTGCTCAGCGCCTGGAACATTCTGCCGATGTGGTTGCAGACCGGCGTGGTGATCCTGCTCAAGATCGTGGCGCTGCTGATCCCGCTGCTGCTGGCGGTGGCCTACCTGACCTACGCCGAGCGCAAGATCATCGGCTATATGCAGGTGCGCCTCGGCCCCAACCGCGTCGGCCCCAAGGGCTGGCTGCAACCGCTGGCCGATGCCGTCAAGCTGCTATTCAAGGAAATCATTGTTCCGACCAACGCCAGCCGTTACCTGTTCCTGTTCGCGCCGGTGCTGGCCTTTGCCCCGGCGCTGGTGGCGTGGTCGGTAATCCCGTTCACCGGCACGTTGTGGCTGGCCAACATCGACGCGGGGTTGTTGTTCATCCTGGCCATGACCTCGATGGGTGTGTACGGCATCATCATCGCCGGCTGGGCCTCGAATTCGAAGTACGCGTTTCTCGGTGCCATGCGCTCGGCGGCGCAGGTGGTGTCCTATGAAATTGCCATGGGCTTCGCACTGGTCGGTGTGTTGATGGCCGCCGGCACCCTCAACCTGCGCGATATCGCGCTGGCGCAGAGCGGTGGAGTCAGCCAGTGGTACATCTGGCCGCTGTTGCCACTGTTCTTCGTTTACTTCATCTCCGGCGTGGCCGAGACCAACCGCGCACCGTTCGACGTCGCCGAGGGCGAGTCGGAGATCGTGGCCGGTTTCCATGTCGAGTACTCGGGCATGGCCTTCGCCATCTTCTTCATGGCCGAATACGCCAACATGATCCTGATCGCCACGCTGACCGTGGTGATGTTCCTCGGTGGCTGGCTGTCGCCGTTGCCGCCCGATTGGCTGCCGGCCGGCCCCGGCCTGGTGCGCGTGCTCCTGGATGGCGGCATTCACTGGCTGCTCCTCAAGGTCAGTTTTGTGTTGCTGTGTTTCCTGTGGTTCCGTGCCACCTTCCCGCGCTACCGCTACGACCAGATCATGCGGCTTGGCTGGAAGGTGTTCATCCCCGTGACGCTGGTGTGGATCGTGGTCATGGGCGTCGCCATGTTCCTGACCCCCTGGGGTTATCTGTTCCACTAATGAAGCCCTACTGCGTTCGTCCTGACATAAGATAATGAAGCCCTACTACGTTCGTCTTGACATAAGATAGCGGAGGCCCAGATGAACTTACTCACGCGCATCACCAAGAGTTTCTTGTTCCTGGAGTTGTTCCAGGGACTGATGCTGACCGGCCGCTACCTGTTCAAGCGCAAGATGACCATCCAGTTCCCGGAGGAACGCACGCCGA
>CAKKRZ010000152.1 GCA_919902925.1 Acidiferrobacterales bacterium | reverse complement strand
GGGTTCAGAACGTCGTGAGACAGTTCGGTCCCTATCTGCGGTGGGCGTTGGAGAATTGAGAGGATCTGTCCTTAGTACGAGAGGACCGGGATGGACGAACCTCTGGTGTACCGGTTGTCATGCCAATGGCACTGCCGGGTAGCCAAGTTCGGAGCGGATAAACGCTGAAAGCATCTAAGCGTGAAACCCACCTCGAGATGAGTTCTCCCTGGGAGTTCGACTCCCCTAAAGGGCCGTGGAAGACCACCACGTTGATAGGCTCCATGTGTAAGCGTTGTAAAATGCTTAGCTAAGGAGTACTAATTGCCCGTGCGGCTTGACCATATAACACCCAAGTGATTCGGTGTGCTGGTCAGCGCAACGCAACAACCCAGCCTTTACTGAATATTCAGCATGTCCGGTTCTGCTGCCGCGCGAAGGCGAGGCGGCGATACGAATTGCCTGGTGGCCATAGCGAGCGGGTACCACCCGATCCCATTCCGAACTCGGAAGTGAAAACGCTCAGCGCCGATGATAGTGTGGCATTCGCCATGTGAAAGTAGGACACTGCCAGGCTTATTTTCCAAAACCCCCGCGGGGTATCCCGCGGGGGTTTTTCTTTGTGGGGACGCGCCCAGTTCGTGACAACATGGCCAAAGGGGGCGATAAGTGGCGACATTTGCCGTTGTAGAAGCTCAGAATTCAGCTATCTTGTTCAATACCGGCGTTGATTCGACGATGGTCGGTCCCCATTACCAATAGCTCCCATCCAAGCCTGAAAAATCCAACCGAAGAATGAGCGTTCCCGCCTTTCAGCTTGATGCCTCGATCGGACGTGCATCCGCATTTTCTGCCACCCGGCGCCAACGCCTGCGGTTTCTCAGCTACAACATCCAGACGGGAATTTCTACCGGTTCCTATCGTCACTACCTGACGAAAAGCTGGAGGCAGGTGCTGCCCCATCCCGAGCGCCTCGACAACCTGGATCGGATCGCGACCATGATCGGCGACTACGACATGGTCGGTCTCCAGGAGGTTGATGGTGGCAGTTTGCGCAGCGGTTTTATCAATCAGATTGAGTATCTCGCCCACGAAGCCGGTTTTCCTCACTGGCATGACCAGACCAATCGCGATCTCGGCAAGTTCGCCCGCTACAGCATTGGTCTGTTGACCCGTTTTCACCCGTCGGCGCTGGAAGAATGGCGTCTGCCCGGCCGCATCCCGGGGCGCGGCGCGTTGCACGCGCGTTTCGGTCACGGCGATCAGGCCCTGCACGTGGTGATCATGCATCTGGCCTTGGGGCGGCGCGGCCGCCTCAATCAGCTGGCTTACATCGCCGAACGCATCCAGGATTTCCGCCACGTCGTGCTGATGGGCGATATGAATTGTTGCTCGGAGAGCGAGGAAGTCAGCCTGCTCATGCGCCGCGCATCCCTGCATGCGCCGGTGCACGGCCTGCACACCTTCCCGAGCTGGCGACCGGCGCGCAACATCGACCACATCTTTGTTTCGTCAAACCTGAAGGTGCACGACACGCGCGTATTGATGCACCCGCTATCGGACCATCTTCCGTTGGCCATGGAAGTCGAATTGCCCGAGTCTGTCAGCCTGGTTCGCCACGGCAACTGACCCGGCGCATCGTCCAGGGCTTGAGTAGTCCTTTCCTCTTTAGTCTGTATTCCGCAACAGCTCGCCGCTCACGCCGCGATCGTAGACCAGCGCCGCCGACTCGCGCCGGGCATGCGCGTGCAGCGCATGTTCCCGCCGCTCTCCGCCATCGAGCAGATGGATCACCTGGTGCCCCTGTAACAGCAGGTAATCGGCAATCAGTCGTCGGTGACACTCATCCGGATTCTTTTCCGCGCACAGCATGACGGTCGCTGCCCGGCGCGCAAGCCCCAGCAACTGCGTGATCGCCCGCGCGAAATCCGGCGTATCCATGTAATCGGCAAAACCACGGAAGGCGCCGTCCAGCGCCGTGTGCAGCGAACCCGGCCGGGGATCGCGGAAACCGCCCAGATGCCGTCCCGCCCAGTGGTAGACAACCTCGATGTTCGCCAGCGCCGGTCGCAGGGCCGGCTCGTCGTACTGCGGGTGACGCGCCGAGTGGGGGCGGGCGCGGATATCGACCAGCGTGTGGACTCCGGCCGAGCGCAGCAGGTCGAGGAATATTTCGATCGCGCGATCGCCGTGACCAATGCTGTAGAGAGTAACCGGTGTCATGCAGAGCCCGAGTTGCCTGCTGGCTATACTACCCGTGGTCGCCGGCGACGTCAGCGAATCATCTATCCATGATCGGATTATTGCAAATGGTCAACCAGGCACAAGTCGAGGTGGCCGGCCAAACCGTCGGCGCCATCGGTCGCGGCTTGCTGGTGCTGGTCGCCGTCGAACGCGACGATACCGAAGCTAGCGCCGACCGGCTGCTCGAACGCCTGCTGGGCTATCGCGTGTTCCCGGACGACGCCGGCAAGATGAACCTGAGCGTCCGCGACATCGGCGGCGGCCTGCTGCTGGTGCCGCAATTCACCCTGGCCGCCGACACGGACAAGGGCACGCGGCCGAGCTTCACCCCGGCCGCCGATCCGGCTACCGGGCAGCGCCTTTTCGATTACTTGGTGCGTACCGCCAGCGCCGCCCATCCCAATACCGAAACCGGCATCTTCGGCGCCGACATGCAGGTTTCTCTCACCAACGATGGCCCCGTGACCTTCTGGCTGAAAGCGCAGTAGCGTAGTTTGTGCTTCCCTGGTGAGCGCAGGCGCGAATTTGATGCTGTGTGAGATGTAGAGGTCCGGGCGAAGATTGTGTGAAAGCTGATAAAGGTTAATCGATGCTGATCGGACTTACTCACGTTGTCTTCTGTGCCTGGCTCATCTGGTTCGATGGGGCTGAGCGGATGGAGGGCACTTTTCCCACGATCTTCTTTTTCTGGCCGGGCATGACGGCCCGACACCTGAAGTTCTGGGCCGGACTCTCACTGTTCACTATTTCGATCTACATCTTCCTGTCAGGTGTTTGAACCGTTTGGGGCCGGACATCAGGAATCGGCCGATCTTCCCGGTGGGAGCAGAGTTTGAAAAGCCTTCTCCGCCCGGGAGACGGGCTTCCGCAGGCGTCACGTCCAGGCGCGTAACCCCTTTTTTCTCATTGTCTGCGTTAAGGGTATCAAGTGGTTGATCGAAACCATTGAACCCGAGATCGGAGGACAGACATGAAATATGCCATCCTGGCCCTAATGACCTTCCTGGCGGCCATTCCCAGCGCGAACGCGGCGGGCTATCCGTACCAGACCCAGAATCCGCTTTCGCTGACGATCAAGCCGGACCTGACACCCGTCCTCAAGCCGGCGCCATCGGCCCCGAAACCGGTTGCGACCCAGGCCGCTGTATCGACTTGTGGGTTGCGCGATTTCTACATGGTTTGTTCCCGCCGCTGATCGGCCATCACCCTTTCTCCTATCCCCGCTGGTCGAGGGGTACTTCACGTCCTTCTCCACCACGGGAGAAAGGTGGAGGTAAGGCCAAGGGCGACGAAGGTGTACGTATGTGCAGAATGTCTTGCATCGCGTAGAGTCTGGTCAGCCACCACAAACAGGCGCACCAAGGCCCATCGGCAATGACGCGGCGGTTGATGAATGGATTATCCACTTGGCGGATGTGCACCGCCATCGCCGTGTTGGGGCTGTTCGTGCCGGCAGCCTGGTCGGCGGGTCCGGAATGTCCGCAAACACAATGTTCCCTGCCGTCCACACCGTCTGCGAGGTGTGGAGAGGCGGGCGGCTCCGCGGAGGCCGCGCGGGTGGCGTTCGAGGGCGGACACTATTCGCAGTCCTATGTCCTGGCACTCTGTGCCGCACAGGGAAGACCAGAAACCGTTCAGCGGATTCAGGCATTGCACATCGCCGGGCGCTCGGCCATTCGCCTCGGCTGCCACATTGAGGCGGAGCGGTTTCTGCACCAGGCACTGATTCTTTCGCCGGGCCATCGACGCTTGCATGGCCAGACGTGGATATACATCGGCGATTTCCACGAGCGTCGCAAGCAGCACGATCTGGCACTGAGCCATTATCGCCGCGCTCTGACGCTTTTCTCGAAGAAAGAAGACTGGCAATCCATCAATAACACCTGGTTTCAGATCGGTGATATCGAGATTGCGCGTGGGCGGTACGCAGAAGGCATGCAGGCCTACGAACAAGCATTGGCCAATCCGCGCAACACGGCCGTGGACACCGCCCGGGCACTCGATTATCTCGGCTACGCCCACCGCCGGCTGGGTGATTACGACAAGGCCATCGGGTTGCACCGGCGGGCTTTACAGACGTCCGAGACCCTCCCGCACGGACCGGAGCGGGCACGTGCCGAGGCCCGGGCGCGCAATCATCTGGGGTTGTCGCTCCACTATCTTGCCCTGAGTGAATACCGGAACAACGCGGATCAGGCTCTCCGAACACTGAAGGAGGCGGTGAAGCAAGAAGAGTTGGCACTTGAGGTGCTGGCCCGGCCCGAGCTTAACGACAAGTCGGATCTGTGGCGTAAGGGGTATGTCACGCGCGCGCTTGCCAGGATTCATCTTGACGTCGCACGCCTGTTTACCGACCGACGCCAACACCACCTGACCGAGGCCATGCGCGCCGTTAACCTGGCCTTGCGTACCGGCCAGGACATGGGCGATCGGGAATGGATAGGTCTGGCCATGCACGCCCTGGCCGAGACACATGCCACCGCCGGACGCCACACGGAGGCCGAGGCGCAGTGGCGCGCAGCCATACCGATCTGGGAATGCCTTGGCGATCGTCAGGCGCTCGGACACGCCCTGCAACGATTGGCGATGAAGATCCACCTGCCGCGCGGTGAAATAGATTCCGCACGTTCGAGCCTGGAACGCGCGCTTCGGACGTTTGAATCGGTGCAATTGCGAGATGAAATCGTGAGCACGCATGTCGCCCTGGGTCGTGTGCACGAACGCAGCGGCGATCTCGCGGCGGCGCGGCGGGCCTACTATCGCGCGATCGAGATACTGGAAGAAACCCGCGCCCGGTTGACCACGGACGAGGACAAGATTGCCTATTTTTCCCAGCGCCTGGAGGCCTACGAGGCCTTGATCTCCCTGCTCACGCGCCGCTATCGCGAGCAGGGTTCCCGCTCCGACGGCGAGGAGGCCTTTCGGGTGTCGGAATCGGCGCGGGTGCGCGTGCTGCTCGATCTGATATCGAGGTCGAGCGCCTTGTTGTCGGCGCGCGTTGATCCGGTCCTGATCGCCGAGGAACGCCGGCGGGTGGCGGATATCGAACGGCTGCGCCAGTTGCTGGCTGTCCGGGCGCAGCACGCGGACGCCATCCATCGCCTGCGTGCCGAGCTGCGCGATGCCGAACAGCAATTGACCATATTCTACTGGTCGCTCTCCCGGCGTTATCCGGATTACGTGCGGCTGAAAAAACCACCGGTGACGGGCGTGACGGAGGTGAGTCAACGGGTGCTCAAGCCCGGCGATGTACTGCTCGAATACTTCATCGGCGCGAACGAAAGCTTTCTGTTTGTGGTCAATCACCGGGGACTTGCGGCGATCCTCCCGTTGGCGTCCACGCGGCAGACGCTTACCGGTGACATTGCCCGTCTCCGGGCGCCGTTCGAGGACATCAAGCACAACCCGCAACGCGGCGCGTTCATCCTGTCATCGCGCAGCTTCGATATTGACCTTGCCGGGCGGCTTTACCAGATGCTGGTCAAGCCCGCGGACGCACATCTCGCCAGCGCGCGCCGGATCGTGATTGTGCCGGACGGACCGTTGTTTCACCTGCCTTTCGAAACACTGGTGGTGCAGCCACGCACGTCGATTTTCAGCCGATTCCAGCATGAACTGCGCGATTCCACGTTCTGGATCGATCGTGCACCACCGATTGTGTACGCGCTTTCCGCCTCGCTGCTGGTCGAGGCGCGCCCGGTGCACGGTCCGGCACCGGACATGGCCGCATTTGTGAATCCGCTGCTCGCCAGCGCACCCGGAGACGTGAAGAAACTGCGGGCCATGCGCGATCCGCCGCCGCGGGTCTACGCAACCGGGGCCACCGCCACCAAGGCACGCTTCCTGGTGGAAGCGCGCCGTTCGGGATCGCTCTATGTTGCCACGCACGGCGAGCTGAATGAAGCCCAACCCATGTTGTCCGGGTTTTGGCTGAGCGACGGCCGGGAACCGCGTGGTGCACTGGTCACGGCGGCGGATATTTTCAATACATCGCTGAAGGCACGATGGTTTGTTCTGCGCGCCTGCGAAACGGGGATCGGTCGCATCCACAGCGGCGAAGGGGTGATGGGTTTGACGCGCGCCCTCAAATACGCCGGCGCCCAGGACCTGGTATTGAGCCTGTGGTCCGTGGATGACGTCTCCTCTTCGGATCTGATGGGCTGGTTCTACGACGGTTTATCGAAGGACAACGGCCCGCGCGCCCTGCACGAGGCCAAGCGCCGATTGCGCAGGTCCGGCCAAGGCCATCTGGCACACCCGTTTTTCTGGGCGCCGTTTACCTATTGGCTTTGAGCGTGCAGTGCCAGGACACAGCCCGTGTTGCCATGGTACGACCCCGTTTGCCGCTCGTTCTTCGTTAATGCCTATACGACATCTGAACGCTTGAGGTTCATTCGATATGGCATGGTACGATTGGCGGCATGCAAGAGGACGTCTCGGACGAAGACCTGATCGCGCTTTTTGCCAAGACCGGTCAGTACGACGCCTTCGAGCAGGTCCATCGACGCAATCACCGGCCGCTCGTGCGTTACCTGATCGCCAAGGTCCGTCACCGCCAGTCGGCGGAAGACATCGCCCAGGAAGCATGGACCAAAGTGGTGCTGGCCTTGCGTAACGGAACCTACCAGGTGCGCAATGACGCGACCTTCCGCACCTTCCTGCACCGGGTAGCGGACAATTGCCGCATCGATGTCTTCCGGCGCGAGAATGTCCGCGCGGTCGGGAACCAGTCCATCGACGACGGTGACGAGGTGGCAGATCCCGCCACCGTAAATGACACCGGCGCCGAGCCGGCGAACGACCCGACCTATGCCCTGCACCGGCGACGGCTGCTCGATCGTTTCGAGAGATTTCTGAAGTCGTTGTCGCCGGAGCAGCATGAAACGGCCGGGTTGTATCTGATGGGGTACACCCGCGAGGAGATCGCCGAGCGCACGGGGGTGGGTAGCGAGACGGTCAAGAGCCGGATTCGCTATCTGGAGCCCAAACTGGAAACCTGGCGTGAACAGCAACGCCTCGAATTGAGTGAAGAGACATGAGCAAACAGGAGATCAACACGCGCCTGATCAAGCAGTATCTCTCGGACCCATCGGGTCTTGGGCGCCTGTACCGGGAACAGCAGTCCTCTCAAGGTAAGGGAAAAATGGAAGACGAACTGCCGGAAACCAATGAACGTGTGCTTGCGCTCGCGCGCGAGGCGGGCGCCGAGATCGCGCGTCGCCGTCGCCGGCGGTTTTATGTGCCCGTGGCGCTGGCCGCCTCGGTGCTGGTGGCGGTCGTGGCTGTTCAGTTGCTCCGGGGGCCGGCGACGGATACCCCGGACATCCAATTGCTGGGTTCCGAACCCCCCGCGCAGCAGATCGTGCGTATCCGCGAACTGGTGAAACACGGCCGCCGGGACGAGGCCATCAAGGCCCTCGACCGCCTGCGCCAGAAGCATCCGGACTACGTGATTCCGGCGGATTTACAGTCCCTTTCCCGCCAGTAATCCAGCTTTTCCCGCATAAGTGAAATTCCCTCTCCCTCGGGGAGAGGGCGAGGGTGAGAGATGGGTATTGTTTTCCGCCCCATCCGATTGTTTGCTCGATTGAATCCCGAGCGGGTGAAAAGCGATCGGCCAGCAAGAATCGAATCCCCCTCCCTTGACGGGAGGGGGCGAGGGGGAGGGTGAGAATCGCCGTGAGGCGGGGTCACGGGCCAGGGTTTTGCGGTGTTTCCGCTGGCCACCCCCTCCCCGTCCCTCCCCCGTCGAGGGGGAGGGGGTATTTCGCGGCACCCCAATTTTCCCCATCCCCGGCCCATTCCGGGTAACCCCTTTTTTCTCCCCCCGCCCGTTTATCCCAGTGAAATCGGAAGGCATGGGCCATTCCGAATGAACCCGAAGGAGAAAGTCATGAATCGTTTTCAGACCAGCAAACGCAAGACCCTGATGAGCCTCGTGGCCGTGCTGTTCACGATGCTGGCCGGGGTGCAGTCGGCCCAGGCCTGCCATGTGGACCCGTGCCCGCCGGTGACATGCAAGGGCACTCACTGCGGCATGAGTTACTAACGAAACAACCTAACCCATCAACAGGAGAGCCATCATGAAAAGCAATCTGCGCAATATCGTAATGTCACTGGCCATGCTGTTCGCGGCCGCCGGCCAAGCCGTCGCCGGCCATGCCACGGCCGAGATGAGCACGAACGCGGTAACCGCCAGCGCTGACACCTACGCCTGGAACCTGACGCTTCCGCGTCCCAGGACTTCGACACCAGCAGTGGCCGCGGTACGCGGTTGATCGGGGAGGGGCGGCCCAATGGCTGTTGGGCCGCCCCAAGCTATACTGAAAGGCCGACCGTTCCATACCGAACTGTCTCTCAGGAGAACGTTATGACGAGCATTAAAATCATATTGGCGACAATCGTATTTCTTTTTTCTACGCAAACATTTGCCGCCCCAAACGCTGGCGCTGCCGATCGACTGGCAAAGCAGGCAACTCTTAGCACGGAGTTGAAGGCAACCACCGCAGAACATCAGTCCCTCGTGAAGGAGGACGACAAGTTGGCTCAGCGCTGGAAGGACCTGCAGTGGGGCGCCGGGGAAAACAAGAAACAAATTGCCAAGTTTAATGCTGAAATGGGTGACTTTAATCAAGCCAGTGCCGCCTATGAGCGGGATCGCGCTAACCACAGCTCCCGCTGTGCAGGAACCTTCAAAGATGGGAACCATGTCGCCGCCTGTAACAGAGAGGCGGATCAAGGCAGGGCTCGTAAACAGCAATTGGTTGCAACGGGGAATCATCTTGATTCAATGAAAAAATTGATCGTCGAGTCAATTCGCGTCAACACCGAGGAAACACAGAAGGTCTTTGCACAACATAAAGCCAA
>CAKKRZ010000151.1 GCA_919902925.1 Acidiferrobacterales bacterium | reverse complement strand
CTCATTCCCTCTCCCGGGGGGAGAGGGAGGCGAGCCGGGCGCGCTGGCGCGCGACCTCATAAGATCGAAATCGCTGTACAGGCGCATGTCGAACAGGGCGAATTCCAGTTGACGCACGCACTGCATGCCGGACTGGAAATTGCGCGCTGCTTGCATGCGCTCGAACAGGGATGCCGGCAGTGGTGCGCCGGTCTCGTGGTGGGCGGCGAGCAGGTCCAGTACCTCGCGCTCCCAACAGAAATTTTCCATGAACTGCGAGGGCAGCTCGACCGCGTCCCAGGCCACGCCGTTGATGCCGGACACGCCGACCCAGTCCACGCGCGTGAGCATGTGGTGCAGGCCGTGGCCGAATTCGTGGAATAGCGTGATCACCTCATCGTGGGTAAACAGCGCCGGCTGGCCACCAACCGGCGGCGTGAAGTTGCAGGTGAGGTAGGCAACCGGCAGCTGCACGCTGGCGGCGGTGCGCTTGCGACCGATGCAATCGTCCATCCACGCGCCGCCACGCTTGTTGGCACGCGCATAGAGATCGAGATAGAAACGGCCTCGGGGCTCGCCGCCCGGTTCGCGGATTTCATAAACGCCCACGTCCGGGTGCCAGACATCCACGCCCTGCAACCGCACGATGACCAATCCGTAAAGGCGTTCGATGAGCGCGTACAGTCCGGGCACAACCCGGGTTTCGGGAAAGTAAGGGCGCAGGTCTTCCTGGGATAGCCGATAGTCACGCTGACTGAGTTTTTCGCTGTAGTACATCAGATCCCAGGCCTCGGGCTCGAAGCCGGCCTGTTCCCGGGTGAATTTCCGGAGCGCGTCGAAATCGCGCACCGCCGCCGGTTTGGCGCGCACCGCCAGTTCACGCAGGAAGCTCAGGACCTCGTCGACGGTCTTCGCCATGCGTGTTTGCAGGGCATATTCGGCGTAGTTGGCGAACCCCAGCAGGTGCGCGGCCTCGGCATTCAGCGACAATATTTCGTGCATCAGCGAGCCGTTATCGAACCGACCGCTGTTCGGCCCGGTCTCTGAGGCGCGCGTCACAAAAGCCTCATACATCTGTCGCCTATAGTCGCGGTGGTCGGCGTAGGTCATGAACGCGATATAGGATGGCGCGTCGAGCGTGAACAACCAGCCGGGCTTGCCTAGGCGCTCGGCCGATTGACGCGCCATGGCGCGTGCGCTCTCCGGCAAACCGGCCAGGTCCTTTTCGTCGATGAAGTGCAGCGTCCACGCCTGGGTGGCATCGAGCACGTTGTCCGAGAAACGATTGCCCAACTCCGACAGCTTCATCTGGATTTCCTTGAAGCGCGCCTTCGCTGCCGGGGGCAGTTCGGCACCGGTGAGGCGGAAATCGCGCAGGGTATTGTCGACGATTCGGCGCTGCGCGTCGGTCAGCTGCCGGTATTCGCCGCTGGCGGCAATGGTCTTGTACGCCGCGTACACCCGCTCATCCTGGGCCAGCTCGGTAAAGAACTCCGACAGCTTCGGCAGACCGGCGTTGTAAACCTCGCGCATGGCCGGCGAATTGACCACGGCGTTGAGGTGCGAAACCGGCGACCACAACCGCGCCAGCCGTTCCTTCATGTCCTCGAGTGGTTGGGCAACGTTTGTCCACGTGCCGGGCTCGCCCCGGGCAAGACACTCTTCCAGCAGCGCGCGACTGTCGGCCAACTGGCGATCGAGCGCGGGCAGCACGTGCTCCGGGCGAATGGCCGTGAATCGGGGCAGCCCGCTGGCCGCTCCTGTGCGACCGGCATTGGTGCCTCCATGTGCAGCAAAGTCCAACAGGGGATTGGTAACGGCGTCCATGACGGGGGAAACGTAGGTCTTTGTGGGCGTTTACTTTACCATGCCGTTCGCGCCCGTTGCGCCCGCTCATGACCTCGCATCCCTACGACCGGCTGACACCTGAACTGATTCTCGACGCGGTCGAGACCCAGGGCATGCGTTGCACGGGCGTGTTGTTGCCGCTGAACAGCTA
>CAKKRZ010000150.1 GCA_919902925.1 Acidiferrobacterales bacterium | reverse complement strand
TATCCGCCCGCCAGTATCGCCTCGATCACCGGCCGGGTCTGCGGGCGCACGCCGCGCCAGAGCAGGTACGACTCCGCCGCCTGCTCGACCAGCATGCCCAGCCCGTCGACGGCCCGCGCGGCGCCGTGCAAAGCCGACCAGTCGATGAAAGGCTTGGCCGGGTCGCCGTACATCATGTCGTAGGCCAGCGCCCCGCGATTGAAGATGGTCTCGGGCAGCGGTGGAACTTCACCCTTCAGGCTCGCGGCCGTGCCGTTGATGACGATGTCGAAATGCTTCCCCTTGAGTTCGTCGAGCCCGTAGGCTTCGACCTTACCGTGGGTAGTGAACTGTTCAGCGAGTTCGCGCGCCTTGACCACCGTGCGGTTGGCGATCACAAGTTTGGCGGGATGGTGACGCAAAATCGGATCGAGTACACCGCGCACCGCCCCACCGGCACCGAGGATCAGTATCTGCTTGTCGCGCAGCGAAACGCCCAGGTTGTATTCGATGTCGTGCACCAACCCGGCACCATCGGTGTTGTCGCCGAACAGCTTGCCGTCTTTTTCGAAACGCAGGCAGTTCACGGCCTCGGCCAGCTCCGCCCGGTCGCTGCGCTGGTCGGCCAGCCAGTAGGCATCGGTCTTGAACGGCACGGTGATGTTGAGCCCCTTGCCGCCGAGCGCACGGAACTGGTCGACGGCCTGCGCCAGGCCGCCGACGTCGACCTGGATGGCGGTGTATTCGATGTGATGGCCGAACTGGCGCGCGAACAGCTTGTGAATCGCCGGCGACTTGGAGTGTGCGACGGGGTTGCCCACCACCGCGTAGCGGTCGGGTCGATCGAATTCGAAGGGGTCGGCCATGGGGTTGTCCTGCCGGCACAGTGTACCAGCCGGCTAAGCCGGTCCTGCAAGAAATTGCAGGACGGTTTCGCGCAACTCCGGCAGACGCTGGTGAAAAAAATGGCCGGCGCCTTCCAGCAGCACCAGTTCGGGTGGATGCCGACGCCCGCGCGCCCAGGCCAG
>CAKKRZ010000149.1 GCA_919902925.1 Acidiferrobacterales bacterium | reverse complement strand
TGGTTGGGGCGCCAGGATTCGAACCTGGGAATGCCGGAATCAAAATCCGGTGCCTTACCACTTGGCGACGCCCCAGATATTTTCAGCGTTTCCGCGCCCAAACCCAACAACACGATTCAGCGTTCTTGCGGCCAATCCGAGGTCGTCATCGGGTGGCGGTTGATTCCGCGTGCAACAAATCCGGTCCATCGCGAAACCGCTTCAGCCAGGATGCGCTCGCCGCTCACCGCATCGACCACCGGCAGAAAAACACATCCGCCGGAGCCGGTCAGGCGGGCGGGACCGCGTTCCCGCAACCAGTCGAGCGCTTCGCCGACCTCCGGGTGCAACCGGCGCACCACCGGCTCAAGATCGTTGTGCCCCCGGCCCTCGCGAAAGGCGCGTATTGTGATAGGCGGGGTATGGCGTGTCAATTCAGAATCGGCAAAAACCTCGGCAGTTGAGACGCTTACCGGCGGATTCAGGACTACATAGGCGGTTTCCACAGGATCGATCGGGGTCAGCAGCTCGCCCACCCCCTCGGCCCAGGCCGCATGACCGTGCACAAACACCGGCACGTCGGCCCCGAGTTGCAGACCCAGCCGGGCCAGTTCCACCGTTGCGAGTCCGGTACCCCACAGCCGGTTCAGCGCCATCAGGGTAGTGGCCGCATCGGAGCTGCCGCCGCCCAGGCCGCCGCCCAGGGGCAGGCGCTTGGTCAGGTGGATACGGGCCCCGCGGCGGATGCCCGTGTGAGCCTGCAACAAACGGGCAGCCCGGACTGTCAGGTCGCGGTCTTCCGGAACGGTGGCCAGCGCCGTGGCCCGGACGATACGCGCATCGTCCGTGGTCTCGAATGCCAGTTCGTCGCCAACGTCCAGAAACTGGAAGACCGTCTGCAGCAGGTGGTAACCGTCCGGGCGCCGGCCCGTGACGTGCAGGAACAGATTGAGTTTTGCCGGGGCGGGCCAGACGAGCATGGTCACAGCAGGTTGCTAAAAAACTCCGAACTTTGCAACCTGCGGTGTGGCACAGGGATGTGCCGCCATTTTTCGAACACGCCAGTGTTTGAAAAGCCGCAAACGCGCCATCCTTGGCGCGCGACCCTCGGCTCGATCCCATCGCCGAAATGGAGCAAGCCGCGGACTGCGATGTGCAGGAAGCACAAGTGCCGCGGAGCGCAGGGATGCGCGAGAGCGGCTGCCGCGGCGAAGGCGCAAGCGGTGCCTCCCTGCACCGCGCCCCTCGCCTCCATCCCGTCGGCGAAGCGAGCTGAAAAAGTCCAGGAAGGACTTTTTCAGCATCCTGCTGGTGTAAACCGGCGCCGCGGAGAACGGCGCTACTTCAGGGTCCAGTGTTCGATGGCCAGACGCACTTCGATGGTCTCGCGCAGGCCATTGTCGGCATTGGCCGGGTCCGGCGCGCGGCGCGCGAACAGCCGGCTCGGCAATTCAAGGTCGCCGTGACGGACATAGTCGAGAAACTCGATGCGCCAACGCTGCTGGTCGAGCCGCGCCAACCGCCCCCAGGCATCGAGCTCGCGCCGCTGAACGGCGCCGGGCGCCGGCAGACCCCGTACCCAGTATTGCAGCTCGCCGAGCGGCAGGCGGTGCCCGGTCGCCCGCAGGACCAGCTCCTCGGCGGTCGGCGCGTGGTAAATGTTGTTATCGCTGTCGCGCAGGCGCGCCTGGCCGGGTTCGCTGGTGAGACGCAGATGACCACGACCGAGCGGTCCGGTAAGGTCCAGTTGCTGATGCGCGCCGCGGCGGGCCCAGAGCAGCGTGGCCAACCATCCCTCGCTGTCGGTGCGCAGCGCCAGGCGCGCGCGGATCTGCCAGTGTTCGACTGGCGCGAGGCGCTCGTGGTGGCGGCGGAAGACGCCTTCCGGATCGCCGACCGGCGGCCGATCCGGAACAGTGGCGCAGGCGGTCAGCAACAGACAGACCGCCGCGCTCGCGAGTGATCTCGCCGATGGGAGCGAGGCGAGGGGCGCGGGCCAAGGATGGCCCGGTTGCGGACTCACGGCTTGAATTTCTTGATGACGTCCAGCAGCGCCTCGTTGTCGGGTGTTTCGCGCAGGGCCTTGTTCCAGATTTCCTTGGCCTCATCGCGACGGCCCGTCACCCACAGCACTTCGCCCAGGTGCGCGGCAATCTCGGCGTCGCTGCGCTGGGTCAGCGCCCGGCGCAGGTAACGGAGCGCATCGTCGGGCTTGCCCAGGCGGTACATCAGCCAGCCCATGCTGTCGAGAATGAACGGATCGTCCGGGCGCAGCGCCAGCGCGCGGTCCAGATATTCCCTCGCCTCGGGGAAACGGTTGGTGCGGTCGGCCAGCGTATAGCCCAGCGCGTTAAGGGCGTGCGCGTGCTTGGGATCGCGTTTGATAATGGCCACGAGGTCCTGCTCGGCATCCTTGAGCAGGCCCAGTTTCTCGGCCGTCAGCGCGCGCGCGTAGCGCAGCTCATTGTTGTCCGGAAGCTTGCGGATGGCGTCGCCGAGCAGATCGAAGGCCTCGCGGTAGCGCTTGGCGTCGCGCAGGATCTGCTCCTCGGCGAGCAGCAGCTGCACGCGCTGCTTCTCACCCTCGGCCGGCAGCTTGCGCAGGTGGGCGCGCGCCTGATCGACCTTGCCCAATTTGGCGAGGATCACGGCGTAGCGCGCCTGGGCCTCCAGAAAATTGTCGCCATCGCGGATGCTCTGGAACCACTGGGCGGCTTCATCGTAGCGCTTGTTGTTCTCGGCCAGCTGGCCGAGGTAGAGGCGCGCGGTATGGTTGTCCGGCTGCATCTCGACCGCCTGCTTCAGATACTTCTCGGCATCGGCGCTGCGTCCGGTCTGCATGGACAGGAGACCGAGAGCATAAACAGCCTCCGGATCGGTCGGCGAGATGCGCACCACGCGCTCAAACTGTTCGCGCGCCTTGTCCCAGTGCTTGAGGTCGATGAGGTGGCGGGCATAATTGATGCGCACCGTCGTTGAGTCCGGATGGCTGTTCAGGTAGGACTCGTAGAATTTCCCGGCTCGCGGCATGTCCTTCTGCGACACCAGGATGCGCGCCTTGAACAGCGCCGCCTCCTCCCAGCCGGGCTTGAGCGCGAGCGCGCGATCGATCGCGACCAGGCCCTTGTCGAGTTCGCCGCTGCGCACGGCCAGATGAGCCAGCGCCAACTGCGCCACCGGCGAGCGCGGGTGCTGGGCAATGAGCGACTCCATGATCTCCAGCGCCGCGTTGCGCTTGCCATGGCGCGCCAGCACTGACACGGTGCGCATGTAGGCATGGTCGAGCCGGTCGGACGGGGCCTGTTTGAGGATGGCTTCGAATTGCGCGCGCGCCTCATCCGCGCGTTCGAGTTCCAACAGCACGGCGCCCAATGCCATGCGCGCCTCCACGCTCTGCGGACGCAGCTCGACCCACAGACGGGCGCTCTCCTGGGCTTCCTTGAAACGGCGTGCATACAACCCGGCCAGGGCGGCGCGCTCCGCCACGCGCGGATCGCGCGTCTTCTGCGCGACCTGGCCGAGCAGCGTAGCGGCCAGATCGATCTGGCCGCGGCGGCTGGCGATCTCACCCAGCAAAAGGCTATATAAGGTATCGGCGTCGAGTTCGACCTTGGGTAGATCCCGCTCCTTCGGTTCCTCTTTCGTTTCCTCCGGCGGCGGTGCGGCGGCGCTGTCGCCGGCCGGCGGATCGGAATCGGTGACGGTCGTGGTCGAGGCGCAAGCGGCCAGCAGGCCGGCCAGCAGGGTCAGGCTGAGGATACGCAACAGGTTATTCATGGCTGCTCCCGGCAATTGAATGCAACGATTCCAACAATACTCGCCCTGGCACGTGCCGGGCTATCCGGTTGACCGCACGTGATCCGTTCAGTTCATCCCCGGCCCAGACCGCCTTTGCCCCGGATCACCCATCGGGCGAGAATAGGGTGTGAACTCGCTCTTTCTGCTGCTGGCGGCGATGGTGGTGGCCGTCCTGGGCTACCGCTTCTTCGCCAAGCTGGTCACGCTCGGTGTCTTCCGGCTTTCTGGCGAGTATAGCCCGGGTGCGGCCAGTCCGGCTCCGGTGCCCGGCGAACTGCCATGCCCGGCCGACCGGCTGCTGCCCTATCACGGGGTGGCCCTGAGTGGCGGACTCGGTCTGATCGGCGCCGTCTTTGCCAGCGCCTGGGGTTGGGTGCCGGCCTTTCTGTGGGTCCTGATCGGCAGCAGCGTGGCGGCGGGTGTCTTCGGCATCGGCAGCCTGTGGCTGGCCCGGCGCGCCCCCGGCCAGACGCTGTCGATGTTTTTCGAGCAGCACCTCGGCGCCGGCGCGCGCGGGTTGCTGGTGATGCTCTCCGCCCTGTTGCTCATCGGCCTGGCCGCGCTGTGCGCCAGCCTGATCGCCGCGCTGTTCGCGGCCTACCCGGCGGTCGTGCTGCCGTTCCTGCTGCACGTGCTGATCGCCTGGATGCTGGGACGCACGCTGCGCAAAGACGCGACGACGCCACCGTGGCTGGCCATCGGCGTGGCGACGACCCTGCTGCTGGCCGGCACGGCGATCCTGACCGCTTTTCCCTCGCTCAGCATCGCGCTGGGCGGATCGATCAATCTCGACATCGGCGGCCAGACGCAGCTGTCGCTTGACGCCGTCAGCGGCTGGGTGATCCTGCTGTTTCTCTACGGCGCGTTCACCCTGCGCACCCCGCTGGTGCAGCTCGCTCGCCCGCGCGCCATCCTCTCTGCCATGTTGGCGGTGTTGCTGGTCGCCGGCCTGTTGCTGTTTCTGATCATCCTCCGGCCGCCGCTGGTGGCGCCGGAATTTCACACCGCCGCCACGCGCATCGCTATCCTGCCCTGGCTGTTCGTCACCGTCAGCTTCGGCGCCCTGGCCGGCGTGCATCTGCTGATCGCGCGCGGGCTGACCAGCCGGCAGATGGTGGACGACACCAGCATCCGCCGCGTCGGCTACGGCGGTGCCGCCTTCGACGGGTTGCTGGCAATCAGCGCCGTCCTGATCGCCGCCACCGCTGCCGGCGACGAGGAGGCCTGGTCGAAAAGTTTTGGTGCCTGGCTGCAACCCGCCGATCTCAACCCGCTCTACGCCCTGCTCACGTACATCGAAGGGTATGCCGTGCACGCCGCCGAGGCGGTGGGTGGCGCGGACTGGATCCGCCTGCTGGCGGTGCTGACGATCTGTGCCCTGCTGGCCACCGGTCTCGAAACCGCACTGCGGCTCTTCAAGCAGTTGCTCGACGAGTCCGCGCCCCGGCTGCCGCCGCGGCTGGCCGGCAACGGTCCGCGCCTGTGGCTGGCCATCGGCCTGCCGCTGGCCGTGGCGCTGCTGGCGGCGGGAACCAAGCCGCACGGCGGATTGTGGTTCGTACTGGGCGGCGCCAATCTGGTGCTGGCCATGGCCGGTTTTCTGATCATGGCGCTGGCCCTGCGCACGCCGGAACGGCCGCGGCCGTGGCTGCTGGCCGCCCCGCTGCTGCTGTTCGGCCTGACCCTGTGGGTACTGGTCCCGATGCTGCTGGAGGGTTGGCGCGAGAGCGACTATCTGCTGCTGGCCGGCACGGGCATGCTGATCCTGGTCACCGGCGGGCTGCTGCGGGCGGCCATCGCCCGCTGGCGCTCACCGGTGTCGGCTTGACAGCTGGGCAGTCTCGGTCAGAATCCGGCAACCATCCCGCTGTCCGGTCCACCATGCATCTGCTCACCGTCGGTTTGAATCACCAGACCGCACCCGTCGCCATCCGCGAACGGGCGGCGTTTGCGCCCGAACGGTTGCTGGCCGCGTTGCAGGACATCCGCCGCCAGGGGACCGCCGACGAGGTCGCGATCCTGTCCACCTGCAATCGCACCGAGCTGTACTGCGGGCTCGACCCGGCCAACGACCGGCGCGTGGTGGAATGGTTTTGCGATTACCACCACATCGCGCGCGGCGAGATCGAGCCGCACCTCTACCGTCACCCCGACCAGGAGGCGGTGAAGCACGCCTTCCGCGTGGCCGCCGGCCTCGATTCGATGATGCTCGGCGAGACCCAGATCCTCGGCCAGATGAAGGACGCCTTCGGCACCGCCCACAAGGCCGGCGCCACCGGCAAGCTGCTCAACCGGCTGTTCCAGCAGACCTTCGCCGTCGCCAAGCAGGTGCGCACCGACACGTCGATCGGCGCCAGCGCCGTGTCGGTGGCGTCCGCGGCCGTCACCCTCGCCCGGCAGATATTTACCCGACTCGACGAACAGACCGTGCTGCTGATCGGCGCCGGCGACATGATCGAACTGTGCGCCCGCCACCTGCGCGAGCACCGCGTCAAACACATGATCCTCGCCAACCGCACGGTCGAGCGCGCGCAGATCGTCGCGCGCGAATTCGGGGCCGAGGCCATCTCGCTCGGGGAACTGCCGGCGCGCCTGGCCGACGCCGACATCGTCATCTCCTCCACTGCCAGCCCGCTGCCGATCCTCGGCAAGGGCACGGTCGAGCGCGCCCTCAAGGCGCGTCGGCGCCGCACCATGTTCATGGTCGACATCGCCGTGCCGCGCGACATTGAACCCGAAGTCGGCGATCTCGACGACGTCTATCTCTACACCATCGACGACCTCAAGGACGTAGTACAGGAAAACCGCCAGTCGCGCGTCCAGGCGGCGGCCGAGGCCGAGCGCATCATCGACACCAAGGTGGTCGATTTCATGCGCTGGCTGAAGTCGCTCGACGCCGTGCCGACCATCCGCCACCTGCGCGACTCGGCCGAGGCCATGTGCGAGCTGGAGCTGGAACGCGCGCGCGCGCGCCTGAAGCGCGGCGAAGACCCGCAGGAGGTGCTCGAACACCTGGCGCACGCGCTCACCAACAAATTCACCCACGCCCCATCCGACGCCCTGCTCAAGGCCGACCACGAAGCCGATCGCGTGCTGCTCGAAGCCGCGCGCCGGTTGTTCAACCTGGACGAGCGGTAACGCCCGTGCACGCCGCCCTGGAAGCCCGGCTCGAGGGCCTGGTCGAACGTTTCGAGGAAATCGAACGCCTGCTCTCCGACCCCGCGGTCATCGGCCAGCAGAACAAGTTCCGCGACCTGTCGCGCGAATACGCCGAGATCGCCCCGGTGGTGGAGCGCGTGCGCGCCCTGCGCCAGGCGCGCGCGGACGAGGCCGCCGCGCAGAAAATGATCGACGACCCGGGCATGCGCGAAATGGCCGAGGAGGAACTGGCGCGCGTGCACACCGATCGCGAACGTCTCGAGCAGGAAATCCACAGCCAGCTGCTGCCCCGCGATCCAAACGATACCCGCAACGTGTTTCTCGAAATCCGCGCCGGTGCCGGCGGCGACGAGGCGGCGATCTTCGCCGGCGACCTGTTTCGCATGTACCAGCATTTCGCCATCGATCGGAGCTGGCAGGTCGAGGTGGTCTCGCACAGCGCCGGCGAGCACGGCGGCTACAAGGAGATCATCTCGCGCATCGCCGGGCGCGATGTGTACGCGAATCTCAAGTTCGAATCCGGCGTGCACCGCGTGCAACGCGTACCGGACACCGAGGCCCAGGGGCGCATCCACACCTCCACCTGCACGGTGGCGGTGCTGCCCGAGGTCGAGGAAGTGGACGCCATCGCCATCAATCCCGCCGACCTCAAGACCGACACCTTCCGCGCCAGCGGCGCCGGCGGGCAACACGTCAACAAAACTGATTCAGCGATCCGCATCACCCACCTGCCGACCGGCATCGTGGTCGAATGCCAGGACGAACGCTCGCAGCACAAGAACCGCTCGCGCGCCATGTCCGTTCTGGCGGCGCGGCTGCTGGAGCTCGCACAACGCAAGCAACGCGAAGCCGAGGCCGCCCACCGCAAGAGTCTGGTCGGCACCGGTGACCGTTCCGAACGCATCCGCACTTATAATTTTCCGCAGGGGCGCATCACCGATCACCGCATCAACCTGACACTCTACAAACTCGATCAGGCCATGGAAGGACATATCGATGAACTGGTGGACGCCCTGCGTTCCGCCGATCAGGCCGAACAACTGGCAGCGCTCGGCGCGTGAAACCGCAAACGGAACCAATCTTGAGTCAGGACGAACGAGCAAAGCGAGTAGGGCTTCCTGCTTGTTCCGCGACCCTCGCCGAGCTGCTGCACCGCGCCGTGGAACGGCTGTCGCCGGTCAGTCCGACGGCGCGACTCGACGCCGACGTGCTGGCCGCGCATGTGCTCGGCCTGAACCGGGCCGGACTGATCGCGGCGTTGAACCGGCCGCTCGACGACGGCGTGCAACAACAAATCGAGGCGCTGGTGCAGCGACGCGAACGCGGCGAACCCGTCGCCTACGTCACTGGCCGGCGCGAGTTCTGGTCGCTGCCGCTCCAGGTGACCCCGGCGGTACTGATCCCGCGCCCGGAAACCGAACTGCTGGTCGAACGCGCACTGGCGCGCATCCCCGCCGGCACCGAAACTTCGGTCGCCGATCTCGGCACCGGCAGCGGCGCCATCGCACTGGCCATCGCGCGCGAGCGGCCGCGCGCGCGCATTGTGGCTACCGATACATCGCCCGAGGCGCTGGAACTGGCGCGCACCAACGCCGCCACGCTGGGTATCGGCAACATCGAATTCCGCCGCGGCGAATGGCTGACGCCGCTCGCTGGCGAAACCGCAGACGCGCCTCATCAAATGTCAGAACGAATGAGTGAAGCGAGTAGGGCTCCCGCTTCGGCGCGCGGCCCCATCGCTGATGTGCAGGATGCACGAATGCCGCGGAGGCCAGGGATGGCCGAGAGCGGCCTCGATCCCATTGGCGAAACATTCGATGTCATCGTCAGCAATCCGCCCTACATCCGCGCCGGCGATCCACACCTGCTACAGGGCGATGTCCGCTTCGAACCCCGGGCCGCGCTGGTATCCGGCAGCGACGGCCTCGACGCCATCCGCGCAATCATCCGCGATGCACGGACTCACCTGAAGCCAGGCGGCTGGCTGTTGCTGGAACACGGCCACGACCAGGCCGCGGCCATCGAACAGTTGCTGGGCCGTGCCGGTTACACGGATATCCGTGGACACGCCGACCTCGCCGGCCACCGGCGGGCCATCGAGGCCACGATTGCCTGACGGACAAATTCCGCCTGCGACTGTGAAATAGTGCCTGGCCAGTCCAGCCGATTCGGCTAGACTTGCAGAATTCGTTCAACACCCGACACCACCAAACCACCGAGGTTACCCATGACTCGCCACCATCCTCTTCGCCCCTCCCGGTTGCTGTTCGCCGCCGTTGCCGCGCTCCTCTGCCTGCCGTTGGGCGCCCATGCCCAGGAAACCACGGTCACGACCACCCTGGACCAGGGCACCTGGCTCACCATCCCCGGTTCGGGCTGCAAGGTCCTCGACCCGGACACGAAAGTGCCCGAGGACGTGAAACTCACCTGGTCCGGCCAGTGCGTCAACGGCCTCGCCAACGGCGAAGGCGCTCTGAACGCAACCTGGGACAACGGCAGCAAGTGGATCCGCAACGAGGCGGCATTCAGCCAGGGTCGTCGCAACGGTTTGTGGAAATCGGAAAGCTGGGCCGGCACCAAACAGGTCCGCAGCTACAAGGATGGCAATCTGCACGGCCCTTCGGCGCGCCTGATGTCCAACGGAACCTACGGCGAATATTTCTTCGTCAACGGCAAGCGCGTCATGACCTGGCTGGTGGCCTATGCCTATCCGGATGGCCGCTGGTGCACCGGCGACTGCCGGGAACGCGGGGTCTCGGAAAATTTCACGATCGTGGTGCGCGCCGAAGGCAAGGATCCCCTGACCCAGCCCTGCGGCACCGACGCCAAGGCCTGCCGTCTCAAGGTCCGCGAGATCGTCAAGGAAACCCTGCGCCAGGTGGCGGAACGGGCCAAGCAACCGGCCAGCAGTCAACCATCGCCATAAACCGCTGCATGAACCGGCCGGGACGAATGGCCTGTATCGGTCGCCCGCGTCTGGCGCAGAGGACCTGCCACCACTGCGCGAGCATCCGCGTGCGCGACGACTGTCTAAATCGGTAAATCCTCAGGTCGTCTTCAACATCGACCCCGCCCCGAAAAGGGCGGGGTTTATTTTTTTCCGGGTGACGGCAACCGCCGCTAGAATGTCGGCATGGACGACCACCGACTAAGACGTTACAGCCGCCATATCCTGTTGCCGGCAATCGACATCGCCGGCCAGCAGAAGCTGTTGGCTTCGAAAGTACTCGTCATCGGTCTCGGCGGGCTGGGATCGCCGCTGGCCATGTACCTGGCGTCCAGCGGTGTCGGGCACCTGACGCTGGTCGATCACGACCGGGTTGAACTCACCAACCTGCAACGGCAGATCGTCCACGACACCGGGTCGCTGGGCGAATTGAAGGTGGCGTCCGCCGCCCGGCGCCTGCGCGCGCTGAACCCGGACATCGCCATCGCCACCGTCGAGCGCAAACTGGAAGGCGGGGATCTCGCGCAGGCCGTGCGCGCGGCCGATGTGGTCGTCGACGGCAGCGATAACTTCGCCACCCGCGAGGCCGTCAACAGCGCCTGCGTGACGGCGGGAAAACCGCTGGTCTCCGGCGCGGTGGTGCGCTTCGAGGGGCAGGTGGCGGTTTTTCTTCCCGGCGGTCCGTGTTACCGCTGTCTGTACCCACCGTCGGACGAGCCCGAGGAACCCTGCGCTACCTTCGGTGTGCTCGCCCCGGCCGCCGGCGTGATCGGCTCGCTCATGGCGGTGGAGACGCTCAAGCTGATCATGGGCATCGGCGAGTCGCTGGCCGGCCGGCTGATGCTGTACGACGCGTTGCGCGCCGAGTGGCGCGAGATGAAGCTGAGGAAAGACCCGGCCTGCCCGGTGTGCGGCGGGGACTGAACCGGCACGGACACGGCGTCAGCCGCGGATCAGCGTGCCGACACCCTGGTCGGAGAACACTTCCAGCAACACGGCGTGCGGCACGCGCCCGTCGATGATGTGCGCGGTCTTGACGCCGCTGGCCACGGCGTCGAGCGCGCAGTTCACCTTCGGCAGCATGCCGCCGCTGATGGTGCCGTCGGCGATCAGTCCCTTGACCTTGGCGGCCGACAGACCGGTCAGCAGGTTGCCCTGTTTGTCGAGCACGCCGGTGGTGTTGGTCAACAACATGAGCTTCTCGGCCTTGAGCGTGATGGCCAGCTTGCCGGCGACCACGTCGGCGTTGATGTTGTAGGTCGTGCCGTCTTCGCCGACGCCGACCGGCGCCACCACCGGGATGAACTCGGCCGAATCGAGCAGCGACACCAGCGCCGGGTCGATGCTCTCGACCTCGCCGACGTGGCCGATATCGATGATCTCGGGCGGGAGCTTTTCGTTTTCCTGTTTCTTGGTCAGCAGCAATTTTTTGGCGCGGATGAAGCGGCCGTCCTTGCCGGTCAGGCCGACGGCCTTGCCGCCGTGCTGATTGATGAGATTGACGATCTCCTTGTTGACCAGGCCGCCGAGCACCATCTCCACTACGTCCATGGTCTCGCGGTCGGTCACGCGCATGCCGTCGACGAATTCGCTTTTCTTGCCGATGCGCTCCAGCAACTTGCCGATCTGCGGCCCGCCGCCGTGCACCACCACCGGGTTGATGCCGACCAGCTTCATCAGCACCACGTCGCGCGCGAAACTGTTCTTGAGCGCGTCGTCGACCATGGCGTTGCCGCCGTACTTGATGACGACAGTCTTGCCCTTGAAGCGCTGGATGTAGGGCAGCGCCTCGGTCAGGATGCGGGCGCGATCGTTCGGGGACAGCGGGACGGAGGTCATGCGGACTGGCCGGCGGGTGTTGTTGTGTGTGTCATCACCATAACCGATCTGTCCTGGACTGTCAGCAGAGCCAATGCCGGCCCTGCTCCCGGCCGCTCCCGCGCATTCGGTGACGCGCGCCAGCCTGACGTCCTTCCCGGCAGATAAAGCAAAGGCCGCACGGGGCGGCCTTTGCTAACACCCGCCGGCAGGGCCGGCGGGCGTCGTGACCGCGGACTCAGTTCACGTCGACCGCGATCTTCTTGGGCTTCACGGCCTCGGCCTTGGGGACGGTGATTTCCAGGATGCCATCCTTGTAGGCGGCCTTGATCTGCTTATCGTCCACCTCGGTGCCGAGCCGCAGGCTGCGCACGTACTTGCCATAGCGGCGTTCCTGGCGGATGACACGGCCGTTGTCTTTCTCTTCCTTCTCTTCCCGACTTTCCCCGGCGATGCTCAGCACGCCGTTCTCGAGCGTGATGTTGATGTCTTCCTTGCGGACACCGGGCATCTCGGCCTTGATGACATAGCCGTGTTCGGTTTCCGCGACGTCCATCGCCGGCACCAGGTTGCCCGCCTCTTCCACCAGTTGCGTGGGGGCGAGGAAACCCTCGAACAGACGATCGAAATCATTATTCCAGAAACCGAAACGGCCCAAGGGACTATCTTCACGACGAATCAGTTTTTGCATGGCTTGCCTCCAGATTTACGAATACCAAACGGTTGTTGCCTGCCCGGCGAACCATTCACCGGATCGACAGGTAATCGCTACATGGGGCTGGCCGGGGCGGTTTCAAGCCGCCGGGGCGCTACAGGATGTACCGACTGATGAACAGGATGTGATCGGTCTTGACCATGCCGTACTTGGTCGACACAGTCGAACAGGGTAAAGGCATCGGCGCTGCCGCTGGCAAAACCGGCCAGCACCTGATCCTTGTACAGCCGGCGCACCTTGCGGGCGTTGTGCTTGAGCACGGTGTTGCCCAAGGTCACCTGTCCATCGCCGCCGATGGCCACACGCCCGTCGCGGCGCACGGAAATAATAGTGGTGCCGTGGAAAGGTCCGGTGTTGGTTGTGCTCCGAAGATCCGGTTGTCGGGTTGGCCGCCGTCTGGAACGGGTGGATGGTGTAAGCTAACGATTGTTCATTTTACGGGTTTTTCATCTTCACACACATGCGATCCACTTCACGATTTTCAATCCTGCTGGCCGCACTGCTGACGGCCATCCCCACCGCCCGGGCGGAATTCGCCTTCGTCCTGAACTCCAAGGACGACGACATCAGCCTGATCGACACCAAAACCTATCAGGTCGTTCGCCGCATTCCGGTTGGCAAGGAACCGCACCACCTGATCCCGTCGCCGGACAACAAACGCCTGATCGTCGCCAACGCCGCTGGCAACGATCTGGTGATCTTTGATCCGCACACCGCCGAGGTGCTGCAACGCATCCCGCGCATTCCGGACCCCTATCATCTCGGCTTCAGCCCCGACCAGAAATGGTTTGTCATCACCGCCAACCGGCTGAACCGGGTCGACATCTACCATCACGACCAGGGACAGTTGAAACTCGCCGCCAAGATTCCGATGCCGGACACCACCAGTCACATGGCCTTCCGACCGGACAGCCGCGTGGTCTACGTCACGGTACAGGAGACCCACCAGGTCGCGGCCATCGATCTGTCGACGCAGAAGGTGATATGGAAAGTCACCACCGGCCGGCAGCCGGCGGGCATCTGGCTGACGCCGGACAACAAGCATCTGCTGGTCGGCATCACCGGCGAGGATTACGTGCAGGTGCTGTCGCCCGACGACGGCCGGACCGTGAAGAAGCTTATGACCGGCAAGAGTGCGCACAACTTTCTGCCCAAGGGCGACGGCCGCCACGTGTTGCTCAGCAACCGCACCGAGAACACCATCTCGGTCATCGACATGAAGGAACTCAAGATCGTCGACACCATCCAGGTGCCGGGCGGACCGGACGACATGGAACTGACCGCCGACGGCGGCGAACTGTGGATCACCTCGCGCTGGATCAACCGTGTCACCGTCATCGACCTCAAAACCAAAAAGATCAAGGCCTCGATCCGCGTCGGCCGCTCGCCGCATGGGATTTATTTCCACACTCATGCGCCTCGCATTTAGGTTGCTGAGCATTGTGGACCAACCACGGCGCTGACCTTCATGCCTTGCTTTCAAACCCCCGTATGGCGCACCCGAGCACCGCAAGGGGTTGGGAATACGCCCCGAAGGGGTCGCGCACAGGACGTGCGCGACCGGGCCACGAGGCAGGAGCCTCGTTGGACCGGCGTGGGCCCCAACCCCGAGGAGCGCAGGAGCAGTGCGCCATCCGGGGGCGCGCTTTTGATGTACAGGGATGTACGAATGCCTG
>CAKKRZ010000148.1:22720-36145 GCA_919902925.1 Acidiferrobacterales bacterium | reverse complement strand
AGTTTCTCAATCGCCGGAGTTTTTATGAGCACTGATTTCGATTCTCTCAACCGGACGTTCGGTTGCGGCGGACAGGTGGTTTTCAAGGCGGGTCCCGGCGGGCTCGCGGTCGCCGAGGTGAACAACGCCCACGGTTCGGCTGTCATCGCCCTGCAAGGCGCGCACGTCATGACCTGGGCGCCGCGCAATGAAGCCCCGGTGATCTGGCTGTCGAAAGCCGCAAAATTTTCGCCTGGAAAATCGATCCGTGGCGGGGTGCCGGTGTGCTGGCCGTGGTTCGGGCCGCATGCCACCGAGTCTGTTTTTCCGGGCCACGGATTTGCGCGCACGGTAATGTGGGACGTAATCGAGGCGCAGGCTATGGCCGATGGCGGCACGCGGCTGAGCTTCCGGATTCGTCAGGACGATGCCATCCGCGCCCAGTGGCCGCACGCCAGCGAAGCGATGAATATCGTGACCGTAGGAAAAACGCTGGAGCTGGAACTCGTCACCCGTAACACTGGCGCGACGGCGATCACGGTCGGGGATGCGTTCCACACCTATTTTGAAGTCAGCGATATCCGCCACTGCCGCATCGACGGCCTGGAGGGTTGTCCGTACCTCGATAAGGTCGATGGCGGAAAGCGCAAGCAACAGACAGGGCCGGTGACCATCGGCACCGAGGTGGACCGCATCTACCTCGATTCGACTGCCGAAACCGCGACCGGTGCATCCCTGCACCGCGGCCCTCGGCTCGATCCCATCGCCGACATACTGATCGACGATCCGGGCCTGAAGCGACGCATCCGCATCGCCAAGCGCGGCAGCCGTTCCAGTGTGGTGTGGAATCCGTGGGCCGACAAGGCGGCGAAGATGGGCGACTTCGGAGCGAACGGTTACCTCAACATGGTGTGCGTGGAAAGCAGCAACGCCGCCGACGATGTGGTGACGATCCCGGCCGGCGGCGAGCACCGGCTGTGGGTCCGCTACAGCGTGGAACCGCGAGGATAAGGCCGGTGACCGTCTGGCTGGTTAACCTGGCGGGGCTGGCGGTCATCGCCTTCATCGTCTGGTGGTTCTGGTTGTCGCGGCCGGCTTTAAAAAAAGTGGCGAGCGGTGTGATCGACATCGTGGTTGACCACGGTGTTTACACCCCGGCGCGCATCGAGGTGTCGGCCGGCAAACCCGTGACGCTGCGCTTCCTGCGCCAGGACGCTAGCCCCTGCGCCGAGAAGGTCGTGTTCGATTCGCTCGGCATCTCGGAGGATTTGCCCCTGAACAAACCCCGCGAGGTCCGGTTGCCGCCGCTGCCGTCCGGCGAGCTTGAGTTCACCTGCCAGATGCGCATGTACCGCGGAACATTGGTGGTCGCGGCCGCCCGCCGCCCCGGTTGAAGGCATACCCCTGCATATTTAACGGGTTTGATTTCCGGCTGAAACGCCGGCGATCAGGTCATCCGGTCTGTGCCGCGCGTGCACAGGGTGCTGACTATACTGGCGGGGAGTGACAGGGAAGTAGCTAAATAAGTAATCAATATTAAACCACGAGGAGTTCTGTAGATGGGCGCCATTGTTTCGGAACGCACCCTGATGCTGCGGGTGGGTGTGGGTTTTGTGCTGGTGTTGTTGATGATGATTGCCAGTACGGCCGTTGGCTTGTTGCGATTGGCGGACGCCAACCAGCGCATGCGCCAGATTGTCGACCAGGCCAACGTCAGCAACGAGCTGGTCTACCGCATGAAGGACGCATTGCGGGAACGCGCCATCCTCATGCACTCGATTTCCCTGCTCAAGGATCGCTTCGATCAGGAAGAGTTACTTCTGAAGTATTCGCAGTACGGCTCTGGCTTCGTGGAAGCCCGCACCCGCCTGCTGACCATCGCCACCGACGCCGAAAGCCTCGCCGTGCTGGACGACATGCGCAAACTGACCATGGAGGCACAGCCCCTGGCCGCCCAGGCCCTCGAAATGGCCTTGCGGGGAAAACAGGCAGCGGCCCAGGAGTTGATTCGCCAGCGTGTCAGCGGGGTGCAGAACGCCATCCTGCTGAACGTTTCCAAGCTGCAGCGTATTCAGCAAGAGCGGCTCGGCAAGGCGGTTGAAGAGGTCGAGTTGGGTTACAGGGGCACCCGTCTATTAATGCTGGTGCTCGGCGGAGTCGCTGGTGCCCTGGGCATCGGTATTGCCGTCTTTGTCCTCGGCAACACCCGGCGCCAGGCGGGAATGCTTCGGCATCAGGCGATGTACGATGCCCTGACTGATCTCCCGAACCGGACCCTGTGGGCCGACCGCCTGGATTGGATGCTGCGGTTGGCGGCCCGCGAGAAACTCAGTTTTGCCGTGCTGCTGATCGATCTTGACCGGTTCAAGGAGATCAACGATACCCTCGGTCATGCCGTGGGTGACGAAGTGCTGCGCCAGACGGCGTCCCGCTGGCGTACCTGTCTGCGCGAATCCGACACCATCGCCCGCCTGGGCGGTGACGAATTTGCCGTGCTGTTGCCGACGGCCAACACCATGGATGGTGCCATCGAGGTGGCCCGCAAGATCATCCAGACCATGTCGACTCCCGTGGTGATCGGTCAGCGGAATCTCGACGTCTCCCTGAGCATCGGCATCGCCCTCTACCCGGCACACGGGGAAAACAGCGAGATACTGCAACGGCGGGCGGACTCGGCCATGTACGTGGCCAAGCGTACGCAAAGCGGCTATCGCGTCTTCTCGGAGGATCTGAGTGCCGACGAAGAGGGCCGGTTGACCATGCAATCGGATCTCAAGCGCGCCATCGATGCGGCTGAATTTTTCCTGCACTATCAACCGAAGATCGATTTCGAACATAGCCTGGTCAAGGGAGTCGAGGCGTTGGTGCGCTGGCAGCACCCCGAGAAGGGACTGATCATGCCGGATCGGTTTATCCCTCTCGCGGAGAAAACCGGATTGATCAAGCCCCTGACGAACGACATCCTCAAGATGGCGCTGAAACAGTGCCGAGCCTGGCAGGAGGCGGGTCTCGATCTTACCGTGGCCGTGAACATCTCGGCCATCAGCGTCCAGGATCCTGATTTCCCCGACCAGATCGGCCGTCTGCTCACGCAATACCAGCTACACCCCAACCGACTGGAGCTGGAAGTTACGGAATCGGCCGTGATGACGGACCCGGCGCGGGCGATCGACTGTATCCGCCGGTTGGCAGAGACCGGGATTCTGGTTTCCATCGATGACTTCGGAACCGGGTATTCCTCCATGACCAACCTGAAGGATTTCATGGTCGCGAAGATCAAGATCGACCGGTCCTTTGTCAAAGATATGGCCACCCGTCACAGCGACGATGTCATTGTCCGCTCCACGATCGAGCTTGGACACAACCTGGGGCTCAAGGTGGTGGCGGAGGGAGTGGAGGATAAGGCAGCCTGGGAACGGCTCAAGTCTCTCGGTTGCGATTCCGCGCAGGGTTACTATATGAGTCGCCCGCTCAGCCCGGACGCCTTCCTGGACTGGCTCAACAAGTCCCCCTGGAAAGCGTCATCCAGCGGTACCTGACGCGCAGGACCGCGGCAGCGCGTTTGCCTGCCGCTATGCGCACCATTCGGAGGCAAGGATGAGCGAACCGGTCACGCTGCCGCTGTGGCTGTTCCTGTTGATTCTGGTATTGGCCGCCTGGGCGACGCTCGCTCGCTTGCTGGTGCCCGGCGTGCGTTGGTGGTTGCGTCGGCGTATCAATCGCGTCATCGACGAGGTCAACACCCGCCTCGACATTTCCATCCGTCCTTTCCAGCTCACCAAACGCGCCGTGTTGATCGATCGCCTGGTCTACGATCCGAAGGTGATCGAGGCCATGCAGGCCTGGGCGGCGGAACAGCAGATCCCGCGTGAGGTTGCCCAGGTTCAGGTGCTGCGTTACGCGCGCGAGATTGTGCCGGCCTTCAACGCCTATCTCTATTTCCGCGCCGGTTACTGGCTGGCCGGGAAGCTGGCCCGGCTGCTGTATCGTATCCGGGTCGGTTTTTCCGACAACGAGCGTTTGTCGAAGATCGATCCGGAGGCCGCGGTGGTGTTCGTCATGAATCATCGTTCCAACATGGATTACGTGCTGGCCGCCTTTCTGGCCGCCGAGCAGACGACGCTGTCCTACGCCGTCGGCGAGTGGGCGCGCATCTGGCCGTTGCAGCAACTGATCCGCGCCATGGGCGCCTATTTTGTCCGGCGCAATTCCAGGAATCCACTCTACCGGCGGGTGCTGGAGCGTTATGTTCACATGGCCACGCGCGAGGGGGTGTGCCAGGCCGTCTTTCCGGAAGGCGGGCTGAGCAAGGACGGCCGGATGCGCGAGCCGAAACTCGGCATTCTCGACTATATGCTGCGCGATTTTGACCCATCGAAGGGTCGTGACATTGTGTTTGTGCCGGTTGGCATCAATTACGACCGCGTGCTCGAAGACCGCACGCTGGTCCGCGCCCTCGATCCGAACGCAGTGCGACGCTCGCGCTGGTTCGTGATTCGCACCACGCTTGGTTTTATTAGCCGCAACCTGTGGCTCATGATGCGCAGCCGCTGGCACCGCTTTGGCTATGCCAGCGTCAATTTCGGTGCCCCGGTGTCCGTGCGCGCGTGGTGCCGTCAGAACCAGGTTGATCCAGCAGCGCTCGACCCGGCGCCCCGTATCGTCGCCGTGGAAAAGCTGGCCCGCGAACTGATGGCGCAGGTGCGGCGACAGGTGCCGGCTCTGCCGATCCCGCTGGTGGCCGAGTGCCTGCTGTCTGTACCGGACGGCATCAACGAATTTGACCTGAAGGATCGGGTCTATCGCCGTATCGAGGCGTTGCGCGCGCAGGGGGTGACTGTGATCGTACCCACCAGTACCCGCTCCTGGACCATCGACAACGCGCTCAACATGCTGATGCTGCGTCGCCTGGTGAGCGAAGAGGGGGGTATTTACCGGCTCGCTCCCGACTCCCATGTGTTGCTGGCGTATTACGCCAATTCGCTCTCATCCTGATCTGTATGCAGCGCTTGCCACTCCCTAACCCCGGCTGTCAGCCAGTCCCGGTGCGAATACCCGAGCAGTTCATTAACTTGTAGTATTCCCACTGCGCAGATATTTCTGAACGCTTTTTGATCTTGATCAATGTCCGGCACCGGGCAGCCCTGTACACAGGCTGCAAGAAGCAAAGGTACTGATATTGCATGAGAAATATGGGGTCATAATGAAAAATAATGGATGGAATCGATCGCTGTGGATACCCGGACATTCGGTTATGCAGGGGCGGCGCGGCGCTTCGCCCGATGTCGGATCGGTTCGATTTTTCTCACTCTTACTGATCCGGGCGCAAAATAGTGCGCGCCGTTTCTTTTCCCTCTCTCGTCCCCTCTCCCCCCGGGAGAGGGCAAAGGGTGAGGGAAATCGGCCCTCATCCCCATCCCTTCTCCCGCAGGGAGAAGGGAGCGAGCCGTTGCGCTTCGCTCGTTGGTTCACTCTGAACGTTATGAAGTGCAAACTTGCCTGGCTGGCTGGGTCTTGCCTGATCGTCTGGACCGGCGTGGCGACCGCCGCCGTCGATGCCGAGGCCGCTGAAGACCTGGCGCGCAAGAACAAATGCTTCAAGTGTCACGCCATCGACAAGAAGAAAGACGGCCCGTCCTACAAGAAGATCGCGGAGAAGTACAAAGGCAAGGCCGATGCCGAGCAGAAGGTCTACACGCACATGACCACCAATCCCAAGGTCGAGGTGGATGGCAAGAAGGAAGAACATGCGGCATTAAAGAGCAAGAACGACGCGGAGATCCGCAACGTGGTTAAGTGGATTCTCTCGCGCTAAGGAGGAGCCATGGTGGTAATCGCAAAGGGTGACCGGTCATGATCAAACAAATATGGCAGTCGTTGCGCATGCGGTGCGCGACCTGCGCGACCACGACCCTGATCGCGGGGGGCGTGGTGGCCGGACTGGTCATCGCCGGGTTGCTGATGACCGCCGGCGCCTACGGGCTGGCCTGGACCAACACGGAAAAGTTCTGCATCTCGTGCCACGAGATGCGCAGCACCGTCTACAAGGAATACACCGACACCATCCACGACAAGAATCGCACCGGCGTGCGCGCCATCTGCTCGGATTGCCACGTGCCGCGCGAGCCGGGAGCCATGATCGCCCGCAAGGTGGATGCCACGTTCGAGCTGTGGGGGCACCTGACCGGGGTGATCGATACCCCGGAGAAATTCGAGAAGCATCGCTATGAGCTGGCCAAGCGCGTGTGGATGCGGATGAAAAAGACCGACTCGCTCGAATGCCGCAATTGCCACAACGACCAGAAGATGAGCACGGAACTGCAAACGGCCAAATCGCGCAGTCGCCACGAGAAGGGGCGGAAAGAGGGCCTGACCTGCATCGATTGCCACTTCGGCATCGCCCACAAGGAGCCGGATGGGCCGGGACCGCAGGAATTGACCGTCGTCAAGTAACAGCCATACCAGGAGCAGTACGATGCTTGACGTAGCGGACAAGAAAACATTCAGGAGTCACGCCATGAAGCGCAACATGTACTTAAGTACGCTACTGCTGCTTTCGTTTGCGTTGATGTCCGGCCTTGCCGGGGTGGCGCGCGGCGCGGATGTGCCCGCCGCCTTGCCCGACCCCAGCAAGCCGCCGCCCAAGGATCTGGTCCTGCGCGATGACGCCAAGTGCACCCGCTGCCACGACGAGGCCGACAATCCGCGCGTGCTGGCCATCGGCAAGACCCGCCACGGCGTGCAGGCCGACAAGCGCACCCCGACCTGCACCAGCTGTCACGGCGACAGCGACAGCCACATCAACAAGCCGGAGAACGTCAAGGAGCGGCCCAAAGCGGATCGCCAGTTCGGCAAGGACAGCACAACCCCGGTGGGGGAACGCAACCAGGCCTGCCTCACCTGCCATCAGGGCGGCAAGCGCATCCATTGGTCCATGGCCGCCCACGCGACCAACGACGTGAGCTGTACCGCCTGTCACCAGGTTCACAGTCGCCGCGACCCGGTGCGCGACAAGGTCGCCCAGTCCGAGGTGTGCTTCGCCTGCCATAAGGAGCAGCGCGCGCAACTGAGCAGGCCCTCGCGCCACCCGATCAAGGAAGGCAAGGTTGTTTGTTCGGATTGCCATAATCCGCATGGCGGTGCCGGCGAGAAGATGCTGGCGCGGGACAACGTCAACGATACCTGCTACCAGTGCCATGCCGAGAAGCGCGGACCGTTCGTGCGTTCTCACCAGCCGGTGCAGGAGGATTGCTCGATCTGCCACAACCCGCACGGCACGACCAATCCCAACCTGCTCAAGGTGCGCCCGCCCTTCCTGTGCCAGTCGTGCCACGAGCCGACGACACACCATGCGACCGCTCCAGTGGGCAGTGCGGTGGGTGGTGGCAACCCGAGCACACCCCAGGCCGTGATCATGGCGCGCGGTTGCGTGAACTGCCACACCAACATCCACGGCAGCAACAACCCGGCCGATGGCGCCGGCCGCGGGTTCCGCCGTTAACGCGTTTTAACGATAGCCGATTGGCTAGAGAGAGGACGACATGAACGCGATGATGAAGAACTTTCTCCCACTGAGCGCGCTGGCCACCGCGGTCCTCGCCACCGCCGGTACCGCGGCCGCTGCGGATGTCGACGAGGTCACCAAGTTCAGCAAGCCCGAAAGCACGGTCAGTGTGGGAATCGGGCACGTATCCAGGGATAACCAGCGCTTCGGCCAGTACACTGGTTTGAACAAGGAAGGTGCCTATGGATTGCTCGATGTGGATTTCGTGCGGCGCAACGAAGAGACGGGAACCTGGTTTACGCTCTCCGGTCGCAACCTGGGTTTTGACAACCGCGAGTTACGCTTCGAGCATAATCGCCAGGGCGACTGGGGCTATTATGTCGACTTCAGCCAGATACCGCGGTATGACCCGTATACCGTGACAACCACCCTCTCCGGGATTGGCACCACCACGCAGACCATCGGAGGGAGCGCGACGGCACAGGAATATCATCTCAAGACCGAGCGCGATATTCTGACTATTGGATTGAACAAGGAGCTTTCGAACAATTTGAACTTCCAGGTCGGCTTCCGCAACGAGAAGAAGGATGGGGAGCGCCTGTGGGGCCAGGGCACCTTCGGCGCATGGCGGTTCCTGACCGACCCGATCGACCAGACGACGCGACAGATCGACGCCACGCTCAACTACACGACCGAGCGTCTCCAGCTTTCGGGTGGTTACTACGGGACGTCGTTTGAAAACCGGAACAATCTTCTCAATGTTGTGGGCAGCACGCTCTTCGCGGGCAGCAACCAGATGGCCCTGCCGCCGGACAACGAGTCGCATCAGTTTCACCTCGCCGGCCGCTACAGCTTCAGCAACACGACCCATGGGACCTTCAAGCTTGCCTACGGCAGGAGCACGCAGAACGAGGCTTACCCGACGGCACCCGTCACTGGTGCCCCAAGCAGCCTCGACGGCCGCATCGACACGACCCTGGTTCAGGCCGGCCTGAGCGCGCGCCCGACGCCAAAGCTGTCGCTGCGAGCGAATGTGCGTTACGAGAATCGCGACGACAAGACCCCGGTATTCCGTTATTTCCCGAGCCAGAATACGGCCACCTCTACCAACGACGGCACCAACGAAACGCGCGACATCAAGACCACCGCCGGTCTGCTTGAGGCGGCCTACCGCCTACCGAACGACTTTCGTCTGACCGGCGGCGTGGACTACGTGGAGAAGAAGCGCAACAGTCCGCCAGTGCGCTCGGTCAGCTACCGTGAAACGACCGACGAGACGACGGTACGCGCCGAGTTGCGCCGCTCGATCTCCGAGACCCTGACCGGCGCATTGTCGCTTATTCACAGCAACCGCACGGGTTCCGATTTCCTGCTCAACACCCTCGTTAACGGCACGATCTATAGCAACCAGGTCGCGCCGCTGCACCTGGCTGATCGCGACCGTGACATGCTGAGGCTGACGCTGAACTGGACGCCGACAGAGCCCCTGTCCGTCGGCGTGCGTCTCGATGCGGCGCGCGATGAATATACCGGGCGTGGCATCAGCGTGGTCGACCAGACGGTGCGCAAGGGCGATGCGCAGAATTATTCGCTGGACGTGGCCTACAGTTTCTCCGACAAAGTGCAGGGAACCGCCTGGTACTCGGTCAATAACACAAGCTTGGAGAGCCAGCAGTGCGGCGCCCTCGTTGCGGATGTCTGCACTCCCGGGACCCAACAGGTGTGGGGATCGCACGTGCGGAACCTCGCGGATACCTTCGGCCTCGGGCTGCGCGCCAAGCTCAGCAGGAAACTCGAGCTGAGCGCGGATCTGACCGAGTCGAAGGTGCGCGACGAGATGTTGCTGAACTCGATCGCCGGGACGGCGGTAAACCCGATTGACGTCATCAACACCAAGGTCACGAGCCTGAAGCTGTCGGCGAAGTATGCGCTGCAGCGCGATTCGGGCGTGCGGGTAATGTATAGCTACGATCGCTACCGGACCGACGACTGGACCTGGGCGAACTGGAACTATAGCCCTGCAGACGGCGGCACTACCGTCCTGCAGAATCCGAACCAGAAGGTCAATTTCATCGGTGTTTCGTACTATTACCGCTGGTGGTAGCGGCGTACTGACGGCCGCGGCATCTATCTGAGTCCCTTCTCCCCTCGGGAGAAGGTCACGACTGCATGGATGCAGGAGGTAGAGCAACGCCGGGAGCAGTTGCCGAGGATGAGGGGAGTTTTACAGCTACTTTCCCCTCACCCTAGCCCTCTCCCGGAGGCGGAAAGGGGAATACCAATGCGTACTATTTGCCGGCCGGGTTGGTAACCACCTCCCGGTCGCCGGGTTGCGTATAATCCGCGCATGACCCCCGCCCGCACCGGTACGCGTTAATGGCCCATCCTGTTTGGCAGAAAACCTGGTCGGTGACCCGGCGGTTCGGCTCGGCCCTGCATTCGGCCTGGGTCTGGTTCCGCGCCAGGTACCGCGGCAAGCCGGTGCGCATGACCGTGCTGCTCCTGCTGCTGGCGCTGTCGGGCTATCTCCTTTATCTCGACATCACCATCCGCGAGGCCTTTGAGGGCCGCAAGTTTGCCTTGCCAGCGCGCGTCTATGCCCGCGCGCTGGAAGTCTACCCGGGGCTGAAACTGACGCCCGATGAGTTCGTGGCGGATCTGCAGGCGGTCAGTTACCACGAATCGCCCGAACCGAACGAGCCCGCCACCTACAAGCGCACACTGAAGGGTGTCGAATTCGCGACCCGCGAGTTCGTGTTCTGGGACGGTCGTCAGGCGCCGCAGCGCCTGCGCATCGAGTTTGACGACGCCAAGGTGACGCTGTTGCAGGATCGCGCCGCCGGCGACCGTGATGTTCCGCTGCTACGGCTCGAACCGCCGGTCATCGGTGGCATCTATCCCGGCCACAATGAGGATCGCGCGCTACTGCGCCTCAACCAGGTCCCCAAGACGCTGATCGACGCGCTCATCGCCATCGAGGATCGCCAGTACTACACGCACTGGGGCATCGATCCGCGTGGCATTGCGCGCGCGTTGTTCAAGACCGTGACCGGACAGCGCATCGAGGGCGGCAGCACGCTCACCCAGCAGCTGGTCAAGAATTTCTTCCTCACCTCGAAGCGCACGCTCACGCGCAAGGCCACCGAGGTGCTGATGGCGCTGTTGCTGGAGATGCACTACGGCAAGGATGAGATTCTCGAAACCTACTTCAACGAAATTTATCTCGGCCAGGACGCCAATCGTGCCATCCACGGTTTCGGGCTGGCCAGCCATTTCTACTTCGATCGCCCGCTGGACCGGCTGGAACTGCACGAACTCGCCACCCTGGTCGGCATGGTCAAAGGGCCGGGCGTGTACGATCCGCGCAAGAAACCGGAGCGCACCCTGCATCGCCGCAACATTGTTTTACAGGAAATGGCGCGCCTCAACTTCATCACCCAGGCGCAGTTTGTCGAAGCCCGCCAGAAACCGCTCGGGGTGGTGCACCGGGCGCCGACCGGCACCTCGCCGTACCCGGCCTTCCTGCAGCTGGTACACCGGCAGCTGCGGCGCGATTACCACGAAGACGATCTGCGCAGCGAGGGGCTGCGTATCTTTACCACCCTCGATCCGCGCACCCAACGCCACGCCGAACAGGCGCTGACCGCGCGTCTCGCGCAGATCGAAAAGGCGCGCAAGACCCCGGCCAAGACCCTGGAAGGGGCGGTGGTGGTGACCAGCACCCAGCACGGCGAGGTGCTGGCGCTGGTGGGCGGGCGCGAAGCCCGCTTCGCCGGCTACAACCGCGCCATCGACGCACAGCGGCCGATCGGCTCGCTCGCCAAGCCGATCGTGTTTCTCACTGCGCTCGAAGACAAGGACCGTTACACGCTGTTGACACCACTGAACGACGGTCCGCTGGTGTGGCGCGAGCGCGGCGCAGCCGATTGGGAACCGAAGAACTACGACCGCCAGTTCCATGGCCAGGTGCCGCTGCGCATTGTGCTGGCCAATTCCTATAATGTCTCGACCGCGCGCCTCGGCATTGATCTCGGGGTCGACCGGATTCTCGACAAGCTGGTGCGGTTCGGCATCGAGCGCCGCCCACCGCCCTATGCCTCGTCGCTGCTCGGCGCCTTCGAACTCTCGCCGCTGGAAGTGGCGCAGCTCTACCAGACCTTCGCCGACGGCGGCTTCCGCACGCCACTGCGCGCCATTCGCGAGATCGTGACCGCCGAGGGCAAACCGCTGCAACGCTATCCGCTCAACGTCGAGCCGGTGGCCGCGCCGGCCCCGGTGTACCTGCTGACCGCCGCCCTGCAGGGCGTGGTGCGCGAGGGTACCGGTCAGGGTCTGAGTTACTGGCTGCCGGCGGAGTTGCGCGCCGCCGGCAAGACCGGCACCACCGACGGCCTGCGCGACAGCTGGTTCGCCGGCTACACCGGCGATCGCGTGGCGGTGGTGTGGATCGGTCGCGACGACAATCAGCCGACCGGGTTGACCGGCGCCTCCGGCGCCATGACCGTCTGGGGCGAACTGATGAAGAGCCTCAAGCCCGAGCCGCTCAAGCCGGCGCTGCCCGAGAACGTCGAACTGGTGCGGATCGATCCGCTGACCGGCCTGCGCACCGCCGAGGATTGCGAGACGGCCGTGGAATTGCCGTTCATCAAGGGCACGGCGCCGACCGAAAAGGCTTCCTGCGCCTCGCCGTCGGCGCTAAAACAGAAAGCCGGCGGCGCCCCCGCGGACAAACCGGCGCCAGCGCCGGGTGACAAGAAGAAAAGCTGGTTGAGGAGAGTACTGGAATGATCAAGTCCTGGCGTCTGTTTTCCATCATCCTGTTGCTAGCGGGACTTGCCGGTTGCGCCGGCGTGGCGACACGACCGGGCACGGTCATCGGCCCCGACGGCGCACCGCTGCCGGCCGGCGACGGCGCCAGCGCCGATTCCGTGCCGCTGCCGGCGGTATCGGACAACCGCGCCGTAATCGCCCTGGTCGGCCGCGCGCGGCTCGACGCCGGTGCCGGCCAGCGCGAGGCGGCGGGCGCATCGCTGGAGCGAGCCTTGCGCATCGAACCGCGCAACGCCTGGCTGTGGCACGAACTCGCGCAGGTGCGGCACGCCCAGGGCCAGTATGCCCAGGCCATCTCACTGGCGCGCAAGTCGATCAGTTTCGCCGGCGGTGATAAACGTTTGCAGGCCTTCAACTGGCGGGTGATCGGCAATGCCCGCGCCGCGCAGGGCGATCCTGTCGGCGCCGAAGAGGCGCTCAAGCGCGCCGCGGAACTCGACAAGTAGTTCGGAATGCCGCACCGGAGTGTTCCCTCCCCCTGGACGGGGGAGGGCCAGGGTGGGGGTGAGGAAGGCAGGCATGAACGGTTGCCCTCACCCCCATCCCGTCCTTCCCCCGTCGAGGGGGAAGGGGATAATAATTCGTCGCCTTCACGAAGCTCGCGTTGTGAACGCGTCTTTGTAACTTCCTATTCGCCCAGCGCCGCAATCAGACCGCCGAGATACGCTCCGCCGGTGGCGATGATGGTGAGCGCGATACCGAGCAGCAGATTGATCCCGACCAGCCGTCGAATCCGGGCCAGCGCCTTTCCGCCGGCGGGCCAGTCTTTCGCCGCCACGGCCGCCTTCAGCTGGCGGTAGGGGGCAAAGAAGACGAACAGGTAAATAACGATCATCAGCCAGCCCAGCCCCTGCATGAGGTGAACGTGCAGGCCGACTTGGCGCAGCCCGTCGAAGACGTAAAACACCATCCAATAGCCCGTGGCCGGTAACACCACCACGGACACCCACACCCAGGGAAAGAAGCGCGCGAAGGTGGCGGCCCACAGCGGCAGGCGTTGCGGCGGTTCCAGCAGGCTGGCCGCGGCCGGGCGCAGCGCCACGTAGGCGAAGAACATGCCGCCAATCCACAGGATGGTGGCCAGGATATGCAAGGTGATGGCGATCGCCATG
>CAKKRZ010000148.1:0-22620 GCA_919902925.1 Acidiferrobacterales bacterium | reverse complement strand
GCCGCCAATCCACAGGATGGTGGCCAGGATATGCAAGGTGATGGCGATCGCCATGGGGTGACTCCCTTAACTGTGATTCATGGGCACGGTTGCCCGCTTCCAGTGCGCAGTTTATTCTGCCCCCGATGTCACCGCTACAGTCGCTTTCGCTGGAAGAACTGCGCCGCCACACCGTGACGGCGTTCCGCCACGCCGGCGGTTCGCGCGCCGATGTACTGCTGGTGCGCGTCGGCAACGAACAGGCGGTGCTCAAGGATTACCATGGCGCCGATCCGTGGTTCCGCCGCCTGCTCGGGCCGATGTCGATCCGGCGCGAGGCGCGCGCCCTGCGCCGGCTGGATGGCACCCCCGGGGTGCCGCGGCTGATCCGGCAGGTGGATCGCTATTCGCTGCTGATCGAATTCATCCCCGGGCGCAGCGCCCGCGAGGTGCCGGCGGGCGGTTTTTCACCGGCGTTCTTCGAGGCGTTCTACCGGCTCATCGATCGCCTGCACGAAGCCGGCGTGGCCCACTGCGACCTGCGCAGTACCGGCAATATTCTGGTCGGTGAGGACGGCCGGCCGGCGGTGGTCGATCTGACCGCGCACTTTAAACAGGGGCGCTGGTGGAATCCGCTGACGCGCTGGATGTTTCGCCGTTTCTGCGCAGCGGATCGGGTGGCGGTGGCGCGCCTGAAAAAGACCCACGCGCCGGCATTGCTGACTGAAGCCGAATCGGCCGCGCTGGCGCGCGACCGCAAGACTCCACTGGAACGCCTGGCCCGCCTGATCGGCAAGAGCATCCGCCGCCTCGCGCGGCTGGCGCTGACCCGCCGTCGTTCTACTTGAGACTGTCGAGCCACTCGAACACGCGCGCCCGCAACGACGCGTAGTGTTCGGCGAAGAAGTGGTTGGCGCCCGGTTCGCGCACCTGCCGGTAGTGGCGGTTGGCGCCGCGGGCAACCGCTTGCCGTCGCTGGTCGACGACCTTCAATACCTGGGGCAGATCTTTTTCGCCGTACAGGTCGAGTACCGGGATGGTCAGACGGATCAGCGGCGGCAGCGGATCCTGGCCGGGCAGGCCGGCGCCAAGCCCAATCAACCCGGCCGCGCTGACGGTTCCCGGCGGGCGTTCGGACAGAAACAGAACCGCGGTCGTCGCGCCGCTGGAATGGCCAAGCAGCACAATGCGTTTCACACCCTGCTTTTTCAGATAGGCGATGGCGGCATCGATGCGCTCATACGCTTCGGGCAGCGTTGGCCCGTATTGATCCAGCGCCGTGTCGGTATCCAGAATCGGCAGTTGGATGGACAACGTTCGCCAGCCCTTGTTCTCGGCGATATCCATGCGCAGCTTGTCGAAGAAACCCCAAGCCGGATGTACACCGCGCCCGTGCAGCAGGATGACCGCACCCTTGACGGGGGGATTCTCCGGCTTCGTGTCGATGGCCATAAACTTTACGCCGCGCGCCTCCAGGCGAATGGCATCGCCGACCACCAGGTATTTCTCAATCTGGTCGGCATAGCTCTTTTCGCGCGCCAGGTTGGAAGTCGAGGCTGCCGATGCCGGCAGCGACAGGGCGGCCAGCAACAGGAGGGGCAGACAGTGCAGAACTCGGGTCATGGCGACTCTCCGGGGCAGGTTTATGCCGAGAAAGTATAGGCGAGCGCCGAAGGCTTAAAAACTCCAGTCAAATCAGGTAAATTGCGCCTCTTTGACCGGCCGCCTCGCGGCGGCATTTTTAGAACCTGGAACCCTGGCCATGCGCGATTACCTGATTGCCCCTTCCATCCTGTCGGCTGACTTCTCCCGTCTGGGCGAGGAGGTCAAACACGTCCTTGCCTCGGGTGCCGACATTGTGCACTTCGACGTGATGGACAACCACTACGTGCCGAACCTCACCATCGGCCCGCTGGTGTGCGAGGCGCTGCGCAAGGCCGGCATCAAAGCCGATATCGACGTGCACCTCATGGTCAAGCCGGTGGACCGCATCGTGCCGGACTTCGCCAAGGCCGGCGCCACCTATATTACGTTCCACCCGGAAGCGAGCGAGCACATCGACCGCACGCTGCAACTCATTAAAGGTGAGGGCTGCAAGGCCGGGCTGGTGTTCAATCCGGGTACGCCGCTCGACTATCTCAAGTACGTCATCGACAAGGTCGACATGGTATTGCTCATGAGCGTGAACCCGGGCTTCGGTGGCCAGAGCTTCATCAAGACGGCGCTAGACAAACTGCGCGAGGCGCGCAAACTGATCGATGCCTCGGGACGGAAAATCCGTCTTGAGATCGACGGCGGTGTAAAGGTCGATAATATTCGCGAAATCGCCGAGGCCGGCGCCGACACCTTCGTGGCCGGCTCCGCCATCTTCAGCGCCGGCAAGGACGGCGACAAAAACCGCTACGACACCGTCATCAAAGCCATGCGCGACGAACTCGCCAAGGTCAAAGGCTAATATTCTTCGCCGCAAAGACGCTAAGACGCAAAGGGGTACATATCGGTGCTTCGCACCGGAAAAGTATTTTTTTCTTTGTGTCCTCTGTGATGTATAGGATATACAAATGCCGCAAAGCACAGGATGTGCGGGAGCGGCCGTCTCTGCGGCAAATATTCATATGAGCCTTTCATTTCCAATCGCCGTGAAGATGGTCATGATCGACCTCGATGGCACGCTGGTGCATACAGCCCCGGACCTGGCGGCCAGCGCCAACCGCATGTTGCGCGAGCTGGGTCGCCCCGAATGGCCGACCGAGAAGGTCATGACCTGGATCGGCAACGGCGTGCCGCGGTTGGTGAAGCGGGCGCTGACCGGCGAGATGATGGCCGAGCCGGAGGCGTCGTTGTACGACAAGGCGTTGGCGATCTTTCAGAAGCATTACGCCGCTGGCGTGTCCGAATTCTCCCGTCCGTTTCCGGGCGTGGTCGAGGGTCTCCGGCAGCTCGCGGCCGCCGGCTTTCAGCTTGCCTGCATCACCAACAAGGCCGAGGCCTTTACCCTGCCGCTGCTCAAGAACTTGGGGCTGCACGACGCCTTCAAGTTGGTTCTCTCCGGGGACAGCCTGCCGAAGCAGAAGCCCGATCCGTTGCCGCTGTTGCATGCCTGCCGACATTTCGGCATTACCCCGGACCACGGCGTGCTGGTCGGCGATTCCTCAAACGACGTGCAGGCGGCTCGGGCCGCCGGCATGCCGGTGATCGGCGTGACCTACGGCTATAATCACGGCCACGATATCCGCGAGTCCCACCCCGATGCGGTGGTTGATTCGCTGGCGGAAGTCCCGCAATATCTGCAACTGTACAAGGCATGAATATCATGAGACCGGTCGCACGGTATTGGACGGCGTGGCGGGGGTGGCCCAGGCGGGCTGCCCAGACCCGTGTTCGTCCGTACAATGCCTGATCTCATGGTGATTCATGTCGCTAAGCCAGTCCGAATTCAATCAATACGCCGCCCAGGGCTTTAACCGCATCCCGCTGATGCGGGAAGTGCTGGCGGATCTCGATACCCCTCTCAGCGTTTACCGTCGGCTCGCGCGCGGGCCGTATTCCTATCTGTTCGAATCAGTACAGGGCGGTGAGAAGTGGGGGCGTTACTCGATCATCGGTCTGCCGTGCCGGACCCTGCTGCGGGTGCAGGGCAATTCCATCGCCGTCGAAAAGGACGGTCGGGTGATCGAGCGGTCGGACGCCAAAGACCCGCTCGACTACGTTCGCGCTTTTCAGGCCCGGTATCGCATGCCGGCGGTCGCCGGCCTGCCGCGTTTTACCGGCGGCCTGGTCGGTTATTTCGGCTACGAGGCCGTGCGTTTCATGGAACCGCGCTTGGGCGCGCTGGACAAGCCGGACGAGATCGGCGCGCCGGACATTCTGCTGATGGTGTCGGACGAAGTGGTGGTGTTCGACAACCTCCAAGGCAAACTGTACGTGGTCATCCACGTCAACCCCGAGATCGAGGGTGCCTACGCCAAGGCCAACCATCGTCTCGACGAGCTGGTGGCGCGACTGGACACGGCATTACCGCATGGAACCGCGTTGCCCACACGCGCTTCGGTCCGCGAGCAGGACTTTGTGTCCGATTTCACCCAGGCTGGTTTCGAGCGGGCGGTGAAAAAATCGCTGGAGTACATCCGCGCCGGCGATATCATGCAGGTGGTGCTCTCGCAGCGGCTGTCGATTCCCTACACCGCACCGCCACTCGACCTCTACCGCGCACTGCGCACGCTCAATCCATCGCCGTACATGTATTACGTCGATCTCGGGGAATTCCAGATTGTCGGCTCATCGCCTGAGATCCTGGTACGCCTGGAAGACGGTGTCGTGACCGTGCGCCCGATCGCCGGCACGCGCCCGCGCGGCCGCGACGAGACGGAGGACCGGGCGCTCGAACAGGAATTGCTGGCCGACCCGAAGGAACGCGCCGAGCACATCATGCTGGTCGATCTTGGCCGCAACGACGTGGGCCGTGTGGCGAAAACGGGGAGCGTGCAGGTCACCGACCGCATGCTGGTCGAACGCTATTCGCACGTTATGCACATTGTCTCGAACGTGACCGGTACTCTGAATGATGGGCTCGATGCCATTGACGTGCTGCGCGCCACTTTTCCGGCCGGCACCGTCAGCGGTGCCCCCAAGGTGCGGGCGATGGAGATTATCAACGAGCTCGAGCCAGTGAAGCGCGGGGTGTACTCCGGCGCGGTCGGCTACATCGGCTGGGGCGGCAACATGGACACCGCCATCGCCATCCGCACGGCCGTGATCCGCAACGGCAAGCTCTACATCCAGGCCGGCGCCGGCATCGTCGCCGACTCCGTGCCCGTCAACGAGTGGAACGAAACCCTGAACAAGGCGCGCGCGGTTTTCAGGGCCGCGGAACTCGCGAGCGGTGGCTTGACCGGTGGGGGAAGTTGACGCGCCATGGGCCACAGCCGATATTTCGCAGGTCACCGTCACGAAATGTCTGCGTTTCTGCCGGCCCGCTACGAGCGGGTGCTGGAGATCGGATGTGGGGAAGGCGGGTTTGTGGCAAGCCTCTCTCCAGGATGTGAGCGGTGGGGGGTTGAACAACACGCGATATCTGCCGAGCAGGCCCGTGGGCGCATGCATCGGATATTGGTCGGCGACTTCGGAGCGGTGCAGGATGAACTTCCCGATGGGTATTTCGACCTCGTGGTCTGCAACGATGTCATCGAGCACATGCCGGACCATGACGCGTTTCTCGAATCGTTGACGCACAAAATGCGGGATGGTGCATATCTGGTCGCGTCGATTCCGAACATGCGTTACTACTATTGCTTGCGGGAGTTGCTGCTGCGTAAGGAATGGGTATATCAGGATCACGGAGTGATGGACCGGACCCATCTCCGGTTCTTCACTGAGCGCAGCATTCGGCGCATGCTCACCGACCACGCCTTTGAGATCGATCGTTTTTCAGGAATCAACCGGCTCCGGGGCTTGCGACGGGTCTTGCGCGCCATGTTCTTTGTTCTACTGACGTTTGGATATTACCGGGATATCCTGTTTCCACAGTTTGCATTTCGGGCCATCTTCCGCCGACAAACGGCGGACGCAAAATCGTGAGACGCATGCCATGCTGTTGATGATCGACAACTACGATTCCTTCACCTACAACCTCGTGCAGTACCTGGGCGAGCTGGGGCAGGACGTGCGCGTGGTCCGGAATGACCAGATCACGGTGGCGGAGATTACAAAACTCAAGCCCGATCACATCGTGATTTCACCCGGACCCTGCACGCCCAATGAGGCGGGAGTGTCGGTGGAAACAATCCAGAAACTCGCGGGCAAGACTCCCATCCTCGGCGTATGCCTGGGGCACCAGAGCATCGGCCAGGCGTTTGGGGGAAAGATCATCCGCGCCAAGCAGCTCATGCACGGCAAGACCTCAATGATCCATCATAAGGACAGGGGCGTGTTTAAGGGGCTGCCCAGCCCGTTCGAAGCCACGCGCTACCATTCGCTGGTCATCGAACGTGAGTCACTGCCTGATTGCCTGGAAATCACCGCCTGGACCGAGGATGGCGAGATCATGGGCGTGCGCCACAAGACGCTTCCGGTCGAAGGGGTGCAATTCCATCCCGAATCCATCCTCACCCAGCACGGCCACGATTTGTTATCTAATTTTCTTAAGACGCCTTTGCCGCAAAGACGCTAAGGCGCAAAGAGGACTTGGTTCATGGATGAAAACCAATTATCGAATAAAGTGATTGGTGCCGCGATTGAGGTTCACAGACAGATAGGTCCAGGGCTCCTCGAGAACATCTATCTGAAGTGCTTGGTCTATGAGCTCGAACAGCTTGGTGTGCAAGCAAAAACGGAAGTCACGTTGCCGATACAGTACAAGCACCTTGAGTTCAAGGAAGGGTATCGTGCCGACCTGGTGGTCGAGGATAAATTGATTGTCGAGCTAAAGGCAGTTGAGACCATGCTTCCTGTATTCAATGCGCAACTTCTCTCTTATCTCAAGATGAGTGGGCTTCGACTTGGGTTATTGATCAATTTCAATGTCCCGCATCTGCGAGACGGAATAAAACGCATCGTTAATAAACTCTGATATCTTTGCGACTTTGCGCCTTTGCGGCGAAAGGATATTTAATGAACATGCCATCCGCCATCCGTGCCGTCACTGAACGGCGCAACCTCTCGGCCGACGAAATGCGCGCCGTGATGCGCCTCATCATGACCGGCGAAGCGACGCCCGCGCAGATTGGCGGCTTCCTGGTCGGGTTACGCATGAAGGGCGAGACCGTGGATGAAATTGCGGCTGCCGCCGAGGTCATGCGTGAACTGGCAACGCGCATTTCGGTCAGCGGCCCTCACGTGGTCGACACCTGCGGTACCGGTGGCGATGGTGCCCACACCTTCAATATCTCAACTGCTGCCGCCTTCGTCGTGGCCGCTGCCGGCGGCAAGGTAGCCAAGCACGGCAACCGCTCCGTGTCCTCGAAGTCGGGCAGCGCCGACGTCCTGGAGGCCGCCGGAATCAGTCTGGACCTGTCGCCCGAACAGGTGGCCCAGTGCGTGAACGAGATCGGCGTCGGCTTCCTGTTTGCACCGAAGTTCCATGCTGCCATGAAGCACGCCATCGGCCCGCGACGCGAGATGGGGGTGCGGACGATCTTCAATGTTCTCGGACCACTGACCAACCCGGCCGGCGCCACGCATCAGGTGATCGGTGTCTTCTCGGAACAGTTGATCGAACCGCTGGCGCAGGTATTAGGCCGGTTGGGCAGCGAGCATGTGCTGGTGGTACATGCCGACGATGGTATGGACGAAATATCGATCGGCGCGCCGACCCATGTCGCGGAACTGCGCGACGGTAAGGTCATCACCTACGCCGTGACACCTGAACAGTTTGGTCTGAAACGGGGCAACGTCGCCAGTCTGGCCGTGCAGGACGCGAAACAGAGTCTGGCCATGATCGAGTCGGTGCTGAACAACCAGAGCGGGCCGGCTCGCGACATCGTGGTGCTCAACGCCGGTGCGGCCATCTACGCGGCCAATCTGGCCGGCACGCTGGCCGACGGCGTAAAGAAGGCCGACGCGGCGATTTCCAGCGGTGCAGCCCGGGAGAAGTTACAGGCCCTGATCGGACTCTCGAAAAAACTGGCCGGAAAATGAGCGGAACTCCGGATATTCTTGGCCGAATACTGGCCCGCAAGGCCGAGGAGATCGCCGAGCGCTCCGAGTCCCTGCCAATAACTGAACTGGCCAACCGGGTCGGACAGGCACCGGCGGTGCGCGGTTTCGTGAGTGCTATCGAGAAACAACTGGCCAGCGGAAAACCGGCGGTCATCGCCGAGATCAAGAAGGCTTCGCCCAGTAAGGGCCTGCTGCGCGCGGATTTCGATCCGGCCGCCATTGCCCGAAGCTACGCCCGGCACGGCGCCACCTGTCTGTCGGTGCTCACCGACGCTGATTTCTTCCAGGGCTCCGAAACCTATCTACAGCAGGCGCGTGCTGCCTGCGAGCTACCGGTATTGCGCAAGGATTTCATTATCGATCCATACCAGGTCTATGAGGCGCGCGTCATCGGCGCCGATTGCATCCTTCTGATCGTCGCCGCACTCAGCGATGCGCAACTGCGCGACCTGAATCAGCTCGCCCACGATCTCGGCATGGATGTACTGGTCGAGGTCCATGATGCCGGCGAACTGGAACGGGCGCTGCTACTCAGCAACAAGCTGATCGGGATCAACAACCGCAACCTGCGCACCTTCGAAACACGACTGGAGACCACCCTCGACCTGTTGCCGAAAATCCCCTCCGGCGGTGTCGTGGTGACCGAGAGCGGTATTCTCAAGCCGGCGGACGTAGCGCATATGCGTGGCCACGGCGTAAATGTCTTCCTGGTCGGCGAGGCATTCATGAAGGCCACAAACCCGGGCGAACGACTGGCCGAACTATTCAGCTAGCTTGGCGCTGATCGCAGTACTTCTTCCACATCTCCCGATAGGCCGCTTCCAGGTCGCGCGTGAAGCCTGCTCCATTGCAGAGCGGTGAACCGAGGAGCCGTTGGCGCATGCTCCGTCGCAGTTCTCCCAATCTCGGCAGATCCGTTGCCAATCGAACGGTTTTGTCGATGTACTCCTCTGGAGTATTGGCAACAAGCTCCTCAAGGCCGATTTGGTTAAGCAAGCTGGTGGCGAGTCTCCCCGCGTGGGTCTTGCCCGACAGGGTAATAACCGGCACGCCCATCCACAGGGTGTGGCAGGTGGTGGTGTGCCCGTTCCATGGAAATGAGTCGAGGCCGATGTCGACGTGTTGGTGCAAGGCGAGGTGTTCCTTCAACCCGGTGCGTTTCATCAGTTCCAGACGGTTTGCGGTGATCCCCTTTTGTTCGAATTGCTCTCGAAATTTCGATTGAACGGAGCTGTTGGCGAAGGCCTTGTCCTGCACCAGGAGTCTAGAGTCGGGCAGTTTGTGAAGAATCTGTGCCCACAGCGAAATCACCGCATGGTTGATCTTGGCAAGATTGTTAAACGAGGCGAGGGTGATGTGTCCGGCTGTGAGTACTGGCAAAGGTTCTGCCTCGGGGGCATCAGGAATTGGACGGTAGCAGGAGAGTCCTCGCGGCAGGCGGATCACTTTCTCCGTGTAGAACTTCTCTGTCATCCCCGGGGGATCCGCCCAAGCATCGGTGAGGTAATAATCCATCGCGGCTAAACCAGTCGTGTTGGGATAGCCGAGGTAACTCACCTGTACCGGCGCGGGTTTGCGCGCGAAGACCAGCAGGCGGCTATGCGCCGTGTGCCCGGCCAGATCCACCAATACGTCAATGTTGTCCGATTGGATGGTATCTGCCACGCGTGCATCGGCGATTCCCCAGGTGTTGCGCCAGTGCGCGACAAGGCCTTTCAGTCTTTCCGTGGTCTCGTCACTACGCTTGTTATTTGCATAGCAGAATATTTCTGTTTGGGCGGGATCATGGTTGGCGAGAATGGATTCAATGAAGTACGCTACCGAGTGTGTGTAAAAGTCCGGCGATAGATAGCCGATGCGCAATCGGCGATTAGGGTCCGGGGCGTTTAGCAATGGCAAGGACGTGTCGAGCCTGCCCGCATGGGCTTCGCCATATCGTATGTGCTCTCGGTGTACTTCGGCGGGGTCTGTCGCTGGGTCGTAGTTGAGAGTGAAAAGCAGATTGCTGTGGGCCTCGGAGTACTCCGGCTTGATGCGCAGTGCCTCGCGGTAGTGAAAGAGTGCTTCCTCCAATCTGCCCTGATCGGTAAGTGCTCTGGCAAGATTGCTATGTTCCTCGGCGATGAGTGGATTTAGCCGTATTGCTTCCAGGTAGTGACTAAATGCTTCCTCTATCAGGCCTTGATCATCGAGGGCATTCCCCAAATTGGTATGGGCATCGGCGTATCCAGGTTTGATGCGCAATGCCTGCCGGTAGCAGCGAATACCTTCATCAATCAATCCTTGTGCCACGAGAGCATTGCCAAGATTGTATTGGGCCTCGGCAATACCCGGATTAATCGAGACTGCTCGGCGATAATACTCGGCGGCCTCTCTATGCCGGGAAAGTTCCCCAAAAACGCTGCCCGGGTTGCAAAGCGTTTCTACATGGTCCGGCACAGATCGCAGCGTTTCCTGGAATTGCTGGATAGCCTCTTCGAATGAGCCACTGGCGGCGAGAGAATTTGCAAGGTTGTAGCGAGCCTCGGTGTATTCCGGTCGCAGCGTGATGGCACGACGCAGAGATGTTACGGAATGGTCAAAAAGCCCGAGCGTGCCACAGCAAACCCCATGTGCACACCACGCCTCCGCGTCGCTGGGGTCTGTGCGACAGACACGTTCGAATAGCACCCTGGCCGCTTCGATCTGCCCGCTCTGAAAGAGTGCCAGTGCCTTTTGCTTCTTCGACCGGGTGAGGATGTTTTTACCGGACATGGGTTTTGCCTTCTAGGATGGAACATCTTAAGGGAGAATGGCGCCCACGCAAACGGCAAGGCCACCCAATGTCACTATGACTTACGATGCCCACCGACCCTCGCTTATACTTGGCCGCCCGATCGCGGAGAGCGCCATGAAAGCGAGAATTCAGTGGACCGGCAACGTCAGTTTTGAAGGCCAGGCCGACAGCGGTCATCCCGTCAGGATGGACGGGCCGCCGGAGTTCGGCGGGCAGAATCTGGGTGCGCGGCCGATGGAGCTGGTGCTGATCGGCATGGGCGGTTGTACGGCCTTCGACGTGATTCACATTCTCAAGAAAGCCCGTCAGGACGTGACCGACTGCATCGCCGAGATCGATGCCACCCGTGCCGATACCGAGCCCAAGGTGTTCACGAAGATCCACGTCCATTTTCGCGTCACCGGTCGCAAGCTCGATCCGAAGCGGGTGCAACAGGCGATCGAGCTTTCCGCGACCAAGTATTGCTCCGCCTCGATCATGCTCGGCAAGACGGCCGAGATCATCCACGATTTCGAGATTGTTGAAGCCCAATGAGTAAATCGGATTCCACCAGCAACCCGATGCGCGAGATTCTGGATTCGTATTATCGCGCATGGTTTCGATACCACCCTGAAGCCGCGGTCGACTGCGGCGTGGATGGGTATGCGCACCTCTTGACCCCGTGTGACGAGGAGTCGGCGGGCGCAATTGTCTGTCTCAACGATGAACTGCTGGTGGCGCTGGAAGAATTCGAGGGGGCGGCGCTTTCTGTCGATGAGGCGCTGGACGTGCTGCTCGTCCGCTCGGCGGCCGGTCTAGAGAACGAGCGCCTGCTCAATGTCGATCCACAGCGCGTGGACCCCATGCGCTGGCTGCCGATCGATGCGATCTACCAGCTCACGATCCGACCGGTGGCGGATTTTGCCAATGCCCTGATGTCGCGCCTGACCGCCATTCCCGCCCACCTGGAAGCGGCGCGCGACCATCTTATCCCGCGCGCGGCCCGGATTCCACGCCTCTGGCTCGATACCACGGTGGCCAGTGCACGCGACGGCATCGCTTTCCTGCGCTCGTTGCCGCAAAGCCCCAAGGTGCGCGATGCCGGCATCGACGGCCCTTCGCTGGGATCGGCCATTGAGAAGGCGGTGAGGGCGATCGGCGGCTACGCCGATTTCCTCGAAAAGAATTTAGCCGAGCAGGCCAGTGGCGAGATTGCCTGTGGTGCGGTCTATTTCGAACATCTCCTGCGTGCCCGGCATCATCTCGGCGCGAGTATCGACGACCTGTACCGGTTCGGCGATCAACTGGCGGAGCGCACCCGCGCGGAGCTCAGGGTCGTGTCTCGTGAATTGACCGGCAACGATGACCCCAATGGTGTGCTGGCGCGGCTGCGCGCCGATCATCCCGCCCGCGATGAATTGCTTGAGGCTTATCGGCAGGCCATGCAGGCCGCGCGGGATTTTGTCCGTGATCGCGATCTGGTCACCTTGCCGGCTCACGAACAGCTCGCCGTGGTCGAGACCCCGGTGTTTCTGCGCAACCAGATTCCCTTTGCGGCCTATTGCGATCCCGTGCCGGGAGATCCTGACCAGCAGGGCTATTATTACGTCACCCCACCGGCGTCAGACGACGAGCTGGCGGAGCATGACCGGATCGGCCTGCGTCACACCTGCGCGCACGAGGCCTGGCCCGGCCATCATTTGCAGTTCGTGACCGCCAACGCCAATGCGGCGGCGCGAACTCTGCCGCGCTTGCTCAATGCATCCGCGACCCTGTACGAAGGCTGGGCGCTGTACAGCGAACAACTCATGCAGGAAGAAGGATTCCTCGACCGGCCGGAGAACCGTTTTGTCCTGCTGCGCGATCGGCTATGGCGCGCGCTGCGCGTGTTGATCGATATCGATATCCACTGCCGTGGCGTGCCGGTCGACGAGGCCGCCAAACGGTTGGTCAAGGAACTCGGTTTTGCAGAATCGCAGGCGCGCGGCGAACTGACCTGGTACAGCCGCGCGCCGACCGTGCCGCTCGGTTATGCCACGGGTTGGGCCATGATCAATGCGGCGCGCCAGCAGTGGCGGGCGGAGCACCCCGCCGCGCCCTTGCGTGAGTTCCATGACCGGCTACTTTCGGCGGGCTCGATCAGTCTGCCGCTGGTGCTCCGGCGCGTGTTCGGGGAGGCATTTGAGGCTTCGGTCACGAAAGCCGTTCTTGACCGATAGGCCCCAAGGCCAGATCGTCATTCCGGCCGCAGCGATGCGGAGAGCCGGAATCCAGAAGGATTCTTGGTCAGTTGTCGGGCCTTGGCTCGACATGTCGGCCCGAGGGCCGACCTACGATTATTATTCCCCTCCCCCTCGACGGGGAGGGCGAGGGTGGGGGTGGAAGGTTTGGTCACATCCGTCACGGTGTATTTTCACCCCCATCCCCACCTTCCCAGAGTGAACGATGTTGTGCGCAGCACACGGCTCGCCTCCCTCTCCCCACTGCGGGAGAGGGAATGAGGGTGAGGGCCGGGGAGGGGGAAGGGGTCAGCATGGTTTGCCGGGAATTCTTTAACTCAAACCCAGTAAACCGTTTTCGTCATCAGCTTCGAGGTCAGGCGCATCAACTGCCGCACCGGTGGCGGCAGGGTAGCGGCGCCGTGCTCGATAGCGACGGTGGCATGACGACCTTCGTCGATTTTCATTTGCTCCAGGATCGCGCGGCTCTTGGCATCGTTGGGCGAGAGACGCGCCAGATGGCCGTCCAGGTGCGCCACCACCTGTTTCTCGGTTTCGGCCACGAAGCCCAGGCTCCATTTGTCCCCCGCCAGTCCGGCGAGCGCGCCGATGGCGAAACTTCCGGTGTACCAGAAAGGATTCAGGATGCTGGTGTGCGAGCCCAGTTCGCGCAGGCGTTCCGCCGTCCAGGCCAGGTGATCGTTCTCTTCCTGGGCCGCCTGTTCCATCTTGCCGCGCACATCGGGCAACCGGGCCGTCAGCGCTTGTCCCTGATAGAGCGCCTGTGCGCAGACTTCGCCGGCATGATTGATGCGCATGAAGCGCGCGGCCAGATCGCGATCAGCGGCGGTCAGTTCGCCGTCGCTGAGCCCGCGCGCCGGATTGGGGCGCGACTCGGCCGGCGGCGGACCGAAGGCGGTTTTGACGGCGTCGTCGATGACACCGATGAGCCGGTCGATCGGGCTGTATTCGCGGGTAGTCATGCGCTCACCATAAAACTTCCCGACCGGCTTCTCAAGCCGGGCTGTGGATTCCCATCTGGCGGGCCAGTAATTCCACCGGATGCAGGACTTCGACCCGTAGCCCGGCCGCCCGCAAACCGGCGCGCAGATGCAGGGCGCAGCCGACGTTGGACGTTACCACGATGTCCGGCGCCAGCTGGCGGATGGCGTCGATTTTGATTTTTCTCACCGCGCCGGCGATCTCGCGTTGTTCCAGAAAGTAAGAACCGCCGGCACCGCAACAGATGGCGTTGTCGGGGAGCGGCAGTATCTCCGCTTCCGGAATCTTTCGCAGCAGTGTGTACACGGCATTTTCCGTTCGCAGGACATTGCGCAAGGTGCAGGGATCGTGCACGGCAATCCTGGCCTTCAGCGGCGCGGGCCGGCGTTCCACCGGCCAATCGATGGCGCCCAGGAATGTACAGAGATCCTTGATGGGCCGGCTGGCCAACCTCCCGGGTTCCTCGGTATGTTCATGCAGCGCGGCGAGGCAACCGCTGGAGATACCGACGACCGCGCTGACCGGAGCGCCGGCAAAGGCCCGATGGTTTTCCCGTTGCAGCTTCTCGGCAGTCCGGAAGTCCCCATGCTGCCGGCTGAGGGCGCCGCAACAGCCCTGATCCGCCGGCACCCGCACGCGATAACCGAGCTCGTTGAGCAGTCCGATGCCGGACAACAGCGCGTGACGTTCGGCCAGCTCGCTGACGCAGCCGGTGAACAGGGCCACTTCGCCGATGGGATCGAGGCGAGGGCCGCGGGCCAGGGATGGCCCGTTTGCGGATTCGCCGCGTGTGTTTCCGCGGGCCGGGTAATCATTTAACAGCGCAGAGGGTAGGGAAAGATCCGGCAGTCCGGCCAGTGCCGATCCGAACGGCAGACGGTTCAGCCATGTTCCTGGCAGACACAAACGCAGCACCCGAAGCAACCGGCCCAGCCATCGACGCCGGCCGGTGTGCGTGAGCATGGCGATCAGCCCGATGATCAGCGCTGGTGTGGGCCGCTGGCCGCGTTCGTGTCGCCAGCGTTGCAAGGATTCGAACGTGTCGCCGTAAAGTACGCCGGAAGGGCAGGCGCGCTCACAGGCGCGACAGCCGATGCAGTGATCGAGCCGCGCAAACAGCGTCGCGGTGCCGGCCAGCCGGCCTTCAGCGAGCCCGCGTATCAAGGCCAGCCGGCCGCGCGGCGACTCCGCCTCGTGCCCGCTCAACCGGTAGGTCGGGCAGAGCGGCAGGCACAATCCGCAGGCCACGCACTTGCCGGTCTGCGACAGCAGTCGGGCTTGCAGGTCGTCGGTGCTGTCTGGGATAACGAAGGCCATCGGGGTGCGTTACATCGTTGAACCGAGCGATTACACTCGGCGCCTGCATTGTACTGCGCATCCGCCGGCCGGGCCCGGACAAGCCATGAGCGAACCGTACTACCGTTACCACGTCTTTTTCTGCACCAATCTGCGCGAGGATGGGAAGGTGTGTTGTGCACAGCGCGGCGCCCAGGCCATGCGCGATTACGCCAAGGCCCGGGTCAAGGAACTCGGTCTGGATGGGCCGGGTCAGGTGCGGGTGAACAATGCCGGCTGTCTGGACCGCTGCCAGGAGGGACCCTGCGTGGTCGTCTATCCGGAGGGGGTCTGGTACAGCTATGTGGATCGGGAAGACATCGACGAAATCATCGACTCCCACCTGTGCCAGGGGCGCCCCGTGGATCGTTTGAAAATCTGACGACTCTTTTAGAGCTTTACATGCTGTTTTTCCGCTCCAGGCGCACCCAGAATACCCTGGTGCGACGCTCAACAATATTTCCATGCTGCAACCCTGCTTTTCGTGTTTACCCTACAAATCATCGATGGCCATGCCCGAAATTTCCTATGTAATCGTTATTATTTCAGTAACTTAGTTGAAATCCTTCAAACTGCAGCCCATATGACACCTGCGCTCAGGGATGTTGACAACAAGTCGAAATATTAGATAATGATTATGTATTAACGGATGGCGCGATGTTTGCAACCCATCCCTGTCGTACTGAGGTGAAAGGTTTATGGGTCGTTGCCCCCGGGCGGCGACTTGGATGTCTCCTCCATCCTCCTAGTGGTGGTTCGGGCGTGGCTCACAAGGTCACGCTCTTTTTTTACCTAAAAATCAGCATCAAGTTTCAAGTAACAAGTAACCAGCACAAAACGGAAAATCCCCGATAAGGGCGGCTATTTCTTGCCACTTGTAACTTGCCACTTGTCCCTGCTTTCTGTACCATCCGCGCCCTTCGGAAGGTGTAACCCCATGAAAACGTTTACTGCCAAGCCCTCCACGATCAAGCGTGACTGGTACCTGATCGATGCCTCCGGCCAGGTACTCGGCCGCCTTGCCACCGAGGCGGCCCGCCGTCTGCGCGGCAAGCACAAACCCGAATTCACCACGAACATCGATACCGGCGATTACATCGTGGTCATCAACGCGGAAAAGGTCCGCGTTACCGGCGCCAAGGCCGGCGCCAAGATGTATCACCATTACACCGGTTACCAGAGCGGCCTCAAGAGCGCGAGCTTCAAGGAGCTGATCCAGCGCAACCCCTGCCGCGTGATCGAGGAAGCCGTGCGCGGCATGCTGCCCAAGAACCCGCTCGGGCGCGAGATGTTCCGCAAGCTCAAGGTCTATGCCGGCGGTTCGCACCGGCACGTGGCCCAGAACCCCAAGACCTTGGAAATCTGATCCATGGCCAGCACCCAGAAAATGTATTACGGCACCGGCCGTCGCAAGACCTCGACGGCGCGCGTCTACCTCAAGCCCGGCAAGGGCGAAATCACCGTGAACAAGCGCACGCTCGACGAGTACTTCGGCCGCGAGACCTCGCGCATGATCGTTCGCCAGCCGTTCGCGGCCATCGAGATGGAGAACAAATTCGATGTGCGCGTGAATGTCGATGGCGGTGGACCGAGTGGCCAGGCCGGCGCCATCCGTCACGGCATCACCCGCGCCCTGATGGCCTACGACGAAGCCCTGCGCAAACCCCTGCGCACGGCCGGCTACGTCACCCGCGATGCACGCGAGGTGGAACGCAAAAAATACGGCCTGCACAAGGCCCGCAAGCGTCCGCAATATTCGAAGCGCTAAGCAGGCATCCTGTGCTGCGCAGGATGCGCGAATGCCGCGAGAGGCCATGGAGGGCCGAAGCGGCGCCCAGCGCCCTCGATTTCGCCGATCGGAGCGAGGCGAGGGCCGCGCGCCATGGATGGCGCGGTAGCGGATTCATCCAGAAATCGAAGCGTTAACTTCAGATCGCATCTGCTCTATCATCAAAAGCCACCCATTTGGGTGGCTTTTGTCTTTTCGGATCAGGGAAACTCTGATTTATTGTCATTTCGAGCAAAGCGAGAAATCCTGGTTCTCGAACTTCGAGTCAATGCAACAACATGAAGATTTCTCCCATGCTCCCTCGTTTCGCTCGGGACAGGTGTCGAAATGACAACATGGCAATTAATTCAGAGGTTCCTCAGGTGAATTCCCGGGACCATTAATGACTATCGGTCGCAACGACCCCTGCCCGTGCGGGAGTGGGAAAAAGTACAAGAAATGTTGCGGCATCAACGCAAGCCTGGAGCGCGCCGATGCCGGCGATATCATGCGGGCGCTTTCGCTGCTGCAAGGCGGACATCCCGGCGAGGCATTGGCGGTGTGTACGGCAATACTCCGCGATCAACCGCAACATCCGGGTGCGCTGGAACTGGCGGGCATGATCCATTATGAGTCTCGCGAGTTTGCAGTGTCGCGCCTGTATCTCGATCGCTTGGTATCGATTAACCCGAAAGACGCATCTGCACAGGCCAACCTGGCGCAGGTGCTCAGCGATCTGGGCGATCAACAGGCCGCGGAGGCGGGTGCTCGCCGCGCTCTGGCGCTCGATGACCGTCACGCCGGTGCGCACAACACTCTCGGCAATCTACTGAGCGCCCGCGGGGTCTGGGATGAGGCACTTCGACACTACCGTCAGGCCGTGGCCGGCGATCCGCAGCGTGCAATTTTTCACCATAATCTCGGTCATGCCCTGCAGCAACTGGGCAAAGAAGAGGCCGAAGCGGCTTATCGGAGGGCCATCGAACTTGAACCGCAATTCTCGCCGGCCTATGCCAACTTGGGTGGTCTGCTGGTCAAGCTCGAGCGCTGTAAGGATGCGCGCGATCTTCTGCGACGCGCTGTCGAACTGGACCCGGCCAATGTCGACGCTTACAACAACCTTGGACTGGCGAACCGCAAGCTCGGGAATTTTTCCGAGGCCTTCGACGCGTACCGGGTCGCGCTGGAGAAGAATCCTGCCACGGCAGGAGTGTGGCACAACCTTGGGTTGCTTTACGAAGAGGGCAACCAGCATGCCGAAGCTGCCAATTGTTTCAAACGAGCGGTTGAGATAGATCCGGGATTTCCAGAGGCTCAACGTGACTGGTTGGACTCGTTGCTGAGGCAAGGAGATCTCGATACCGCTCACGCTGTGGCGACCCGGTTGATGGTGGGTTTGCCCAGCCCGGAAGTGATTTTGCCGATAATTGTCGATGTCTTGGGGCGCTCAGCGGATTTCGCGGGACGTGACCGGGCCATCGATCAGTTCCGCGGTCTTTTTCAGAACGGCCGGTATGCGGCCCGATCACTCACATTTTTCGTCATGTTATTGCACTATCCGGAGTGCATCGACGAGCAGGAAATCCTTAATTATCACCGTATCTGGGGGGAAATCGTGGACAGAGACACGGAGGACGATTGCTTTTCGTCTTGGCCTTCCCGGGCAGTGTCGGAGCCGCTGCGCATCGGCTACCTATCGGCCGATTTTCGCGGTCATTCTGTGGGTTTCTTCATCCAGCACGTACTTGCCAGCCACGATCGTCGCCGATTCGAAGTGCACTGTTATGCCAACCAACGCGCAAATGATGAGGTCACAAAGAGTATCCGCACTTCGGTGACCCGGTACACCGAGGTTCGTAATCTTACCGACCAGCAGCTGGCGCAGCGTATTCATGATGATGGTATCCACATTCTCGTGGATCTTGCTGGGCACTCAGCCAAATCTCGTTTGAAGGTATTCGCGTATCGTCCCGCGCCAATGCAATGTACCTGGATCGGTTATCTCAACACCACTGGCCTCAAGGCTGTGGATTACCGGATCACCGACCGCTTTGCTGACGATCCCGCTGTTCCTCATGGAACTGAGCAACTGTTGATTTTGCCCGAATCGTTCTTGTGCATCGGCGGTTTCCCGGATACGGAGATTGTCGAACTACCGGCCTGTGTGCGGAATGGTTTCGTCACCTATGCCTCGTTTAATAACCTCTCAAAGCTCACGTCAGAGGTGGTCAGGCTGTGGGCCCGGATTCTGGACGCAACGCCCGGTTCAAAGATGCTGATTATGTCCAAGGGTGCCGAAACAGAGGTTGTCCAAAAGCACCTGTTCGCGGAATTTTCCCGTCATGGGATCGAGCCGGATCGATTGCTGTTGAGAAACCAGGTGTCGCGCGACCAATATCTTCTGGCTCACAACGACATCGATATCATGCTCGATACCTTCCCGTTCAATGGCGGCACCATTACCGCCGGTGCCCTGTGGATGGGAGTGCCGGTGGTGACCTTGGTCGGGTCGGCCCACCGGCAGCGGGTGGGATACTCGATGCTCAAGAATATCGGGGTCGAGGAGACCATTGCCTGGAGCGAAGATCAATATCTGGCGGTGGCCACGAGTCTGGCCAATGACCCACAACGGTTGGCTACGCTCCGCCAGCGTATAGCCCGCAATATGCGCGCCTCGATTCTGTGCGATGCCCCACGTTTTACCCGCCAGCTCGAAGATGCGCTGACCCAGGCATGGCAGACACACGCCTCGCGTTGACCCCCCTGCGCGAGTCCCCTAAAATCCGCGCCTTCCTCTGGGGGATCGTCTAATGGTAGGACAACAGACTCTGACTCTGTTTATCTAGGTTCGAATCCTAGTCCCCCAGCCATAAACCAGAACGGCCCCCTTGTGGGGCCGTTCTGGTTTATCGACTTGGACTAGGATGAGAACCGTCAGGTTCGACAAATTCGCCAGGAGCGAATTTGGACAGGCGCGAAGCCAAGTGGGGTGGACACGTTGTTTGTGCCCATGCGGAGATTGCGCAGGGATTCTTCCCGGATTGGCCCAAGGGTAACGTGGTTTGGATGTAGCGCGTGGGCACTGTGTGCCCACCCTGCCGGGCCGTCATTCCGCCGCGTGTCCCGAATGAGGGTTGCTGTGGTACCAAATAGGGACTATGTTACGTACCATCTCGTTCTGCCGAAACCCCATGAAGCTCAGCCAGATCATCAAGCCCATCAGCTACCTGAAAAGTCGGACGGCAGAGGCTGTGCGAAGTGCCTCAGAGAATCGTCGCCATCTGGTGATTACCCAGCACGGCGAGGCGAAAGCCGTGCTCCAGGGTATTCGCGAGTATGAGCAGACACAGGAAACGCTGGCCTTGCTCAAGATGCTTGCCCAGAGTTCGGATTCCCGGCGCGACGGAAAACACAAGCCGCTACATAAGGCATTCAGCGACATCCGGCGCAGGATAAGGGAAAAAGGCGTTTGAAGAGGTACCGGATAATTGTCATCCAGGAGGCCGAGGATGACCTTCTGGATATCTGGTCGTACATAGCCGCAAACGACTCGGCCGGAAAGGCCGACCATGTTCTGACGCAGTTGGAGGTTTTGTGCGAAAACCTTTCAACGACCCCGTTCCGGGGCCATGTTTGTCCCGAGCTCGAACCCATCGGTGTCTCCAACTACCGTGAGGTGCATTTCAAACCTTATCGGGTTATCTACGAGGTCGCCGGCAAGGCCGTGTATGTCCACGCGGTGCTGGATGGCCGCCGGGATCTGCCGTCCCTGCTCGAGCGGCGATTCACCCGTCCGCAGAAGATAAATAAGCGATCCACGTTATCTGCGTTTCAGCCAAGCAGGTTGGATTGAACACCTTGGCGCTATGTGCCCACCCCGTTTAGCCACGGAGAATAAGCGTGAGGGCTGGGGCGGGGGTTGGTGAACGACGACGCCTTGTTTCCTCGCCCCTATCCCAGCCTTCCCCCGTCGAGGGGGAAGGGGGCCACGGAAAAGGGCTTTAGTCTGGTAGGGCAGATATGCTGTTTGTGCCCACGTGGTAATTAGGCAGATTGAACACGTGGGCACTGAGTATCACTCTACGTTGCTACATTGGTATTGTAAAAATAACTATAATATTCATATAGTTATAATCATATATTTGACACCGTGTTGTGTAATAGCAACATTAGTCCCCACTTATGTATCTTTTTTGCAAAATTCGTTGCTTCGCCGCAAAAGGCTGTGCTATACATATCCGCGCTTGGGGCGACCCGGGCATGTTGATATCAACAATCCTTTCAATTTCCAGGAGGAAATACATGAACAAGAAGATTCTGTTTGCGGCAGTCGGTGCGGCCCTCGCGGTTGCCCCGATGATCTCCGCGCAGGCCGAAGTGAAGGTCGGTGGTCTGGCCCACGTGTCGTTGGACAGCCTCGACCGGGGCACAGCTTCGGACACGGGTTCGCTGCACCTTTCGAACAACAGCTCGAACATCAACATCGGCGCCAGCGAAGATCTGGGTGGTGGTATGAAGGCCATCGCCAAGTGGGAAACTCTGGTTAACTACGATGCAGCTTCTGCCATTCAAAACAGCACGACCACCAGTTCTGTGGGCGGACTCCGTGATGCCTATGTCGGCCTGAAGGGCGGCTTCGGTACCGTTCGCATGGGTCATTTCAACGACCCGGTGAAGGTCGTCGGCCGTTCGGTTGACCTGTTCTACAGCCAGCAGCTCGGTGAATCGCGTGCCATCGTCCGCCAGACCAACTGGGACGAGCGTATGGCGAACTCGATCGGCTACGACTCGAACGACATGGGCGGTCTGAGCTTCCGCGTCCAGTACGGCGTGGAAGACAGCTTTACCACCGATGCGACCACCTTGGCATTCAGCGCGAGCTACAAGGCCGGTCCGTTGTATCTGGCGGTTGGTCACAAGTCCATTGACCTGACCGCGACCACCGATACCACGGCCCTGCGATTTGCCGGTAGCTACACCATGGGCGACATCAAGTTCGTCGGTTTCTACCAGCAGGTGAGCGATGCGGGCGGTGTCTCCGGCGCGGATCGCGACACCATGGGTTTCGGCGTCGCTTTCAAGGCCGGTAACAACACCTTCAAGGCCCAGTGGTACAAGGCTGACGAGCTGGATACCTCCGCTAACACCGGCGCGACCCAGACCTCGATCGGTATCGATCACAGCCTGAGCAAGAACACCATCATCTATGCGACCTACGCCAGCATCAGCAATGATACGGCGGCGACCTTCGGCGTCGGCGGTAATGGCCACGGCGCATCGGCGACCCCGGCTGCCGGTGTGGATTCGTCGGGCCTCTCGTTCGGCATGCGGATGAAGTTCTAAGCTGTAGCTCAACGAGTTCAAGAATAATAAAGCTGTATCCCTCGACGGGGCCCTCACGGGCCCCGTTTTTTTTAGTAGTATCCGGATCCCCCGATACGCTCAGTGCAAAGCAGCAGCTATAATCGTCGGTAACAGGCGGGGAATAGAGAGATGGGCACAGCGGAAAAAATATACCAGGAGGTCCGGCGTTTACCCGATGCGTTGGCGCGGGAAGTGCTGGACTTCATCGGTTATCTCGAGACCAAGCACGGGCTCCGTGACGTCCAGGCAGAAGATTTGAAGGCAGCCCAAGAGCCGGCCATGCGTCACATATGGGACAATCGTGAGGACGAGATCTGGGATGGAATGTAAGCCCGGCGCGCTGGTGTTTGTCCCCTTTCCGTACTCCGATCTCAAGACTTCCAAGAAACGGCCGGTGTTGGTACTGACTGTGCCGGATAAGTACGGCGATTTCATCGGCGATCGGATCGAGCCGAGGGCCGCAGGCCAGGATGGCCTGATTGCGGCTTCGGGCTGGCCGTCACGTCGGTTCAGACCGACGAGCACGCCGTTCGCATCGAGAA
>CAKKRZ010000147.1 GCA_919902925.1 Acidiferrobacterales bacterium | reverse complement strand
GAGAGCACAGCGGGGTACTGAGCCATGGGCGTCAGGAGACCAGGTGAAATCGATAGCGATCTCTCAGCCGTAACCGAGGACGATCTCAGCTATCTTGACGAGGCGGGCAATGCGTCGGCGTCCACGAAGATTGCCAACGCGATCGATGAGGGGAATCAGGAGCCCGCTGCCGTATCCAAGGAAGACCTCGGCCATCTGGTGCCGGGGTGTTTCGTGCAGTTCGGGACCGATGGCATGTCCTGCTGGATCGAGATCAACCGGATCGAAGGCGACATCATCGGCGGCAAGCTTCATCAGGAGTTGTCGAATCCCATCTGCCTCATTGAGTATTACTTCACCGACGTCGTGAGCATCCGCCGCGATCAGATCACGGCCATGGGCTGCGACCGTTACTGCTGGTGTTAGTCATCGCGCTTCCTGGGCGCGCGCTCCGCGCACTCATTTCGTGAAATCCCGGGACAGTACAGATCACCGTTTCCGGCGACACCAGGGAGCCGGCGCAGAAAGAATTGGTTTGCGTCGCCAGCCAGTGGTTTGCATACCAGGAGGACCCATGTTTCCACGTCTGCTGTTGCTGCCTGCCGTAACTCTCGTCTTTTCCGTGTCGGCCCAAGCCGCGGGCGAGGCGGGCGGCAAACCCGTGGCCGTCATCTTCGGCGAGAACGTGTATGACAAAGACCTTGTCGCGCCCGGCGGCGCCAGGCCGGCGCTGGATCCCGCCAGCATGGAACGCGCCAAGGGCGAAGGGTTGCGCCTGCGGGTGTGGAGGGCGGTGTTTGAAGATTATGCGCGCCGTCGCGCAATCACGCCGACCGATGCCGAGATCGTCTCGCAGATCGAGGGCCACCGGCGTCTGAAGGTGCGCCTTGATGCCGAGCGCGTGCAACAGCGCGCGGCACTGATCGCGGAGCTAAAGTCGCCGGGCCTGAGCGAGACGCGGCGCAAGGCCGCCCAGCAGCACCTCGACAGCTTGAACTGGTTGGCGGAATTCGAAGCCAAGCGCGCGCAGGAGCTGCGCGACCCGGCGCAGCGCAAGATTCAGCAGCAGGCCGAGCGGGGCGTGGCGGGGCATTGGGTGCGGCGGTGGAAGCTCAACCAGGCGCTGTATCGCGAGTTCGGCGGGCGCGTCGTCTTCCAGCAGGCCGGCTGGGAGCCGATCGACGCCTACCGCAAGCTGCTCGAACAGTATGAGGCGAACAAGGCGTTCGTCGTCCACGACACCGCGAAGCGCGCCGCCGTGTACAGCTATTTTGCGCACCGATTTATCTACGCCGACGAGGCCAAGGCCCGGTACTACTTCGAGAAGCCCTATTGGGAACGCACGCCGGAGGAGATGAAGGCGGCGAGGTTTTGAGCGTGGCGGCCGTCACGACGCCGAATTCGTCGGGTCCATGAAAACCTGGCCCAGGTCATGAGGTTTCCCTACCTCTTCGCGCGGCTCATGCCACCTCCGCCAGCACCTGGCGCAATCGTGCAGGCGTGAGGGTTGTGACAGTTAGTCGTTCACCACCACCTCGGCATCGCGAGAATGAGCGCCGGTGGCCTGTGCACGGCGCGACCCGCCGGCGTTAATCAGTGTATGGATGGAAAACGGAGCCAGGGCGATAAGAGATCAATCACCCGGCCTGATTCGCCTCACGATACGAAACCATGCGCTGCCGGTCTTCATCCCAGAGGCTGGCCCGGAAGCAATCCACGATCTCCCGCGGCGCCAGCGATGTGGTCGGCGGCGACTGAAGGTCGGGGATGGCCGCCATGGCCTCGGGCAGGCGATAGAACGGTATGCGCACGTTGAGGTGGTGGATGTGGTGATAACCGATGTTGCCGGTGAACCATCGCATGATTTTGTTGAGTCGCATGTAGCTCGAGGATACCAGCGCCGCCCGGTAGAATGACCAGGCCTCGGGCGCGAGGATGATCATGCGCTTGAAGCTATGCTGGGCGAAAAACAGATAGCTGCCGAGTGCCGCGGCCATGAACATCGGCAGTAAAACAACAAAGAAGGCTGCATCGAACCCGCCGAATACCCACAAGACGGCTATCAGCCCGCCGTGCGCGAGCAGTGACAGGGCCGAATCCCAGTGCCTCGCCGGATCGCGCAGCAGCGGCAACAGACAGATGTTGAAGAAAAAAATCGTGGCATA
>CAKKRZ010000146.1:16256-31007 GCA_919902925.1 Acidiferrobacterales bacterium | reverse complement strand
TCGGCAGGGCGAGGAGCCCGACGAGGAGGAGTAGGATTAGGTGGCGGTGGGAAAGACAGGCGATCTGGCCCTTTCCGTTCTTGCTGCCCGGAACCAGGATAATGTTCATGAAGTTTCTCGTCTCCTCTTCTTGTCTGCCGGACCGGTCGGTTTAAACCGCCGGTGCCGTGCGAATGAATGCAATCGGCGCCTGTTCGATCTCATCGAAGGTGATGAGCTCCCAGGCGTCGCGCTCGGTTACTAGCTGCCGGAGCAGCCGGTTGTTCAGGGAATGACCGGACTTGTGGGCGCTGAACGCACCGATCAACGGATGCCCAAGCAGATACAGATCGCCGATGGCATCCAGCACCTTGTGCTTCACGAATTCGTCCTCGTAGCGCAGGCCGTCCTCGTTCAACACGCGATAATTATCGAGCACAATGGCATTGTCGAAACCGCCGCCGCGGGCCAGACCCGCCGCCCGCAAGGCCTCCAGGTCGCCCATGAAACCGAAGGTGCGCGCGCGGCTCACCTCGCGCACGAACGAGGTGGTTGAAAAATCCACCGTGGTGGTCTGTGCCGAGTTCTGGAAAATCGGGTGATCGAAATCAATCGCGAAGGAAACCTTGAAACCGTCGAACGGTTCGAACTGCGCCCACTTGTCGCCTTGCTCGATGCGCACCGGCCTCGTGATGCGGATGAAACGCTTGGGTGCCGACTGGTCGGTGATGCCGGCCGACTGGATCAGGAACACGAACGGACCGGCACTGCCATCCATGATCGGAACTTCAGCGGCGGTCAGTTCGATGTAGGCATTGTCGATGCCCAGGCCGGCCAGGGCGGACATCAGGTGTTCAACCGTGGAGACGCGCGCGCCGTTGGCCTCGAGCGAGGTGGACAGGCGCGTGTCCGAAACATTTTCGGGGCAGGCGAGAATCTCGACCGGCTCCGGCAGATCGATGCGCCGGAAAACGATGCCGGTATCGACTGGCGCCGGGCGCAGGGTGAGGTACACCTTCTCTCCCGTGTGCAATCCAACGCCGGTGGCGCGGATGACGTTCTTGAGCGTCCGCTGATGAATCATTGATATTGTTGAGCGCAGTCGTTGTCTGTCTGTACAGTGTTTTCAGCAGTCAGACAGCGACGACGAAACGATCCCGATGAGTCTCGGGGTCGTGTCTCTACCCATCCTCCTAGCTTGCGAACCGTGTTTTGCGGCTAATTAAAGGTTAAATCCCCTGTATTGTCCAGCAGTTACAGGGGACATCTTCCGACCGGAGCCTGCTGCCCGACCAGCGGAATTACCACCCTAATCCGCCTGTTTGCGCAGGAAGGCGGGGATATCCAGATATTCCACCCCTCCTTCAGCCAGGGCCGGACCCGATACCGGGCGATCATGGCGACGGTTCCGGATCACGGTTGGGGTGTCCAGGTGCTCGTAACTGGTTGTCCCGGTGCCGGTTTTGACCACCTTATAAGGTTGCTTGCGTTTTTCCTGCCCCAGGCCGGTGGCCACAATGGTCACCCGGATCTCATCGCCCATGTCAGGCTCGATGACCGTACCGATCACGACCGTGGCGTCGTCCGAGGCGAAGTCCCGGACGATACCCCCGACCTCCTCGAACTCGCCGATGGCCATGTCCGGTCCGGCCGTCACGTTGACCAGAATGCCGCGCGCGCCGGAAATATTGATGTCTTCCAGCAGCGGGCTGGTCACGGCCGCCAAGGCCGCGTCGCGGGCACGGGTGGCACCCCGGGCGGTCGCCGACCCCATCATGGCCATGCCCATCTCCGACATCACCGTGCGCACATCAGCAAAGTCGACGTTAATGAGACCGGTGCGCGTGATCAACTCAGCGATACCCTGCACGGCGTTCTGCAGCACGGCGTTGGCCTTGCCGAAAGCGTCGAGCAGCGTGGCCTCCTTACCGAGCACGGTCAGCAGCTTTTCGTTGGGGATGGTAATGATGGAATCAACATACTCGACCAGCTCGCGAATGCCCTGGTCGGCCACGGCCATGCGTTTCTTGCCTTCGAACGGGAACGGTTTGGTCACCACCGCCACCGTCAGGATGCCCATGTCCTTGGCCACCTGCGCCACCACCGGCGCCGCGCCCGTACCGGTACCGCCGCCCATGCCGGCGGTGATGAACACCATGTCGGCCCCCGCCAGCATCTCGGCGATACGCTCGCGATCCTCCACCGCCGCTTGCCGGCCGCGTGTTGGATCGGCCCCACAGCCGAGCCCCTTGGTCAGGTTCACGCCGAGTTGCAGGATCGTGCGCGCCTTCGAATCCTTCAGCGCCTGCGCGTCGGTGTTGGCGGAGATGAATTCCACCCCGTCAATGTTGGCACCCACCATGTGGTTGACGGCATTACCGCCGCCGCCGCCCACGCCCACTACCTTGATCACGGCCTGCTGGCCGTATGTATCCATCAGCTCGAACATGTCATGCGCCTCCTGTTGGCGAAATTCGTGGATAGGTACTGCCCCGTCTCTGTGCCCATCGCGTTCAAAAATTTCCTTCGAACCAGCCCTTCATTTTTCCCCACATACCCTTGACTCCCCGGGTCGGCGCGGTGCGTTCGTAAGTCTTGCCCTCGCGATACTTCGCGCCGTACAGCACCAACCCGACACCGGTGGCAAACACCGGGTTCTGCACCACACCGCGCAACCCGCCGATGTACTGCGGCATGCCCAGCCGCACCGGCATGTGAAACACCTCCTCGGCCAGATCGATCATGCCTTCCATCTTGCTCGACCCGCCGGTCAGCACCAGACCGCTGCCGATCATGTCTTCGAAGCCGCTGCGTCGCAGTTCCGCCTGGATCAGGCCGTAGAGTTCCTCGATGCGCGGCTCGATCACCTCCGCCAGCATCTGCCGCGACAACCGCCGCGGCGGCCGTTCGCCGACGCTTGGCACCTCGATGGTGTCGTCGCGGCTGGCCAGTTGCGTCAGCGCGCAGCCGTATTTCTTCTTGATCTCCTCGGCGTTCTGGGTGGGTGTACGCAGCGCCACGGCGATGTCGTTGGTCACCTGGTCGCCGGCAATCGGGATCACCGCGGTATGGCGGATGGCGCCCTCGGTGAACACCGAGATGTCGGTGGTGCCGCCGCCGATATCGACCATGCACACGCCAAGTTCCTTTTCGTCCTCGGTCAGCACCGCCATCGACGAGGCCAGTTGTTCGAGGATGATGTCGTCCACCTCCAGCCCGCAGCGGCGCACGCACTTCATGATGTTCTGGGCGGCGCTGACCGCGCCGGTGACGATGTGCACCTTGGCCTCCAGACGCACGCCGCTCATGCCGATCGGTTCGCGAATACCCTCCTGCTTGTCGATAATGAATTCCTGCGGAAGGATGTGCAGCAGACGCTGATCAGCCGGGATGGCCAGCGCCCGCGCCGCCTCGATCACGCGCTCGACGTCATTCGACCCGACCTCCTTCTCCTTGATGGCGACGATGCCGTGTGAGTTGAAGCTGGAGATGTGCGAACCGGCGATGCCGGCATAGACCGAGTGGATCTGGCAGCCGGCCATGAGCTCGGCCTCCTCGACCGCGCGCTGGATGGATTGCACCGTGGACTCGATGTTCACCACCACGCCCTTCTTCATGCCGCGCGACGGATGGTGGCCGACGCCGATGATCTCGACCTCGCCGGTCGGGGACAGGGCGCCCACGATCGCCAGGACCTTGGAGGTCCCGATATCCAGACCGACAATCAGTTTCTCTTCGTCTTTCTTGGCCATGGGTCAGCCCCCGTTCGGTTGGATCGTGTTTCGCCACTGCACGGCAAAGCCGTTGGCGTAGCGCAGGTCTACCTGCCGGATCTCCGCTGCGCGCGCCGCCAGTGCCTGTGCGTACGAGCGTGCGAAGCGTTCAGCCTTGCGGGCCGTCTCGATGCGGTCCAGCAGCAGCGTGAAGTGGCTGCCAGTGCGCCCGTCGAGTACCACCAGCTGCCAGCTGCGCCGGGGCGTCAGCAGCAGCCGCTCCAGCAACAACCCTTGGGCGGCAAACATCGGTGCCAATTGCTGGTACTGGGTCAGCACCTCCGCTGAGGTCCCGTTCGGTCCTTGCAACAAAGGCATGTCCTTCGGCAGATCGGTGGCACCTGGCAAGGTCACCGCCTCGCCGGCGTGGTTGACCCAAGTCGTCGTCTCGCCGATGGGATCGAGGCGAGGGCCGCGGGCCGAAACGGAAGCCCTACTCGCTTCTCTCGTTCGTCCTGCCATATGATCAGGCCCGCTTGCGGTTTCGCCCCAGCGCGCCACGATCTGCTGCTCCAGGAATTCAACGTGCAGGTCGCGTGGCCAGGCGCGGCGCACCGACGCGCGATACACCCAGGGCAGCGACTGCACGCGTTGTTTCACGGCATCCAGGTCGAGCAACAGGAAATTGCGGCCGACCGCCGGGAGCACGGCCTGGCCCAGTTCGTTTTCGCTCACGCGCCGGAATTCGCCCTCGAAGCGCACGTGCTGGAGCGGCAGGGCCGCCGGCGCCAGCAGGCGGTCGACAGTAGCCAGCAGCGCGATGCCGGCCAGCAGCGCGGCCAGCAACACCAGCATCGGGTACAACAGGCTGTCGCGCTTCACGGCCGCGTCGCGTTCAGCGCGCATATAATGAAGCCCCACTCACTTCGCTCGTCGCCGATGGGATCGAGGCGAGGGCCGCGCGCCAGGGATGGCGCGTTTGCGGCTTTCGTCTTGTCATAAGCATGAGGTCTCCAGGATGCGCATCACCAGCGCATCGAAATCGATGCCGGCCGCCTTCGCGGCCTTGGGCACCAGGCTGTGGTCGGTCATGCCGGGCACGGTGTTCACCTCCAGCACGTACGGCTGGCCACTGGCATCGACCATGAAATCGACACGGCCCCAGCCACGACCATCGATGGAACGAAACACATCAAGGGCCAGGGCGCGGACCTGCCGCTCCAGCGGCTCGGGGATGCCGGCCGGACACAGGTAGCGCGTGTCGTCGCGCACATACTTGGCTTCGTAGTCGTAGAACTCGGTGACCGTCTCGATGCGGATCACCGGTAACGCCTCATCGCCGAGCACCGCGCAGGTCAGTTCCGGACCGACAATGGCTTGCTCGGCGAGCACCTGATCGTCGTAGCGCGCCGCGGTCTCGTAGGCCGCGGCCAGATCGCCGGCGCGTGTCACGCGCGTAATGCCGAAGCTGGAGCCCTCGCGCACCGGCTTGACGAACATCGGCAGGCCGAGCGTGCGCGCCACGGCGTCGAAATCGCTGTGGCGCGTGAGCACGACATACGGCGGCACCGGAATACCCGCACCGGACCAAAGAAGTTTGCAGCGCAGCTTGTCCATGCCCAGAGCACTGGCCAGCACCCCGCAGCCGGTATAGGCCATGCCGATCGTTTCAAGCGCCCCCTGGATCACGCCGTCCTCGCCCCAACGGCCGTGCAGCACGATGAAGGCACGGTCGAATTTCTCCCGCGTCAATGTCTGCACGATGTCGTGGTCCGGATCGACGGCGTGCGCATCCACGCCCTGGCGACGCAGCGCCGATAACACCGCCGTCCCGCTTTTGATCGATACCTCGCGCTCGGCGGAAGGCCCGCCCATCAGCACCGCCACCTTGCCGAAATTCCTAGCCATAAGAGTTAAACCCTTTCACCGCAGATGAACGCGGAAGAAAGAACGGATAAACGCAGATGGATGGAAAAATAAAATTCCTCCTCCGGATCCCACCGGATTCTCTCTCTGAAATATCTGCGTTTATCTGCGTGTGTTGTTGATCTGCGTTCATCTGCGGTTCCATTTATTTTTCACCAATGACGCGCACTTCGGTTTCGAGGCGCACGCCCTGCTTCGCCTGCACCTCGGCCTGCACGCGCGCGATCAATTTTTCGATGTCAGCGGCACGGGCATCGCCGGTATTGATGATGAAATTGGCATGCATTTCCGATACGCAGGCGCGGCCCTCGCAAACGCCCTTGAGACCACTGGCCTCGACCAGGCGCGCCGCAAAATCCCCCACCGGGTTCTTGAACACGGAACCGGCATTGGGTAGCTGCGTTGGCTGGCTGGCACCGCGTTTCGCCAACAACTGCTTGATGATGCCTTTGCCTTCGGTGGTCTGTCCCGGACGGAAGCGGAAGTGGCCGGCCACAAACCATTCCCCGATTGGGCCCGTCACCTTGCGGTAGGAAACGCTGAAATCGCCTGCAGGTCGGACACGGCGTTCGCCAGCACGGTCGATGGTCTCGACGGCGGCGACATACTGCCAGGTCTCGGAGCCGTGACAGCCGGCGTTCATCGCCAGCGCCCCGCCGACCGTGCCGGGAATGCCGGCCAGAAACTCGCCGCCCTGCAGGCCCTGCTGAACGCTGAAGCGGGCGATCTTGGCACAGGGCACGCCAGCCTCGGCGCGCACCGTGCCATCATCCTGCATCGACAATTCACCGAGCGCGCCGCTGGTCATGATCACCGTGCCGCGCACGCCGCCGTCACGCACCAGCAGGTTGCTGCCCAGACCCACCCAGACAATCGACTCATCCTTCGGCCGCGAGGCGAGAAATCCCGCCAGGTCGTCGAGATCGGCCGGCAGATACACGCGGTCGGCCGGTCCACCGACGCGCCAGCTGGTGTGGCGCGACATCGGTTCGTTCTCCAGCAACGTGCCGCGCCGATTCGAGAGGTTTCCGGCCGCCATCATCGGGCCCTCCCCTTCAGTTCCTCCGGCAAGGCGGCCGCCGCCGCGCCGATGCTGCCGGCGCCCATGGTCAGCACCACGTCGCCCGGTTGCAGCAGGTCGTGCAACACGTCGGCCAGGTGGCTCACGTCGGTGATGAACACCGGCTCGGTCTTGCCGCGCGCGCGGATTGCGCGCGCCAGCGCGCGGCCGTCCGCGCCGCTGATCGGCTTTTCGCCGGCACTGTAAACCTCGGTCAGCACCAGCACCTTCAGTTCGGCCAGCACCGCCGCGAAGTCTTCGAACAGATCGTGTGTGCGCGTATAGCGATGCGGCTGGAACACCACCACCAGCCGGCGATCGGGCCAGGCGGCCTGTGCGGCCGCCACGGTGGCCGCGATCTCGCGCGGATGATGGCCGTAATCGTCGATCAGCGTGACCGTGCCCCCGCGCCAGGCGACGTCGCCATTGTGCTGGAAGCGGCGGCCGATGCCGGAGAACTGCGCCAGCGCGCTCACGATCGCGTCTTTCTTCACGCCCAGCTGATGCGCAACGGCGATGGCCGCCAGACTGTTGAGCACGTTGTGCCGCCCTGGTTGGTTGAGCGTGACTTGCGCCCAATTCGCCGACCCGGGAAGGCTGACCCGGAAATGCATGGTCAGGCCCTGCTGGCGGACATCGTGGGCGCGCACATCGGCGTCGGCATCGATGGCATAGGTGCGCACCGGCTTGTGCACGCGCGGCAGGATGTCGCGCACCACCGGATCGTCGGCGCACAGCACCGCCAGGCCGTAGAACGGCAGGTTGTGCAGAAAATCCACGAACGCCTGCTTGAGGCGCTCGAAGTCGCCACCGTAGGTCAGCATATGATCGGCGTCGATGTTGGTCACCACCGCCATGTAGGGTTGCAGGTGCAGGAACGAGGCGTCCGACTCGTCGGCCTCGGCGACCAGATACTGGCCGCGGCCGAGACGCGCATTGGTGCCGGCGCTGTTCAGACGACCGCCGATCACGAAGGTCGGGTCGAGTCCGCCCTCGGCGAGACAGCTCGCCAGCAGGCTGGTGGTCGTGGTCTTGCCGTGGGTGCCGGCCACGGCGATGCCGCGTTGCAGGCGCATCAGCTCGCCGAGCATCTCGGCGCGCGGGATCACGGGAATATGGGCCGCGCGCGCGGCCGCGACCTCAGGATTGGTTTCATCCACGGCCGATGACACCACCACCACGTCCGCACCCTTGACCCACTCGCCGCGATGGCCGATTTGCACCGACACGCCAAGCGATTGCAGGCGGCGGGTGGTGGCCGACTCGCGCAGGTCCGAACCCGAGACCGCGAACTCCAGGTTGGCCAGCACTTCGGCGATGCCGCACATGCCAGAGCCGCCGATGCCGACGAAATGCACGCGCTTGACGATGTCACGCATGGCCTTCGCCTCCGTCAGTGCATCGCAAGTCCCCTGCGAAGCGCATGGATGCGCGAGTGCCGCGAAAGGCAGGATGCCGTGAGCGGCCTCTGCGGCTCATCTCGCTACCCCGACCTCGGTCAGACAGGTCTCGACCACCGCCTCGGCCGCGTCCGGCACTGCACAGGCGCGCGCCGCTGTGGCCATGGCCAGCAATACATCGCGCCGGCCGACCAGGTCCTGCAGCAGTTGCGCCAGGCGTTCGGCCGTCAATTCGGACTGCGGCAGCAAGGTGGCGGCACCGCGTTCGGACAGGTAACGGGCATTGGCGGTCTGGTGATCGTCGACCGCGTGTGGATACGGGACGAGGATCGCGCCGATGCCAGCCGCCGCCAGTTCCGCCACGGTCATGGCGCCGGCGCGGCAGATGACCAAATCTGCCCAGCCGTAGGCCTGCGCCATGTCGTCGATGAACTCGGCCACGCGCGCGCCCGGCAATCCGGCGTAGGCCGCAACGGTTGGCGTTTGTTGATCGCGTCCGCACTGGTGCCAGACCTCCGGGCGATCGGCCGCGTCCAGACGGGCCAACGCCCGCGGCACGGTTTCGTTCAACGCGCGTGCGCCTAGGCTGCCGCCCACCACCAGCACGCGCAGCCGGCTTGCACGCCCAGCCATGCGTTGTTCCGGTGGCGGCAACGAGCGCACCTCGGCGCGCACCGGGTTGCCGACATGCTGGGCGGCCGTCAGGGAACCGAAGGCGGAGGGGAAACCGGTCAACACGCGACGTGCCACCAGCGCCAGCCAGCGGTTGGTCATCCCCGGGATCGCATTCTGTTCATGAATGATCAATGGCCGGCGCAGCAGCCAGGCCACCAGCCCGCCCGGCCCGGCCACGAAACCGCCGAACGACAGCACCACGTCCGGCCGCACGCGGCGAATCGCGCCCATGGCCTGCCACATCGCGTACAACAAGGTGAACGGCAACAACAACCAGTTGACGAGACCGGTGCCACGCACGCCGCGGATGTTGATCCACTCGATGCGGATGGCCGGGTCGGCGGCCGGCACCAGCCGCGCCTCGATGCCGCGGCGGGTGCCGAGCCAGGTGACGTCGATGTGCCGGGCGCGCAACACGCGCGCCACCGCCAGCCCCGGGAACACGTGGCCGCCGGTGCCGCCGGCCATGATCAGCGCCCTCATGTCGCTGCCTCCGAACGATAGTCCAAGTCTTTCCGTTCACGACGTCGGCAGCAGGCGACAATCGCGGCCGGTTGCATCCCCGCTGCGCGGGGCCCCTGCGACGCGCAAGGACGCGCAAGTGCCGCGTGAGACAGGATGTCGAAAGCGGCCGCCCTGCTCATGTCGCAGCCCTCCCCCAAGACTGGGCATGGGCCTCGCGGCCGATGCGCAGCAGAATCGCCAGCGCGATCGCGCAGACGATGAGACTGGAACCGCCGTAACTTACGAACGGCAGCGTCAACCCCTTGGTCGGCAGCGCGCCGAGGTTCACGCCGATGTTGATGATGGCCTGCACGCCGAGCAGCAGGCCGAGGCCCTGTGCCAGGCGTGCCGCGTAAATCTGCCCGGCCAGCTCCGCGGCGCGGGCGATGGCAAAGGCGCGCAGGATGACGATCGCGTACAGCCCCATCACCACGAATACACCCAGGAGGCCGAATTCCTCGGCGGTCACGGCAAACACGAAATCGGTGTGCGCCGCGGGCAGGTAGGAAAGTTTCTGCACGCTCGCCCCGAGGCCGGCGCCGAACCATTCGCCGCGACCGACGGCGATCAGCGCCTGGGTCAGCTGGAAGCCGCTGCCGAACGGATCGGCCCAGGGATCCAGGAAGCTGGTGACGCGACCCATGCGATACGGCGAAAACACGGTCAGCAGCACCATGCCGCCGAACCCCAGCAACAGCACCAGCCCGAAGTGCCAGAAGCGCACGCCGCCGAGGAACAGCATGGTCATCACCGTGGCGCAGATCACGGCCACCGAACCGAGGTCCGGCTCCTGCAGCAGCAACATGCCGATCACCGCCACCACCAGCCCGACCATGAGAATGCCGCGCGTGAATTGCAGCAGTTCCTCCTGCCGGCGCACCAGGTAGCCCGCCACGTACACCACCACAAACAGTTTCATCAGTTCCGACGGTTGCAGGCTGAAGACGCCGAGCCGGATCCAGCGCGAGCTGCCGTTGATGCTGGCGCCGATGCCGGGCAACAGCACGATGCACAGCAGCACGATGCCGGCCAGCAGCAGGTACGGTCCGAGCCGCTCCCACACGCGCACGCGCAGGCGGTACACAACCAGCATGGCAAGCAGGGCGATGGCCAGGTGCGCCAGGTGGCGCGACAGGAAGTACAGGCCGTGGCCCGTCATGCGCTCGGCATAGGCGACCGAGGCCGAATAGACCATGACGATGCCGAGCGCGATCAGCGCGGTCGCCGATCCCAGCAGCCAGGGATCGAGCGCCGGGTGCGCGCGACCGGCCGCACGCGTGCCGCTCTGGCGCCAGGTGTCGAACCGGGCGGCGATGATCATGTCCTCTCTCCCGGGAGTGCGCGCACCACCGCGCGAAACACATCGCCGCGGTGTTGGTAGTTGCGGAACATGTCGAAACTGGCGCAGGCCGGCGACAACAGCACGATGTCGCCGCGGCGCGCCAGTGTGCGCGCGATCCCGACCGCCGCCGGCAGATCGGCGGCTTCGTGCAGCGGCACGGCATCGCCCACCGCGCGGCGGATCAGCGACGCGTCGCGACCGATCAGCACCAGCGCACGACCATGTTCGGCCAGCGGCGCACGCAGCGGCCCGAAGTCCTGGCCCTTGCCGTCGCCGCCGGCGATCAACACCACCGGCGCGGTCATGCCGGCCAGCGCCGCCACCGTGGCACCGACATTGGTTCCCTTCGAATCGTTGATCCAGCGCACGCCGTCGATCTCGGCAACCAGTTCGGTGCGGTGCGGCAGACCCCGGAAGGCGCGCATGGCCGCGCGGCAATGGGCGTCGCTAACGCCCAGGGTCTGGGCAAGCGCGATCGCCGCCAGCGCATTCGCCAGGTTGTGACGACCGGGCAGCGGTACTTCGGATGCTGGCATCAACAAACTGTCACCGCGGGCGAGCCAGGTCTCGCCGCCGTGCTCGCGAAGTCCGTAATCACCGGATGTGGCCGGTCGATCCAGCCCGAAGCGGATTACACGCCGTCCGGAAACCTTCATCGCCATCACCCGTGGGTCGTCGGCATTGAGAACGAGCACGCCGTCGCCCCGGAAGATACGCGCCTTGGCGGCGGCGTATTCGTCGAGGTCCGCGTAACGATCCATGTGGTCGGGGGTGATGTTCAGCACCGTGGCCGCCAGCGGGTTGAGGGTCCAGGTGGTCTCGAGCTGGAAGCTCGACAGCTCCAGCACGTAACTCTGGGCCGGATTCCCGGCCAGCAGGTCGAGCGCCGGCGTGCCGATGTTGCCGCCGACCTGTGTCAGCAGACCGGCCTCGACGCAGATGGCGCCGGTCATGGCGGTCACCGTGCTCTTGCCGTTGGCGCCGGTAATCGCCAGCACCGGTAATGAAGCGGTCGGCGCCAGCTGCAGGCGCTCACGCAGGGCGCGCGCAAACAGCTCGATGTCGCCGATGGGAACGAGGCGAGGGCCGCGCGCCAGGGATGGCGCGTCTGCGGCTTCGCCGATGGGAACGAGGCGAGGGCCGCGCGCCAGGGATGGCGCGTCTGCGGCTTCGCCGATGGGAACGAGGCGAGGGCCGCGCGCCGAAGCGGGAACCCTACTCGTTTCACTCGTTCGTTCTGACATTTGATGAGGCGCGTCTGCGGCTTCGCCGATGGGCTGCGTACCTTGCGCGATCGCGCGCGCAATCACCGGCTCCTTAAGTGATACACCTGGGCTCACCACCAGCAGTCCGGGGCGATCGAACAGTGCGGCCGGCATGCCGCCCGCGTGCAGTTCCAGCCCCGGAAACTCGCGGCGCAGTTCATCCAGCTTTGGCGGTTGCGGACGTGTATCGACACCAACCACCGCGTAACCGCGGGCCATGAGATGACGGATGCACGACTGGCCGGTCAGCCCGAGGCCGACCACCAGCGCGTGTTTGGCATTTTCCAGTTTCATCATGACTGCCGTGTTTACCACTCGTTGCTTTCCTATCTGATCTTCAGAGTTGCCAGCCCGATCAACACCAGAATCAGCGAGATAATCCAGAAGCGCACGATCACGCGCGGTTCCGGCCAGCCCTTGAGTTCGAAATGGTGATGCAACGGCGCCATGCGGAAGATGCGTTTGCCGGTCAGCTTGAACGACGCCACTTGCAACATCACCGACACCGTTTCCATCACGAACACGCCGCCCATGATCACCAGCACGATCTCCTGGCGCGTGACCAGCGCGATCACGCCGAGCGCCGCGCCCAGCGCCAGCGCGCCGATGTCGCCCATGAACACCATGGCGGGATAGGTGTTGAACCAGAGGAAACCGAGCCCGGCGCCGGCGATCGCGGCGCAGAAGATCATGATTTCGCCGACGCCATGGATGTAGGGGAAGCCGAGGTAACCGGAAAACTTCAGGTGGCCGATGACGTAGGCAAAGATGCCGAGGGCCACGGCCACCATGACAGTCGGCAAAGTCGCCAGCCCGTCGAGGCCGTCAGTGAGATTGACGGCGTTGCTGGAACCGACAATCACCAGATAGCCCCACAGAATGAACCACGGACCCAGGTCGATGAACAGGTTTTTGAAAACCGGGAACAGCAGCTGCGTCTCCGCCGGCACCCGGGCCAGCGCGTAGAGTGCGTAGGCAGCGCCGAGCCCGGCCACGGTCTGCCAGAAGAACTTGGCGCGCGCGCCGATGCCGCGCGGGTTCTTGTGGATGATCTTCAGGTAATCGTCGACGAATCCGATTGCGCCGAAGGCCACCGTGGTCAGCAGTGCGATCCACACGAAACGATTGCGCAGATCGGCCCACAACAGCGTGGCGAGCACGATAGCGATCAGGATCAACAAACCGCCCATGGTCGGTGTGCCGGCCTTGGCGAGATGCGTCTGCGGTCCATCATCGCGTACGGTCTGGCCGAGTTTCTGGGTGACCAGCTTACGGATGATCGCCGGGCCGATCAGGAAGCAGATCGTGAGCGCCGTGAGCACACCGAGAATGGCGCGCATGGTCAGATAGCGGAAGACGTTCAGGAAGTTGTAGTCGTTCGCCAGCCAGTCAAAGAGGTGATAAAGCACGGTTCAGTTCTCCGGGTTATCGATAACGGGTTCGGTCGCACCACGCAGGATGCCGTGGACGATGCGTTCCATGTGCGCGGCGCGCGAGCCTTTCACCAGCACGGTCATGCCCGAGTGCATGACGTCGATCAGCGCATCGATCAACGCCTCCGGCCGGTCGAACGCGCGCCCGGCCTTGCCGAAGGCCTTGGCGGCGAGCGCGGCGAGATCGCCGAATGCATAGAGCCGCTGGATACCCATGGCCTTGGCGGTCTGGCCGACACGCCGGTGCAGCTCCCCGCCCTGCTCGCCCAGCTCGCCCATGTTGCCCAGCACCAGCATCCGGTCCCCCTGGAATTCCTTCAGCACTTCCAGGCTCGCGGCCAGCGAGGCCGGATTGGCGTTGTAGGTATCGTCGATCACGCGCGCACCGCTGACGCCGTCCTTGACCTCCAGACGTCCCGGTACCGGCCGCACCGATTCCAGCCCGCTGCGCACATCGGCGAGCGTCGCGCCGGCGGCCAGCGCCGCGGCGGTGGCGGCCAGCGCGTTCAGCACGTTGTGACGACCCAGCATCGGCAGGCGGACGTACTGCTCGCCGGCCGGCGTCTGCAAGGTCAGATCGGCCCCCGCCCGACTGAGCGTGTAGTGCGCGGTCACGTCGGGACGGCGATCAAGACCGAAGGTGACGACCCGGTGCGGGGCGGCCAGCGCGCGCCACAACCCGGCGTGCGGGTCATCGTCGTTGATGATGGCGATACCGTCGCCGGTCAGGCCGGCGAAGATCTCACCCTTGGCATGGGCCACGTCGTCGATGCTGCCAAGCGCCTCCAGGTGAGCCTCGGCGGCGTTGGTAATGACGGCAGCGGTCGGGTGCGTCAGGCGCGTCAGGTAGTCGATTTCGCCCTTGTGGTTCATGCCCATCTCGATCACCGCGTAGCGGTCTTCGGCGGTCAGACGGCACAGCGTCAGCGGCACGCCGATGTCGTTATTGAGGTTGCCGCGCGTGACACACCCGCGCGCGCCGCGCCCGAGGATCGCGCCGATCATTTCCTTGACGGTGGTCTTGCCGTTGCTGCCGGTCACGGCGATGACCGGAATGTCGAACTGCGCACGCCAGAAGGCCGCCAGCTCGCCAAAACCGCGGCGGGTGTCGTTCACCTGCACGGTCGGCAAGGTCGTGTTCACGTCACGCGCCAGCAGCGCCCCGGCGGCGCCGGCGGCCAGCGCCTCGGCCAGGAACTGGTGACCGTCGAAGCGGTCGCCCACCAGCGCCACGAACAGGTCGCCGCGGCGCAGCGTGCGCGAATCGGTGCCGACGCCGGTGAACAGCGCATCCGGTCCTTGCCGTCGGCCCTTCAACACATCGGCCAGCATGGACAACGCCATCATGCCGTTTTCTCCGAAAGATAAATCGTGGCCCCTGCGAAGCGCATGGATGCGCGAGTGTCGCGAGAGGCAGGATGCCGCAAGCGGCCTCTGCGGCTCATGCCGCCACC
>CAKKRZ010000146.1:4659-16156 GCA_919902925.1 Acidiferrobacterales bacterium | reverse complement strand
CTCTGCGGCTCATGCCGCCACCAGTTCGCGCACGGTGGCGCGATCGCTGTACGGATGGCGCACGTCGTTGATCTCCTGATAATCCTCGTGCCCCTTGCCGGCGACCAGCACGATATCGTCGCCACCGGCGCGCGCGATGGCGGCGGCGATGGCGGCGCGACGGTCGTGCATCACCGTCGGCGTGCCCGACATGCCCGCGCGGATCTCATCCAGAATGGCGGCCGGCGACTCGCGGCGCGGGTTGTCGTCGGTCAGGATCACTTCGTCGGCCAGCAATTCGGCCAGGCGCCCCATCAACGGGCGCTTGCCGCGATCGCGATCGCCGCCACAACCGAACACGCAGATCAGCCGGCCCCGGGTGTGCTCACGCAGATCCCTGAGAACCTGCTGGAGCGCGTCGGGGGTGTGGGCATAGTCGACCACCACCAGCGGTTGTCCGCCGCGCCCGCCGAAACGTTCGACGCGGCCGTCGGCCGCGCGCGCCCGGGCGAGACGACGCGCCGCTTCCGCCGGCGGCATATCGAGCGCCAGCAACGTCGCCAGTACTGCCAACAAATTGCTGGCGTTGAACCGGCCAAACAGCGGACTGTCCATCGTCACCGGACCGGCCGGCGTCTCGGCCACGAGATGCAGGCCCTCGTGCGTCGCCCGCAGTTCGCGGGCGCGCACGTCGCCGCCGTTCAGGCCATAACTCACGACACGCACGCCCTTCGGTAGCGTCGGGATGAGCGAACGGCCGAAATCGTCGTCAGTATTAATCACCGCTGCGCGCAGACCCGGCCAGCGGAACAGCGAGGCTTTGGTTTCGCCGTAGCTGGCCATGTCGCCGTGGTAGTCGAGGTGGTCGCGGGTGAGATTGGTGAACACCGCCACGGCAAAACGCACCGCATTCACGCGCCCCTGATCGAGGGCGTGCGAAGAGACTTCCATGGCCACGTGCGAGGCACCGTCGCGCCGGAACCGGTCCAGCAGGCGATGCACCGTGATCGCATCCGGCGTGGTGTGCAGCGAGGCATCGAGCGCATCGTGGAATCCGTAGCCGAGCGTGCCAATAATTCCGCAACGGCGCGCGCGTTCGCGCGACTCCACATCATCCAGCGCCTGCGCCAGCAGTTGCGTGCAGGTGGTCTTGCCGTTGGTGCCGGTCACGCCGATCACCACGAGTTCGCGCGACGGTTCGCCGTGCAACCGGTCGGCGAGCGCACCGAGCTGGCGGCGCAGGTCCGTCACGGCGATCGCCGGCACGTCGCCGGCCGGTACATCACCGTCTGCCTCGCAAAGAACCGCCACGGCGCCGCGCGCGACGGCATCGGCGATGAAGCGCCGGCCATCGGCAGCAGCGCCGGGCATGGCCACGAACACGTCACCCGCGGTCACGCGGCGACTGTCGATCTGCAGCGCCTGCACCGGCCGGTCCGTGCCCGGCGGTACCCGCGCGATTCCGGCCAGCAGTCGGCTCAATTCCATGGACGCGCTCACGTTCAAATCGTCCCGCGCGCGGGCGCGCGCGCCGGTTGCCGGATGGCATCGGCCGGGATGTCGAGCAGGCGCAACGCACCGCCCATCACTCGCGAAAATACCGGCGCCGCGACCTGGCCGCCGAAATATCCGCCGCGACTCGGCTCATCGATCATTACCACCATTACCAGTCTCGGGTTCGAGGCCGGCGCGAAGCCGGCGAACCAGGCGACATAGCGATCGTCGGCGTAGCCGCGCGCCGTCAGTTTGCGCACCGTGCCGGTCTTGCCCGCCACCCGGTAGTCAGGCACCTGGGCCAGCCGGCCGGTACCTTCATCGCTCATCACGGCCAGCTCCAACATCTGTTGCAGGGCGCGGGCGGTGGACCCCGACAGCGCCGGAGTGCCGTTGGCCGGCGCCTCGAGCCTGAGCAGGCTGATGGGCTTGAGCTCACCGCCGTTGGCGATGGCGGCGTACGCGCGCGCCAACTGCAACGGCGTAACCGAAATGCCGTAACCGAACGACAGCGACGCCTGGTCGATCGGCACCCAACGCGACGGCGGGTTCAACCGCCCATCCGCCTCACCCGGCAGGTGGCTTTGAGTGGTGTCGCCAAAACCAAGACGGCGCAAGGTCTCCCAGTACGCCTGCTTGTTGAGCGACAGGGCGATGCGTGTCGCGCCGACGTTGCTCGACTTTTCGAGCACACCGGCCAGCGTCAGCCGACCGTGATTCTGCGTGTCGCGAATGGTCTTGTGGCCGACCAGCACCGCGCCGGGCGCGGTGTCGATGAAGGAGCGCGGCGTGTAGCGGCCACTCTCGATGGCCGCCGCCACGGTGAAGGGCTTCATGGTCGAGCCGGGTTCGTACATGTCGGTAACGGCGCGATTGCGGTACACCGGGCTCTTCAGCTGGCTGCGGTTGTTCGGGTTGAAGTCCGGCTCGTTGACCAGCGCCAGCACCTCGCCAGACTGCGCGTCGAGCACCACCACCGAGCCGGCACTGGCGTGATGTCGCTCGATGGCCGCCTTGAGTTCACGGTAGGCGAGATACTGGATGCGGCGATCGATGCTGAGCACGAGGTCGCGTCCCGATTTGGCCAGCGTCACGCTTTCAACCTGTTCGACGGCATTGCCGTGCAGGTCGCGCAACAGGCGCTTGCGCCCCGGCACCGCTCGCAGCCAGGCGTCATAGGCCAGCTCGACACCCTCCTGGCCGGCGTCGTCAATGTTGGTGAAACCCAGGGCATGACCGGCGCTGGCGCCGGCCGGATAGTAGCGACGATATTCGCGCAACAGCGACACACCCGGCACGTTGAGCGCCGTGATGCGCTCGGCCTGCGACGGCGTCACGTGGCGCTTCAGGTACATGAATTCACGGTCGCGGTGGCGCTCGATCAGGCGCGCCAGTTCACGCGGCGTCATGTCGATCTGCTGGGCCAACGCCGCCCACGATGCGTGCGCCTGCGCCAGCGTCTCCGGGTGCGCCCAGACCGAGTCGACCGGCGTGCTGACTGCCAGTGGCGCGCCGTAGCGGTCGAGGATCATGCCGCGGTGCGAGTTGTCCTTGACCACGCGTGAGTGACGCTGACTGCCCTGACTCAGCAGATAGTCGCCCTGCACGACCTGCAGATAGACCGCGCGACCGGCCAGCACCATGAGCGCCGACATGAGCACAAACACCACGGTTCGCGCCCGGTAGGGATGGCGCACGCCGCGCGATGCCGCGCTCATGGGCTCGTCTCCGGTAACCGCACCACCACGATGCGCTCGGCCGGCGGCAGATCCATGCCGAGACGCTGACGGGCGGTGGTCTCGACGCGCTGGTGTTGCGACCAGGCGCCCTCTTCCAGCAGCAGCTGTCCCCACTCGGTGTCGAGCGAGTCGCGCTCGGCACGCAACTGGTGCAACGCGCTGAACAGCTTGCGGTTCTCCTGGCGCGTGAACACCAACGTCAGCGCGCTCAGTATCACCAGCGCCAGCGCCGCCAGGGTCAGGCTACGCATGTTCGGTTCGCTCCGCGACCCGCAGCACCGCCGACCGGGCGCGCGGATTGGCGGCCACTTCCGCCTCACCGGCGCGTACGGCCCGGCCGATGAGACGCAGGCGATGAGTACGCACCGTCTCGCGCACCGGCAGGCGATGCGGCAGCGGATCACCCTTGGTCTCGCGCTGCATAAAACGTTTGACGATCCGGTCCTCGAGAGAATGAAAACTGATGACCGCCAGGCGCCCACCCGGCGCCAGTTGCTCCACCGCCGGTGGCAAGGCCTGCGCCAGCTCATCGAGTTCGCGATTGATGTGCAGGCGGATGGCCTGAAAGGTGCGTGTGGCCGGATGCTGCCCGCGTTCGCGGGTCGGCACCGCATCGCGCACGATGGCGGCCAGTGCCGCGGTGGTATCGATGGGCTGCGCCGCGCGTGCACGCACGATGGTGCGGGCGACACGACGGGCAAACCGCTCTTCGCCGAGTTCGCGGATCACGTGTTCGAGTTCCGGCTCCGAAACGCGCGCCAGCCAGTCGGCCGCCGACTCATCCGTCGACGGATCCATGCGCATGTCGAGTGGGCCGCTGAACCGAAAGCTGAACCCGCGGGCGGGATCGTCGAGCTGGGGGGAAGAAACGCCGAGATCGAAAAGAATGCCCTGCACACGTCCACGCCAGCCGAGCGCGTCGAGGGTCCGGGTCATCATCGAGAACGGCCCTCGATGAATCTCAAATCGTGCATCCCCGGCGAAACGGAGACGGGCATGATCGACGGCGGCCGGGTCGCGATCGAAGGCCACCAGCCGGCCGGACGGGCCGAGCCGATCGAGTATGGCCGCGCTGTGTCCGCCACGACCGAAGGTGGCATCGACGTAAAAACCCCCGGGGCGCACCGCCAGGGCTTCGATCGCTTCGGCCAGCAGTACCGGAACATGGGTATCTTTCTCCACACGTGCTAGAGCGAGAGCTGCTCAAGGCCCTCGGGCAACGGACCTTCATTCTCCCCGCCGCCCGACAACCATTCCGCGCGACGCGTGTTCCACGTCGACTCATCCCAGATTTCAAATTTGTTGCCCTGTCCGATCAGCACCACCGCCTTGTCCAGCGATGCGAACTCGCGCAACGGCGGCGGCAGCAGGATGCGGCCGGCGGCATCGAGATCGCATTCGGTGGCGTGCCCGATCAGCAGGCGTTGCAGACGACGCGACTGGGCATTGAAGCTGGGCAGCTTCACCAGCTTGCGCTCAATTTCTTCCCAGTCCGGAAACGGATACAGCAGGAGACAGTGATCGCGATCGACCGTCAGTACCATGCGCCCGCTGCAATGACGCGTGAGCGTGTCGCGATAGCGAGTCGGGATCGCCAGTCGTCCCTTGCTGTCGAGGTTCAGGTTGTTGACACCGCGGAACATGGATTTGCTCTTTTTCCCTCTTCAGTCCACAAATGTCCACAAAACCCCACTTGCCGACACTATAGTTAGCAAATGGTTGGGCTGTCAAGGCGATTAGTGCCAAGCCGACAACAGGAATCCTTTTCACGACAGAGAGTTATAAATGAGAAGACGCCCGGGACCCGGGTGAAGAAAAGTGCAGCAGGAAATCGGCGGGATTTGCCCAGAAATTGGACAAATTGAAAAACAACAACTCGTTTATTTACAGTTAGTTATAAAGACTACTTAAAGAAGAAAATGTGGAGTTGGCCTGTAAGCCGGGTTTTGTCTTGGACGGTCATTCCTCTGGGACGGACGTCACCGTCCGCCTCAAGCGACCTACCCGGGAACAGTGCGGGCCACACTATCGTTCCCCTACGTGGTCTTGCTCCGGGTGGGGTTTGCCCTGCCACCCCTGTTGCCAGGAGCGCGGTGCGCTCTTACCGCACCATTTCACCCTTACCTGTGCCCCCAGTTCGAAAACCAGAGGCCATCGGCGGTATATTTTCTGTGGCACTTTCCATCGGCTCGCGCCGCCCAGGCGTTACCTGGCACCCTGCCCTGCGGAGCCCGGACTTTCCTCTGCCCCGAAGGACAGCGACCATCCGGCCAACTCCAATTCCTATTCTACAGTCCCGGGGGCATTTTGTCCGTCCCTGACCGTCCCGGCTGCAGGGACAGAGCCAGATCATAGAGTCTGTTTCTGGCCTCCCCGCTGAGACGGGCCGCCAGCGAAACCGCCTGCGTCAGGGGCAATTCATCGAGCAACACCCGCAGGATGCGTGCGCCCTCCGCGGCACTGTCGGCACCCGTGGCCTCGGCGCCGTGGACGATCAGCACGAACTCGCCCTTCTGCTGCTGGCCATCGCTGCGGACCCATTCGGCCAGCCCGCCGAGGGGGCCGGGCCGGATGGTCTCGAACTGCTTGGTCAACTCGCGCGCCACCACCGCCTCGCGGTCAGCACCGAACACGTCCGCCATATCGGCCAGCGATTCGACGATCCGGTGCGGGCTTTCGTAGAACACCAGCGTGCGCGGCTCGGCGCGCAGCGATTCGTAGTAACGCCGGCGCGCTGCCGACTTGGCCGGGGGGAATCCCTCGAAGGCAAACCGGTCGGTGGGCAGGCCCGCGGCCGACAGGGCGGTCACCGCCGCACAGGCGCCGGGCAGCGGCACCACCGGGTGACCGGCCTCGTGCGCCGCGCGCACCAGGTGATAACCGGGATCGCTCACCAGCGGTGTGCCGGCATCGGAGAGCAACGCCAGCGACTCTCCGTTGCGCAGGCGCTCGATCAGCAGCGGTACCTGCTCGCGTTCGTTGTGCTCGTGCAGTGCCGTGAGCGGGGTGGTGATGTGAAAATGTTGCAGCAACTTGCCGCTGTGGCGGGTATCCTCGGCGGCGATCAGCGCCACCTCCGCGAGCACGCGTTGCGCGCGGGGAGTCAAATCCTCGAGATTGCCGATCGGCGTGGCAACAATATACAGGGCGGCGCGGTTTGACACGGGAGGGGCCTGCTTCTCATACTTCGGCGCTGGTACAGGAATTTCGAATCATACATGACCTCCCCAATCCTCCGTACCCGCCCGACCGTACCGGGACTGCGCGGTTTTGCCCTCGCCCTGCTGATCGCCGCCCTGGCGCTGCTGGCCGGCTGCGAAACGCCCCGCGAGGCCCTCGGCCCGGCCGAGCCGGCCGGTAACCTCGAGAAAGCCGAGAAGCTCGCGCGCGAGGGCGAATTCGTGCTGGCCGCGAGAGAATTCGACCGCCTGGCCATTCCGACACGCGGGGCGATGCGTGCCCAATGGCAGCTGCGCGCCGTCGAGATGCTGCTCAAGGCCAATGAAACACGCGAGGCCGGCTACCGGCTCGAACACATCCACGTGCGCGAGCACGGGGCCACGCTGATCGCCCGCAAGCAGATACTGCAATCGCGGCTGTTGCTGCTGCAAGGCGCGCACGAGCGCGCCATCCGCCAGCTTAACGACGCCATCGCACTCAGCCCGCTCCCGCCCACCGTTACCGCCGATATTCTGGTGGCACGCGCCGAGGCGGAGCAGGCCCTCAACAATCCGTTCGGCGCCATCCGCAATCTTATCCAGCGCGAGCAATATCTGGCGGGCAAGGATGATGTGCGCGACAACCAGAACCGCCTGTGGAAGATCCTCGAGGATCAGAAACGCAACGTCCTGTCGGCCCAGCTCGACATCACCCGCGACCGCACCCTGGCCGGCTGGGTCGAGCTGGCCATGCTTGCGCAGGAACACCTTAACCGCCCGGACGCGCTGCGCAGCGCGCTCGAACGTTGGCGCCAGACTTACCCGAAACACCCGGCGCTCGACGGCGTGATCGACACGTTGCTCAGCCGCGCCCCGCGGCTGCCGACCCGTTTCATGCGTATCGCGCTGCTCCTGCCACTCACCTCGGACGTCGGCAGCGCTGCTCAGGCCGTGCGCGACGGTTTCCTCGCCGCGCACAATAACTCGACCGACCCGGACAAGCCGAAGATACAGATCTACGACCTTGGCGCCGATCCGGCCAAGACCCCCGACATTTACCAGCAGGCCGTCAAGGATGGCGCGCAGATCGTGGTCGGCCCGCTCGGGCGGCAGAGCACCGACGAGCTGGTGCGCAAGGGTAACTTCCCGGTGCCCACAGTTCTGTTGTCGCACATCGACAATACCGAGAGCCCCGGCAGCTTTGTCTTCCAGTTCGGCTTGCCGCCGGAACAGGAGGCGCGCCAGGCCGCCGAACGCGCCTACCTCGACGGCCACCGCCAGGCGGCAGTACTGTATCCGAAGACGCCGTGGGGCGAACGCATGAAACTCGCCTTTGTCGAACACTGGCAGAAACTGGGCGGCACGATCCGCCTGGCGCAGACCTACGATCCGGCCGACACCGATTTCTCCGAACCCGTCAAGCAACTGCTCAACATCGTCCAGGGTGAAGAACGCCTGGAACTGATCAAGCAGGCGGTCGGCCAGCGCGTACACTTTGAGCCGCGGCCGCGCCAGGACATCGACGCCGTCTTTCTGGCCACCGACGCCGCGCGTGGCCGACTCATCAAACCGCAACTGAGTTTCTTCCGCGCCCGCCGCATTCCGGTCTACGCCACGTCGCACATCTTCAGCGGCCGCGAAAATGCCCTGCACGATATCGATCTCGACGGCGTGCTGTTCGTCGACATGCCGTGGATGCTGATCGGCGAGGGCAATCTCAAAACCCTGCGCGCCTCGTTGCAGTCGAACTGGCCGCACGCCCAGACCGACCTCGACCGACTGTTCGCGCTGGGCGTGGACAGCTATGCCATCCTGCCGCACCTGGCCCGCCTGAGCAGCGATCCGTCGGCCCGTTTCCTTGGTGTCACCAGCGGGCTCAGCCTCGATCCGCAGGGCCGCCTCAAGCGCCAGATGCTGTGGGCGCAGTTCAAACGCGGTGTGCCGACCCTGATCGACAGCGGCGCGGCCACCCGTCCCGTGCTCCGGCTCGAAGGCTCAGCGGAACAACGGTGACCCGGCTGGCCGACGGCCAGGCGGCCGAGTCCCTGGCTGCCGACTATCTGCAACGCCATGGGCTGGCCGTCCTCGAACGCAACTATCGCTCCCTGCACGGCGAAATCGACCTGGTTTGCCGGGAGGGCGACACCCTGGTGTTCGTCGAGGTACGCTACCGGTCCCGCAGCGACTACGGCACACCGGCCGAAACGGTCGGCGCACACAAGCAGGCCCGGCTGCGCGCCACCGCCGAGCACTACCTGCTGACCCACCGGGGCTCCAAGTGCAACGGCCGATTTGATATCGTAGCGGTTAGCGGCAACCTCGCCGACGCCACGCTGGAGTGGCTGAAGAACGCATTCTGAGAGAAACCATGAGCCGCCCGATTCCGACCGCCCCACCCAACGCCGAGGCCTACGCCGAGCGGGTTCGCACGCTGTTCGACGCCAGCATCGCCACCCTGCAAAGCGCACGCGAAGACCTGGTGCCGTCCATCAGCGCCGCCGCCGCGCGCATGATCCGCGCGTTGTTGTCGGATCGCAAGATCCTGGCCTGTGGCAACGGCGGCTCGGCGGCCGATGCCCAGCACTTTTCCTCTGAACTGCTGAACCGTTTCGAACGCGAGCGCCCGGCCCTGCCCGGCATTGCGCTCACCACCGATACCTCCACGCTCACCTCGATTGCCAACGACTACAGCTTCGAGGAGATTTTCTCCAAGCAGGTGCGCGCCCTCGGTCAGGCCGGTGATGTGCTGTTGGCCATCAGCACCTCCGGCAACTCGCCGAACGTCTTGCGTGCCATCGAGGCCGCGCACGAACGCGGACTGGTGGTCGTGGCCATGAGCGGTCGCGACGGCGGCAAGATCAACGGCCTGCTCAACGGCGAGGACGTGCACGTCTGCGTGCATGCCAGTTCCACCGCCCGCATTCAGGAGGTCCACGGCCTGGTCATTCATTGCCTGTGCGACCTGATCGATCAGCAACTGCTCGGACAATCCTGATGTCACCGCGGCTCACGATCGGCGCTGTGTGGCGGGCCGTCAAACGCTTCGAGCACCTCGATTGATCCTGCTCTCCTCCAGAATTGTCCGCGACCGGCGCGAGCTGGCCGCACGGCTGGCCGCCCTGTCCCGCCCCATCGTCTTCACCAACGGCTGTTTCGATATTCTCCATCGCGGTCATGTCGCTTATCTGGAAGAGGCGGCACAACTCGGCCAAAGCCTGGTGATTGGCGTGAACAGTGATGACTCGGTCCGCCGGCTGGGCAAAGACAATAGCCGCCCGATCAACCCGCTCGAAGACCGCCTGGCGGTCCTGGCGGCACTGGCGATGGTGACGCTGGTCGTTCCTTTTGACGAAGACACGCCGCTCGAACTGATCCGCGCGGTGCAACCCGATCATCTCGTCAAGGGCGGCGACTGGCCGCCGGACAAAATCGTCGGCGCCGACCTGGTCCAGGCACGTGGCGGTAAGGTTCATTCCATTCCATTCCGTTTTGATCGTTCGACCACCGCGCTTCTCGAACGTATTCGCTTGTCCAATAGCAAGGCAAGCGGGCGCAGCGGGTAGAGCTACCGTGATGCGTGGATTGCCCGGCCTCTTCCTTGATCAATTGAGGCAGGCGGCGAGCGACGACAACCTGATCGTCGACCCGGCCGACTGCTGGACCTACGGCTATGACAACTCCCGGCGCCACCACCCGCCGGATGCCGTGGTGTTTGCCACCACCACCGCGCAGGTGCAGGCCATCGTGCAGTGCTGCTTCGAGTCGACCGTGCCGATCACGGCGCGCGGGCGCGGCACCGGCACGGCCGGCGGCTCGGTGCCGGTGGCCGGCGGCGTTGTCCTGTCGCTGGAACGAATGATCCGCATCCTGGAAACCGATCCTGCCAACCGGCTGATGCGGGTCGAGGCTGGTGTGATCAATCAGTCCGTGCAGACCGAGGCCGGCCAACACGGATTCTTCTGGGCGCCGGACCCAACCAGCGCCGCCTACTGCACGGTCGGCGGCAACATCGCCCACAACGCCGCCGGACCGCGCTCGCTCAAGTACGGCGCCACGCGCGAGAACGTGCTCGGCCTGACCGCCGTCACCGGCGACGGGCATCTGATCCACACCGGCGGACGCACCAGCAAACAGGCCACCGGCTACGACTTCACGCGCCTGCTGATCGGATCGGAGGGCACACTGGCGATCGTCACCGAGGCCATCCTCAAACTCATCCCGCGGCCCGAAGCCCGCCGCACCCTGCAGGCCGTCTACCGCGACATCACCAGCGCCACGGCAGCCATCGCGCGCATCATGGCGCAATCCGTAACCCCCTGCGCACTGGAATTCATGGATGCCACCGCCATCGGCATGATCCGCGACTACTCCACGGCCGAACTGCCCACGGATGCCGGCGCGCTGCTCATGATCGACGTCGATGGTTCGGAAAGCGGTCTCAACGCCGATGTCGAGGCGATCCGCCGCGCTGCTACTGTGGATGGTTTGCTGCGCGTCGCGACGGCCCGTGACAATACCGAGGCCGAGGCCCTGTGGGCCACGCGCAAGGCATTGTCGCCGGCGCTGCGCAAGCTCGCGCCCAACAAGCTCAACGAAGACGTGGTGGTGCCGGTGTCGCGCATCCCCGAACTGATCGCCGGGCTGGAGCGCCTGAGCCGCGAGTACGGCATCCCGATCGTCAATTTCGGCCACGCCGGCAACGGCAACATTCACGTCAACCTGCTCTACGACACCCAGGATCCGACCCAGGAAAAGAACGCCCTGCCCTGCCTGTCGCGGGTGTTCGATCTGGTGTTGTCGCTGGACGGAACCCTGTCCGGCGAACACGGTATCGGCCTGGCCAAGCGCGACTACATTGATCGCGCCATCGACCCCGACACGCTCGCGCTCATGCGCGCCGTCAAGCGCGACTTCGACCCGAAGGGAATTCTCAATCCGGGAAAACTGTTCGCCGACAACCTCGTTCGCAACAGTTAGAAGCTATCTCAACAATACCTGTAAGAACATGAAACCGCGGATGAACGCGGATGGAACACGCAGATAAACGCGGATTCGCCGATGGGATCGAGGCGAGGGGCGCGCGCCTGGGATGGCGCGTTTGCGGCTTTGAATCTATCTGCGTTCATC
>CAKKRZ010000146.1:0-4559 GCA_919902925.1 Acidiferrobacterales bacterium | reverse complement strand
AGGGGCGCGCGCCTGGGATGGCGCGTTTGCGGCTTTGAATCTATCTGCGTTCATCTGCGGTTAGCGGTGTTCGGATTTTTGAGATGACTCCCAGTTATTCCGACGCCAGCGGAATACGCCGCTCGCCGCCTGGCAGGCGCACGGATATTCCGTCTTCACGGATGGCCAGCACGCAGGCCTCCTCCGCGCCGAGCCGGTCACCGACGCGCACGCGATGCACTTGCTCGCCGGAGCCCTGCACGATGGCATAGAGAAATTGCGTCTCCGTCCTGGTCATGACGCCGACCATGCGGATGGTTTCGACCGCTTGCCTGTCGAGGACGTGTTGCGGGTTCCGTGCCCCCGGGCAGGGCGCTGGCGGTTCCCGACGGCGCGACACTTCAGCCCTGACCACGGGAAAACGATCGGGCAGGCCGGTGCACACGTCGGCGCCGAACGATTTCGTATCCCGGGCATGCAGCGTGAAGGTCAACACCGGGGGATCGGTCTCCTTGCCGGGATGGGTGAGGTGAAGTTCCGGCGAAATGCCCTTGTCGGACATGCTGCGCATGAACGTCGTCAGACGGGGCTCATCCGGCGACTCGCCACGGATGACCACGAAATTCCCGCGACAGTTCATGGCGGTAAGGCGAACGCCTTCTGGCAGACTGTCCTGAACGCGATCTGCAAAACTTACGGCGGCCGTAGCCGAGGCGCTGACCGCCAACAGAATGAACGCCAGGATGGTCTTCACTCCTTCGCACCTGCCTCACGCAACGTACTGACCACCTGGGTGTGTCCGGCGATGGTGGCCAGCATGAGCGCCGTGCGGCCCGTTCGATCGCGCCGCTCCGGGTCCGCCTTGAGTTCCAGCATGATGCGCACGAGCTCCGTCCTCCCGGCCTGCGCGGCATACATCAGCGGCGTGCGTCCGTCGCTGCCGGAATAATTGATATCCATGCCATGGCGCACCAGCAAGCGCAGCAGGTCCGTGCGGATCGTGGACGGCGCCAGCCACACCAGCGACTGACCACGTTGCCGTTCCAGCTCACGAACACTGGCCCCACGCTGGATGATGGCCTCGGTCAAGGACGTGTCGTTGGTGCGGATGGCCAGCACCAGCATGTCGTTGGCGCTGGTGTTTTTGTCCGCCACCTTGGCGCCCCGCTTGAGCAGCACCTGCGCCGCCGGAACATGCCGTCGCGACATCGCGGCGTACAGAGCGCTCTGGCCGCGATGATTCTGGTCGTCGATGCGCGCCCCGGCGTCCAGCAGCACCTGGATGGCCGCCGGACTGTTGTAGGCAGCGGCATAGATCAGTGCGGTGCTGCCCTCATGATCGGCGATTTGCCACGAGGCCCGGCGTTTCAGAAGCGCGCGCAGGCTGGCTACCTGGCCGCCACCGGCGGCGTAGACCAGCGCCGTGCGTCCCGCCCGGTCGCGGGCATCGATGGTCGATCCGTGGCCAATCAGCCACTCCAGCGACTTCACGTTCCCGCTGACGGCCGCGATCATCAGCGGGGATAGTCCCGTGTCACTTGTCCGCCGGTGATCGACGCCGCGCTGTTGCAGCCAATCAAGCACGCGCGGGTTGTCGCTCATGAGCCCGAACATCGCCAGATTGCTGCCCTTGCGATTGCGGTGTTGCACGTCGCTGCCCATGTTCACCAACCGCTGCGCCAGCGGAAGATCGCCGCGCATCAACGCGTAACTGAGGGCGATATTGCCCCAGTTGTCCTGAAGCCGGTGATCGTGGCCGGTCGCCAGCAGTACCTCCGCGGCCCGTGGCTGGCGCATCATGATTGCCTGCATCAACGCGGTGCGGCCGTGTTCATCGCGCCATTGCCGAGCCTCGTCGGTCGAGGCCAGACGCCTGACCTCATCGTCCCGGCCCAGTGCCATGGCTGTCAGGATCGGCGTGGTCGATGTGCCAAGCGAGCGGCTTGGCCCGGAGGTACTCAGCACATCGAGTTCCGTCGTAGCGCCGCCAGCGGGCACCGGTGGCGTGGCGGGTTCGGCGACGCGATAGGTACGGTCGAGGGACTCCATCGCCTGGCGGATGGCGCGGTCATTGGCCTCGGCCGTGGCGCGCCTCGGCTCGTGGCGCCAGATGAGCGCGCGCGTCAGCTTGGCTTCGCGGTGACCGTGGCGGGTCACGCTGCTTAAACAGACGGTGGTGGTATAGACGCGCCCCTGCAATACATAGGTGGTAACCGTCGTCGACGTGCAATGGGTGGTTTGGATCTTGTCGAGAATCTGTTTCTCCTCAACCAGCGTCACCACGTCGCCACCGCGCTCGGCCGCGATGCGCTGCATGTCCTCCCGCGACGGCGGCTGGTCCGAAATCTTTCGACACTTGCCGTCGTCGAAACACTCGCGCACGTTCTGGCGCAGGTCGACGTAACCGATCAGGAGATATCCACCCTTGAGCAATTCCTCGACCGGCTTGGCATGAATCACGGCCGGACGACTGCGCGCCGCGAAGTCGGCGTTGTGGAAACCCTGATAGTTCAGCACCACCGGCGGCACGCATCCGGCCAGGCTCAACAACGCCAGCAGCGGCCACAACCTCGCGGTCGGGGAAGGGATCGGTGGAAATCCGTTCGTCATGGGTTATATGGTAGATTGCGGCGTCGAATTTTCCGCTAGCCGATTATTATAGTCACCGGGTACCCGCAAAGCATGGACGCATCCCCCTTGCCCCAGCGCCACGGCCGAGGCCGCTGCCTCGCCGTCGTCCTGTCTCTGCTGCTGACCGCCTGCGCCGGGACGGGACCCACGGACGCGCCACGCGCCGAACTTCCACCGCTGGACGTTGTGATCCCGGGTGGCTACGCCGCTTATCCGGATAATCGTCTGCAACAGTACGTGCAAAGAGTCGGCGACCGCTTGCTGCGCGCCAACGATACCAGCGGCGCGCGCCTGCGCTTTACCGTCACCGACAATCCCGGCTTCGCCGCGGTCGTCGGCCGCTCGGGCAATGTCTATATCAGTCGCGGCCTGCTGGCGTTACTGCAATCGGAGGCCGAGCTGGCGGCCGTCCTCGCCCACGAGATCGCTCATCATCTTTCCGGCCACAGCCGCAAGACGGAAACGGAGGCGCTCACCACCCTGTCCCGCAGTGAGCAGCTCGCCAGCCGCATCGGCGGCCGTGACTCACGCGAGATGACGCGCACCTTCACCCGCGCCATGGTCAAGGGGCGCGTGCGCGAACAGGAGATCGAGGCCGACCGCCTCTCGATCGGCTATCTGGTCCGCGCCGGCTACGAACCGCAGGCCGCCATCGATGCACTGCAGTTGCTCGCGCAACTTGCCGGGCCGGACGAACCACCGCCGTCGTCGTCATCGTCGCTGGACGATGACGGTTACATACCGCCCATCTTCCGCGATCACCCGGAACCCAACCTGCGCATCGCCGCGCTGACACAAGAGGTGCGCACCAGGCGAAACCTGCTGGCGCCGGGCGAAGGCGGGCGGGATTCGTATCTGAAAGCCATTGACGGACTGGTCTACGATGGCGACGGGCGCGACTACGTGCGCCGCGGTCAGAACCTGTATTTTCCGCTCGCGGGGCTGATGCTGCGCCTGAAGGATCAGTGGCGGCTGATCTCCCACACGCCGGGCAGACTCACCTTCCGGTCGATCGACCAACGATTTCGCCTGACGATCTCGCACGAGAAGCAGATGTCCGTGCACAACCCGCGGAACCTCATTGACTTGCTGCACCGGCAAGACCCGACCCACCCGCCGCGACCGTTCCGGGTCGGCGCCTACAGCGGCTACCGGCATGCGGGCAAGGTGCTGTTGTCCGGGCAACAGATTCGGTCAGACGCCGTGGTTGTCAGCAACCAACAGGTTCTGCTCAGGCTGTTCGTGTTTTCGGAACTGTCGACGCCGGCACCGGGACTGACAAAGAAAGCGGATGACTTGATCGCCAGCCTGCGGGAGATGAACACGACCGACCGGTCCGCCGCCCGCCCCCTGCGTATCCGCATTCACGTCGCCGTGAAAAACGTCACGTTCCAGCAAATGGTCCGGACCTCGCCGCTGACGATTGCCCCGGAATTTCAGCTGCGACTGATCAACCGCCAACTTCCCTTCGGCGAACCCAGGACCGGCGAGGCCGTAAAAGTCATACAGTAAGCCTCTGTTGAAAAACGAGTGGGTAGTCCCTCGACCCGACGGGTCACCGCGAAATACTCCCTCCCCCTCGACGGGGGAGGGCCGGGGTGGGGGTGGCGGGCCGACACGCGGCAAAACCCGAATCCATCGCTGCTTCACGGTGATGCCCACCCTCCCCCTCGCCCCCTCCCGTCAAGGGAGGGGGGAATTCGATTTTGCCTGCCTAGCCGTTTTCACCCACACGAATTTCAATAGAGCCTACAGTAATCACCATCTGCGTTTTCTATCGCCTCCTCTCCCAAAGGAGAAGGGAACATCCGATCAATCCAGATATCTCGCCTGCCATTGGAGATACAGGCCGTAAACGTACCGGTTATATTCTTCGATGTCGGCGAACTGCTTCGGGTCGATGGCGTCGTGGACGTAATAATTGGCGCGGTTGTTCTGCGTGGTCATGA
>CAKKRZ010000145.1 GCA_919902925.1 Acidiferrobacterales bacterium | reverse complement strand
GGAACCAATAGGGTCAGACTCGATTGAAACGCTGTCAGGACTTCGTGAAACGAGAGAAACCAATATGCTGAACAGAAAAACTTATTTCATTCGTGAACACGTCGGGTTCATGAAGTTGTCGGATACCTACGATATCCTCGACCCGCAAACGCAGAAGCAACTCGGGATTGCGAAAGAGAAACCGGGCTTTCTGGTCCACATCCTGCGACTGGTGATCGGCAAGCAGCTCCTGCCGACGAAAGTCTTCGTCTACGAAGGCGCCGATCCGGACAATGAAGGCAAGAGGCTGTTTTCCATCCATCGCGGCATCACACTCTTCCGGTCGAAGATCAACATCTGCGACAAGCGTGGGAAGGTGATCGGCTGGCTCAGGAGCAAGGCCTTCTCGCTCGGTGGCGCCTTTTACGTATTCAGCGCCAACGGCAGTCAGGTGGCTTTCGTAAAAGGTGACTGGAAGGGTTGGAACTTCCGTTTTCTCGATCAGTCGGAGCGGGAAATCGGCACCATCACCAAGAAATGGGCCGGCATCGGGAAAGAATTATTCACGTCAGCGGACAATTACATGCTCTCGCTGAACGATGAACCCACGCCGGAGAAGTCTATTCTGCTGCTGGCCGCCGGCCTGGCAGTGGATACCGTCTACAAGGAGCGATAACCGTTCGGTTTTTTGTCCGTCGGATTATCCGTCAGTGGGCGCGGACGCCGCAGACTCGGGTTGCTCCGCCGGGTAAATCTTGGCGATGGCTACCGCAGTACCGCGGGTGCGCAGGACTTCCACGGTATAACCGTGCAGCTTGAGGCTGGTGCCGGGTTCCGGCAGGGTTTCCAGATGCTCGGTGATCAGTCCGTTCAGGGTGCGGGATTCATCGGTGGGCAGGTTCCAGCCGAGCTTGCGGTTCAGGTCGCGCAGGCTGACGGTGCCTTGCACCAGGTAACTGCCGTCCGGCTGCGGATGGATGTCGTCGTCCTTGCGCAGGGCGCGGGTGGTGAATTCACCAACGATCTCTTCCAGAATCTCGTCGAGCGATACCAGCCCCTGGATGTCGCCGTACTCGTCCACCACCAGCCCCATGCGCCGGCCAATCTTCTTGAAGTTCAGCAACTGCGTGGTCAGCGACGTACCCCAGGGAATGAAGTAGGGATCGGCCACGATACGCATCAGGGCGTCACGATCGAGCGTGCCCTCGCGCATCAGGTTCAGCACCAGCCGGGCATGCACCACGCCGACCACGTTGTCGAGATTGCCATTGTAGACGGGCAGACGGGTATAGCGGCTGGCCGTCAGCTGGTGGACGATCTCGTCCCACGCGGCATCGAGGTCGATGCCGCGGATGCGGTTGCGCGGCACCATGACGTCGTTGACGGTCACTTTCTCGAGGTCGAGGATGGCCAGCATCATGTCCTGGTGCGATTCCGGGATCAGCACATCGGCCTCGCGCACCAGCGCGCGTAGCTCCTCGGCGGTAACGGCCGAGGCCGTCCGGCGCCGGACATTGACCCCGAACAGCCGCAGCAGCAGGTTGGAGAGTCCGTTGACCAGCCAGATGACCGGCGCCAGCACCTTGAGCAGTGGTGCCAGCACATAGGCGGCGGGGAAGGCAACGCGCTCGGGATGCAGGGCGGCGAAGGTTTTTGGAGCGACTTCGCCAAAAACCAGTACCACGAAGGTCAGGATAGCCACGGCAAAGGCCAGTGCCTTCTCGCCGTACAGGTCAAGGGTCAGCAGCGAGGCGACGAACGAGGCGGCGATGTTGACGGCATTGCTGCCGATCAGAATCACGCCAAGCAGGCGGTCGGGATGTTCCAGCAGCCGGCTGGCGAGTTTGGCCCCACGGTGCCCGGATTGGGCCAAGCTGCGCAACCGGTAGCGGTTGATGGTCATCAGCCCGATCTCGCAGGCCGAGAAAAAGGCCGAGAGCAGGATCAGGACAGCGAGCAGGATGCCGAGTGAGGCGGGTGAGAGGGTCAGCAACGCGGGGCGTCGGTCATGGCGATAACCCGGATTCTAGCACCGTTGCCGGTAGGGCCAGGCCGTGACCCGGAGTGGCCCCGATCAAGGCCGTTGCCGGGGGTATCAGGGAGAACGTTTGCCAATGGCCTCGAGGATGCCGCGCATCAGGTCGAGCGGTGTCGGTGGGCAGCCGCGGATGACGGCATCCACCGGAATGACGTTGGCGACGGCCCCGCAGGAGGCGTAACTCACGCCGAACTCGCCACCGTTGGCGCCGCACTCACCGACGGCGATCACCAGCTTCGGTTCCGGCGTGGCGTCGTAGGTCCGGCGCAGGGCCGCTTCCATGTGGCGTGAGACCGGTCCGGTCACCAGCAGCATATCGGCATGCCGTGGGGAGGCGACAAAGTGGATACCAAAGCGTTCGATACCGTAGTACGGGTTGTTGAGTGCGTGAATTTCGAGCTCGCAACCGTTGCAGGAGCCGGCATCGACCTCGCGGATGGCGAGGCTGCCGCTAAACAGTTCGCCGACGCGATCACGCAGTTGCTGACCCACCTGCTCCAGCGCCACCTGGTCAGTCGCCGGCAGGGGCTCGGTGATGATGCCGATCTTCTGTATCTTGGCGAGTATTCTTAGCATAAGAATCTGATCCGCAGATTAACGCAGATCAATCCGCAGATACACGCAGATATTACGGTTATCCGCGTTCATCGTTCTGTCTTATCTGCGTTCATCTGCGTTTCAAAATATTACAAATCATGACCTGAATAGGAGCCGTTCACGGATTTGTTGCACACCGGAAAGTCCGGGACGATGTTGTCGCGAACCAGTTTCTCCAGCGTCGGCCAGGTCAGCCAGGATGGGTCGCGCGGATAGAAGCGGGCGATACGTCCATCGTCACCGAAGCGCACGTAGGTCAGGATTTCGCCGCGGAAACCCTCGACCAGCCCGAGTCCTTCCGCGCCGGCAGCCGGGTTGCGCCAGGCGGTGGCAATCAGGCCTTCCGGCAGGGCGTTGACGATCTGCTCGATCAGTTTGAAGGAGGCCAGAATTTCATGGAATCGCACTTTGGTGCGGGCGGCCACGTCGCCGTAATGGTAGACCGGCACATCGACCTGAAGGCGATCGTAGGGCTCATAGGGCGCATCCCGGCGCACGTCGAAATCGATATTGCTGGCGCGACCGACGTAGCCGACGGCCCCGAAGTCTTTTGCCTGTTCGGGGCTCAGGTAGCCGGTGGTGTCGATGCGGTCTTCGACCGAGGCATTGTCTTCGACGATGGCCATCAGGCTCTCGATGTCGGGACGCATCTTGGTCATCTGGTGCAGCATGGCGGAACGGTGGGCGTCGTTGATGTCCACGCCGACACCGCCGGCGATCACGCAATCCATCATGAAGCGATGACCGAAAGTTTGTTGGGAGACGCGGGTCCAGTCTTCGCGCAACCGGCCGAACTGGTAGAAACCGAAGGTAAAGGCAATATCGTTGAGAATCGCGCCGATGTCGCCCAGGTGATTGGCGACCCGTTCGCGCTCGCACATCAGGGCCCGTAACGCCAGCGCGCGGGCGGGCACCTCGTGTTTGGCGGCGCGTTCCATGGCCATGCACGCGGCCCAGCCGTGGGCCACGGTCGTGTCGCCGGAGATTCGGGCGGCGAGTCGTGCGAGCCCGGCCGCATCGCGGCCCTCGGCGATCTTCTCGATGCCCTTGTGGACATAGCCAAGGTGTTCCTCGAGGTTGAGGATCGTTTCACCCACGGCCTGAAAGCGGAAGTGACCGGGCTCGATGATACCGGCGTGCACGGGTCCGACGGGGATTTCGTAGACACCCGCGCCGTGGGCCTGCAGAAAACGATATTTGTCATCCGGCGGCGTCGGCCCAACCGCACGACCGGCGACCGGAAAATCCCGGCGCAACGGAAAGTCCTTGTCCTGCCACGCCTGATGCCGACTCCAGCGACGCGCGTCGGGATGATCGCTAAAGGCGATCCCGAGCATGTCCTGGGCATGGCGCTCGGGGCGGTCGGCGCCCGGGTAGTAGGGTGTATGTGAAGGCAGGATCGGCGTGGCGCGGTTTACCTGTGTGCGCGCCACGAGGTAGGCCCCGTGCTTTTCAAAACAGGCGTTGATGACAATTTCCTCACCGTTATCTTCGCCGAAGCCCGCGACCCAGCGACCGCCCGCCGCCTTCGCCACGCGCGCCAGCGTGCCCCAGTCTTCGGCGGCCAGGCGAATCAGGCGCGCCGGCGCCAACCCCGGCTCAGGGGCTTCGTCCGCGTGCACGTCGTGTGCGGCCAACTGTGCAAGCAAGGCGGTGATCCAGGCGTCGTTCATAGCGGTGAGCTGCCGGAGATGAGCAGGGTGGCCTGGCTGAACCAGTCGGCCAGGAATTTCGGAATGGACAATCCGAGCCACAGGACGAACAGCAGATGCAGCATGACCGGGAACATGTTGGCGCGCACGGGTAACTGCCCGGCCGGGGCCTCGCCGTACACCATCGGGTGCAGGTGGCGAAACAGGCCGGCGAAGGCGATCGCCAGCCCGACCAGCAACGGCACCGTCAGCCACGGCCAGGCCTTCATGGTCGCGGTCAGGACCAGAAACTCGCTGGTGAACACGCCGAACGGCGGAAAGCCGGCGATGGCAACCGTGCCGATCAACAGACCCCAGCCGACGGCGGGCTGGGTGCGGATCAGGCCACGAATCTGCTGGATCGATTGGGTGCCGGCGATCTGCGCCGCGTGCCCGACCGTGACGAACACCGCGCTCTTGGTCAGCGAGTGCACGGTCATGTGCAGCAACGCGGCGAAGGTGGCGAGCGGCCCGCCCATGCCGAAGGCGAAGGTCATGAGCCCCATGTGTTCGATCGAGGAGTAGCTGAACATTCGCTTGATGTCGCGTTGTCGATGCAGGAACAGACCGGCGACCAGAAACGACAACATGCCGAAGGCCATCATCAGATAGCCGGCGAGATTCGTGTGCAACGATCCATCGACGATCATTTTCACGCGCACCAGGGCGTACAGCGCCACGTTCAGCAGCAGGCCGGAGAGAATCGCCGACATCGGCGTTGGACCTTCGGAGTGCGCGTCCGGCAGCCAGTTGTGCAAGGGGACCAGGCCAACCTTGGTGCCATAGCCGACCAGCAGGAAGACGAAGGCGATGGTCAGCACCGTGGGTTCCAGGCTGCCGGCGGCCTTGTACAGCACCGTCCAGGCGAGGGCGTCGTCCGCATCCGGGATCACACGTTCGGCGGCGAAGTACAGCAGCACGGTGCCGAACAGCGCCTGGGCAATGCCGACGCCGCAGAGAATGAAATATTTCCACGCCGCCTCGACGGCCTCGGGGGTGCGGTACAGGGACACCAGCAGCACGGTGGCGAGGGTGGCGCCTTCCATGGCCACCCACAGGATGCCGATGTTGTTGGTGGTGAGTGCCGCCATCATGGTGAACATGAAGCCCTGAAACATGGAGTGGTACAGACGCATCCGTGCCCGGCTGAGATGACGTACGTCGACCTCATGCTGCATGTAGGTGCGCGAGAAGATGGCGGTGGTGAAGCCGACGAAGGCGGTCAGCGCCACCAGATAGACATTGAAGGCGTCGATGTAGAGAAACTTGCCGGTGGACAGCAACGGGCCGTCGTGCAACACCGTCCAGGCCAGCCACAACGACGCGGCCAGGCTCGCGCCGTTGATCGACACGTTGATCCAGCCGGCGCTGCGGCGATGCCCGACCAGCGCCAGCAGCACCATGCCGGTCAGGGGCAGGAGTAGCGTTGCCCACAACGCGATCATGTCTCTTTCTCCGTGACGTCGGGCAACGGAGGTTCGTCAACCTCGCGCAGGCGGTTCAGGCGGTCGACGTCGAACGAGTCGATCGAATCGCGCATCTGAAAAAAGAATACGCCGAACAGTACCGCCGCCACCAGCACGTCGAAGGCGATGCCAAGCTCCACCACCATCGGCATGCCGTAGGTGGCCGACACGGCGGCGAAGAACAATCCGTTCTCGATGGACATGAAACCGATCACCTGGGCAATGGCCTTCTTGCGCGTGATCATGAGCAGCATGCCGAGCAGTACCACGGCCTGGCTGATGGCGATGGTGTTGCGTGTCGTGCCGGAGGCCAGGTGGGCGATCGGCAGGGCGACCGAATAGCTGAACACCACCAGCACGGCACCGCCCAGCATGATCAGGGAAGGGAAGCGGAGGACTTCGATATCGCGGTGAATATTGAGGCGCACGGTCAATCGGTGCAGCAGCCACGGGATCAGCAGCGCCTTGAGCACCAGCGTCAGGGCGGCGGAGAAGTACAGGTGCGGATGGTTGGTGACGTAGGCCACCAGGGCCGCGGTGATGGCCAGCAGTGCGCCTTGCCACGCAAAGATATGGATGAGCGGCACGATCCGCGCCTGGGCCAGCATCGCGAACGAGGTGAACAGCACAACCGCGGCGAACATCAGGATCGCCTGTTCGTAGAGTCCGAGTTTGAGCAGGTCCATGCTACTCCTGACTCCGCAGATGAACGCGGTTATGCACGCCGATAAACGCAGATGGAATCATAGATTGTTGACTACCCGTCTAACCGTTACCTTCGGTGTTCCGAAATTCAACAAAAGACCCAGCCTCAAGTCAGTTGCCTTCAGGTAGTTCAGGCATTGTGCCATGTGAATATCGTCCAATACCTTGACCGCCTTGGTCTCCACAATCACCATATCCTCGACAACCAGATCGGCGACGTATTCGCCAAGATTGACGCCGTCATAAACAACCGGGAACCGTATTTGCTGTTCCGCCTTCAGCCCCGCTTTGCGCAGCTCATGGGTCATCGCGTTCTCGTAGACTCTCTCCAGAAAACCGCAGCCCAGTGTGTTCGATATACGCTGGGCGCAACCAATGACTCTCTCCGATATTGCGTTAATTCGTTTCTCATCCGCGTGCATCTGCGTATTAATCTGCGTTCATCTGCGGTTACGGGACTCTAACCGCCCGTCTCCAGCACTACGTGCGTCAGCATGCCCAGCAGGCTCAGCAGAAAGGCAAAGCCGAGATAGGGCGGGACGCGGAAGATGCGCATCTTCGCCATGACCGTTTCCCACACTACCAGCGCCATGCCGAGCAGGATCAGCTTGCCAGCGATGGCGACGGTGCCCTTGCCCAGTTCGGCCAGCGTCAGTTCCGTGGCGATGCCCCAGGGTAGAAAAAGGTTGGCGATGAGCACGAGGTAGACCATAAGCTTGATCTTCGAGGCCCATTCGATCAGCGCCAGGTGCCGACCGGTGTATTCGAGGATCATGGCCTCGTGCACCATGGTGAGTTCCAGGTGGGTGGCCGGGTTGTCGACCGGGACACGCCCGGTCTCGGCAACGGCGACGAGCATCAGCCCCAGGGCGGCAAACAGGAAGGACGGGCGGAGCACCAGGCCGCTCGACAACGTATAACCCATGGCCTCGGACAGGTTGGTGGTGGCAGCCGACATCGACACGGTAAAGGCGGTCATCATCAGCACCGGCTCGGCCAGCGCCCCGATCATCATCTCGCGCGATGCACCCATGCCGCCGAAGGCGGTGCCGATGTCGAGGCCGGCGAGGGCGAGGAAGAACCGGGCGAGTGCCAGAAAGCCGACCAGCACGATCACGTCGGCGATCTGCGCGGTCGGCAGTTGCAGGGCAATGAGTGGCACGACGGCGGCCGCCAGGATGGTGGCTGCGAACACCAGGTACGGGGTGAAGCGGAACAGCCACGAGGCGTTTTCGGCCAGCACCGTGTGCTTGCGCAGCAGCTTGGCCAGGTCGCGGTAGGGCTGGAAAACCGACGGGGCCGCGCGGTTCTGCATGTGGCACTTGATGCGCTTGATCCAGCCGGACAACAACGGGGCGACAAACACGAACAACAATGTCTGCACGACGGCCAGCAGCCAGGCGGCGTCAATCGGCAGAGGCAGGGACTCGATCATGTCACGACCCACAGGAGCAACAGCAGCGTAAAGAACGAGTAGGACAGATAGGTGTGGATGCTGCCGGTCTGGAGCATCCCGATGCGCCGGGCGCCGGCCAGCACCAGGCGGCCGATGGGTTCATAGAGAGTCGACCAGGATTTGTCGAGCGCCTGCAACTGGTGGCGGATGGACTGCACCTGCTGCGGCTGCGCGGGATGGCGCTTCTCGTCGATCTGCTCGCGAAGATCCCACACCGGCGCGAAGATGCGGTGGATGGGCTGCGAGAAGGCGGTGGCGGTGTACTGCATGCGGGTGTTGACCTCGCCGTAACCGCATTCCCAGGGATATCCGCGGCGCATGCGCGTGGCCCGGACGTGGAGCAACGCGAAGCCCAGGGCGGCGATGCCGACGAGGGCGATCAATACCAGCGGCGCAGAATACGAAGCGGTTTTGGCGGACATCGGGGTCAGCCACAACCAGCCCGAGGCGGTCGCGCTGACCGGCGCCTGGCCGATCAATTGTTTCGGGATGGCACCCAAGACATCGATGATCGTGCTCGGCAATATCCCGAAGACGATGCAGCCGATCGCCAGCAGGGCCATGGCGGCGCGCATGCCGAGGCCCACTTCGCGCGCATGACGCACCTGGCGGCTGCGGGCACGGCCGAGAAAAGCGATCCCGTACACTTTGACAAAGGTGGCCGCCGCCAGCGCGGCCGACAGCGCCAGCATGGCGGCGGTGAGGGGAATCAGGGTGCGCAGCACGCCGCTTTCCAGGCGCGGGGCTTGCAAGGCCACCTGAAAGGTCAGCCATTCGGACACGAACCCGGTCAGCGGCGGCAGCCCGGCGATCGCCAGGCAGCCGATCAGCATGAACAGGGCGGTTTGCGGCATGCGGCGAATCAGTCCGCCCATGTTGTTGAGGTCGTATTCGTGGGCACTGTGGGCGATGGCGCCGGCTCCGAGGAACAGCAGACCCTTGAACAGCGCGTGGCCGATGATGTGGTAGAGCGCCGCGATCAGGCCGAGCACGCCGATGATCTTGTGGCCGGTGCCGAGGAAGATCAGCGACAGTCCCAGCGCCGAGAGGATGATGCCGACGTTCTCGATGGAGCTGTAGGCGAGCAGGCGCTTGAGATTGTTGCGCACCATGGCGTACAAGACCCCGAGCAGGGTGGTGCACGCGCCGGTGACCAGCATCACCAGCCCCCACTGCCACTGGACATCGCCGATCAGGTCGAACACGAAGCGGATCAACCCGTAGAGCGCAACCTTGAGCATGACGCCGCTCATGAGGGCGGAGATGTGCGAGGGGGCGACCGGGTGCGCCTCCGGCAACCAGGCGTGAAGCGGGACCATGCCGGCTTTCATGCCGAAGCCGAAGAAGGCCAGGGCAAAGGCTATTGAAGCCCAGGTAGTTGAGAGCTCCGCCGCTCGCATCTTTTCAAACGTGAATCCACCGCCGAAGCCGGCCAGCACCCCGAAGCCGAGCAGGATCGCCACCCCGGCGACGTGCGCCATGAGCAGGTAGAGAAAGGCGGCACGACGGTTGGCGGCATGCTGATGTTGATAGGCGACCAGAAAATAGCTGGCCACCGACATCAGTTCCCAGGCAATCATGAACAGGAAGGCGTCGTCGGCCAGCACGACCAGGTACATGCCGAGGATAAACAGGGCAGTGAACAGTCCAAGAACGATCAGTGATTGACGATTCTTGCCGTGCAGGTAGTTGCGGGTGTAGGCGGGTCCGTACAGGGAGATGGCGAACACGAGTGTGCCGACGACGGCCAGGAACAATCCGGACAAGGCATCGAGACGCAGGTGCCAGGGGAGCCAGGGGAGGCCCAGCGGCAGTTGGGCGGCGACCGGGGCCTCTCCGATCAACACCCACAGGCCGGCCACGACCGCGGCGGCACCGGATATCGCCAGCAATCCGAAATTCGCATAACGCAACACGGCGGGCTGACGATCGGCGCCCACCGACACCAGGGCCGAGGCCAGCGCGCCGATCAGGGCGATATAGACGAAGTCTAGTGGTGACACGCGGGAAGTGACGGGTGTTATTTAGTCGGCGGAGCCACGGGGCAGACGATATTGAGCGGGCAATCCGCCTCGTGGCTGTCGCCGATCTGCTGCCAGGCGTATTCGAGCGCCAGGTCCTCGGTGCGGAAGAAGCGCTCGGCGCCGAGCCGGTCGTACAGGCCGGTGCGGACGAACACGTCCAGCACCTGTTTTTTCAGGCCGGTGAACAGCAGCTTGATGCCGGCCTTGTCGAGACGCTCGGCCAGGTGCGCGAGCATTTCCTCGCCGGTGGCGTCGATCTGGTTGATGCCGTCGCTGACGACGATCATGAACCGCAGGTCCGGCCGGATCGAGATGCGTTGTTGAACCTTGTCCTCGAAGTAGCCGGTATTGGCAAAATAAAGCTGGCCGTCAAAACGAATCACCGAGATGTTCTCACAGGTCCTGAGTCCGAACACTTCGGCGTCGCGCAGCGTGCCGTCCGGGTGGCGCGCCAGCACGGCCACCCGTGGCTGCATGGTTCGATACAGGTAAAGCACGAGCGCGAGGCCGGCGCCGATGAGAACGCCCTTGTCGAGGTGCGGCGCGAATGCGAGCGTGAGGGAAAAGGTCACCATCGCGACAATGCCGTCCTGGCGATTCGCCAGCCAGGCGTGCCGGATGGCCTTGAAGTTGATGAGCCCGACCACCGCCATCATGATGACCGCTGCCAGCGTTGCCTGCGGCAGGTGGTAGAGCAGCGGCGTGAGCCACAACAGGGAGGCGAGCACGAGCAGCCCGGTGACCACGGAGGAGAAACCGGTGACGGCGCCGGCGCCGATATTGACCGCCGAGCGCGAGAACGAGCCCGAGGTTGGATAGCTCTGGGTCAGGCTGCCGAGGATGTTGCCAAGGCCCTGGCCGATCAGTTCCTGGTTGGCGTCGAGCCGCTGGCGCGTCTTGGTGGCCATGGCCTTGGCGATGGAGATGGCCTCCATGAAGCCGAGCAGCGAGATGGTGATCGCCGCCGAGAGCAGTTGCAGCACCACACCCAGGTCGAACTTCGGTAACGCCACGGACGGCAGCCCGCGTGGGATGTTGCCCACGACGCTGCCGCCACCGTTGAGCACGAGCTTCTCTCCGTCCACTGAACGGATACGCCAGGAGTTGCCATTGACGACGGCATTGTCCGGGGCGTGGCCGCGCGCATGGAACTTGCCGGGCGCGCCGTCGCGGCCGGGCACGTACTCGAAGCGCTGCTTGCGCAACTGCTCGAGGTCGGCCTTGGCGCCCGCCAGGCGGCGTTCGCGCTTGTGGTTGAGCGTGTCGAAGGCATGATGGGCGAGCAAGGTGCGCGTATCCTCGTTGCCGTGGCGTGCATACAGGTCCCGGTATTTTTTCTCGGCGGCGGCGATGGTCTTCTCGGTTGCGGGGATCTCGTGCTTGAGCGCTATCTGTTCGCGCACCACCTCCTGCACGGACTCGCTCTGGAACTGGTCGAGTGTTGCGGTTTCCAGCTGCTCGAAGTGGATATACCAGGATAGCGCCGTGGTTGTTGCTACCGCGATCAGCACGTTCGGCAGGCGCGGATTCACGCGCTTGAGCGCGATCATGATGGCAAAGGCGCCGGCGGCCATGAAGAACGTTGGCCAGTGGATCTGGCTGGTGGCGGAGAGCACGGTGTTCCACACGGTTTCGTAATGGTGCACCGCCTTTTCGACGCGCACGCCGAAAATCTTGTCGAGCTGCGAGGTGGCGATGATGATTGCCGCCGCGTTGGTGAAGCCAACGATCACCGGGTGCGACAGGAAGTTGACCACCACCCCGAGGCGCAGCAATCCCAGGGCCAGCTGGAACACGCCGACGATCAGCGACAGCGTAATGGCATAGGCCACGAAACCCGTGGAGCCGGCCGCGGCGATCGGTTCGAGCGCGGCGGCGGTGAGCAGCGACACCACGGCCACCGGCCCGGTGGCGAGCTGGCGTGAGGAGCCAAATAGCGCGGCGACCATGGGCGGCAGGAAAGCCGCGTACAGGCCATAGTAGGCCGGCAGCCCGGCGAGTTGGGCATAGGCCATGGACTGCGGGATCAGCACCAGGGCGACGGTGACGCCGGCCAGGAGATCAGCGCGCAGCGTGTGCTTGTCGCGCAGCTCGGGTATCCAGGCCAGAAAGGGGAGCAGGCGGCTAAGGCGGGAGGATGCGGGTACGGACATTATTCTCGGTTCACCATGACGGATACCAGGCACGTTCGGCGCGCCGCCCGCGCTGGGCGCGAGTGAGGCGCATTATAGGCCACCCGACCCGGGTGGCCAACGTGCGCTGGACGACCGGCCGCGTCCCGTCAACGCGACGGCGGGCTGACCGGACAGACAATGTTGAGCGGACAATCGGCCTCGTGGTTGTTGCCAAGCTGCTGCCAGGCGTATTCGAGCGCAAGATCGTCGGTGCGGAAGAAGTGCTGTGCACCCAGCTTGTCATACAGGCCCGTGCGCACGATGACATCCACCACCTGTTTCTTGAGACCCACGAACAGGACCTCGATGCCGGTGGGGTGCAGCCGCTCGGTGAGGTGCGCGAGCGTCTCCTCGCCGGCGGCGTCGACGTGGTTGATGCCATCGCCGAGGACGATGACGTAGCGGAGATCCGGGTTGAGCGCCACGCGCTCCATGATCTTGTCCTCGAAGTGCGAGGTATTGGCGAAATAGAGCTGGCCGTCGAAGCGGATCACGGAGATGTGTTCGCAGGTTTTCAGGCCGAACACCTGGGCGTCGCGCAGCGTGCCGTCCGGGTGGCGCGCCAGCACCGCCACGCGCGGCTGCATGGTGCGATAGAGGTAGAGCACCAGCGCGAGGCCGGCGCCGGCCAGCACGCCCTTGTCGAGGTGCGGCGCGAACACCAGTGTCAGCATGAATGACACGATGACGACGACGCCGTCCTGGCGGTTGGCGCGCCAGGTGCGCCGGATGGCCTCGAAGTTCAGCAGACTGCCACAGGCCATGATGATGATGGCCGACAGCACGGTTTGCGGCAGGTAATAGAGCAGCGGGGTCAGCAACAGCAGCGTCACCGCGACGAACAGGCCGTTGAAGACGCTGGCGATGCCGGTCTTGGCGCCGGCGTCGAGGTTGATGGCCGAGCCGGTGAATGAACCGGAGACCGGATAGGACTGGAAGAAACTGCCGGTCACGTTGGCGAGGCCCTGGCCGATCAGTTCCTGATTCGGTTCCACGCGCTGACGCGTACGGGCGGCGATCGCCTTGGCCATGGAGATCGACTCCATGAAGGCCACCAGGGCAATGATGAAGGCCGCGGACATGAGCTGCACGATGCCGTCCCAACTGAGCTTCGGCAGACTGAAGGAAGGCAGGCCGGACGGGATGCTGCCCACGACCTCGCCACCGCCGGCCAGCTTCATTTCGCCCTTTTCGATTTTCTTGATATGCCAGCGCCGGCCGTCGCTCTGCACGCCGGCAGGTACGTGACCGGCCAGGTAGAGAGTCGGTGGTTGGTTGGCGTCACCGCTCGCCAGTTCAAAGTGCAGTTTGCGCACGGCGCGCTGGTGACGTTGCAGCTCTTGTTCCTTGTTGCTGAGCTCCAGGCGCAGCAGATCGATATTGTGCTTGAGCGCGATCATGCTGCGCGTCTCGCCGGTGCTCGCCTTGTGCAATTCGCGCAGTTCGGCCGATTTGACGGCGATGTCCGCACTGAGTGCGCGGGCGCGCTCCTCGATGCGCGCATAATCGGTGACGAGGCCGCGGGCATTGCGGTCGGCGATCAGGCCGATCTTGACTTGGCTCACGTGCTCGAAACCCGCCAGCCAGCTGACCAGGATCGTGACCACCACGGCCACCAGCACGCTGGTGCGGGCGATCCCGGGTGGCGTGAACTTCTTCATCCCGATCATGATCGCGAAAGCCAGCAGGCCCATGAGCAGGGTCGGCAGGTGCGTGTCACCGACATAGGTGAACATGCCCCAGACGTCATACAGGAAGGAATCGCTGCGACCGAGCGGAATACCCAGCAGCTTGTTGACCTGCGACAGTGCGATGATGATGGCGGCGGCGTTGATGAAGCCGATGATCACCGGGTGCGAGAGGAAATTCACGATCGTGCCGAGGCGAAACGCACCCATGGAAATCTGGATGACGCCGACCAATAGTGCCAGCAACAGGGCGAGTCCGACGTAGTCGGTGCTGCCCGGGATGGCGAGCGGCACCAGCGCCGAGGCGGTCATGAGCGACACCACCGCCACCGGGCCGGTGAGCAACTGGCGCGACGAGCCCCACAGGGCGCCGATGATGGCCGGGATGAAGGCGGCGTACAGGCCGTGGTAGACCGGGAGGCCCGACAGCTGGGCGTAGGCCATGGCCTTCGGCACCAGCACCAGCGCACCGATGATGCCGGCGATCAGGTCGCCACGCACCACATCGCCGGAAAGCGGTAGCCAGCGAAGGAACGGGAACAGGCGAACCCAGAGCGTATCGTTAAAACGCGATGACAGTGATTGCCAGGCGCTGGTTTTGGGGGCGGACTTCGTCGCGGCGGAGTGGTGATCGGAGGGTGGCTGACCGTTGGCAGGCGACGACATGACTAGCCTTGCTGTTTCTGAAAAACGCGGAAGTATATTGACGACGGGATTGTATGCCAATGTCCTACCGGGGTTAAGGGATTTTTGCGGCTGTCAGCGTCCCAGAACCACCTCCAGCACGAACTTGGAGCCGAAATAGCCAAGCACCAGCAGGGCGAAAC
>CAKKRZ010000144.1:21219-32463 GCA_919902925.1 Acidiferrobacterales bacterium | reverse complement strand
GCCGGCGAGATCCTGCTGACCAGCATGGATCGCGATGGCACGAAGGATGGCTTCGATCTCGGTCTCACGCGGGCCGTGTCCGATGCCGTGACGGTCCCGGTGATCGCCTCGGGCGGTGTCGGTAACCTCGATCATCTGGTCGAGGGCATCCTCGAAGGCCATGCCGACGCGGTGCTGGCGGCCAGCATCTTTCATTTCGGGACCTATACCGTCGAACAGGCAAAACGCCGCATGGCCGATGCCGGGATCGAGATCCGTCTCTGATCTTCACCCGACGGGCGCGCGTTTCGGGTTTGCTTCCCCGCGGTGATACCATTTGGCCTGGAATCCGAGACCTGCCGCCGATGAACACATCCTGGCTCGACGAGGTAAAGTGGGACGCCAGCGGCCTCGTTCCGGCGATCGCCCAGGAAGCGAAAACCGGCAAGCTGCTGATGCAGGCATGGATGAATCGCGCGGCGCTGGTCGCCACGGTGGCCGAGGGCCGTGCGGTTTACTGGTCACGGTCACGCGGCAAACTCTGGCGCAAGGGCGAGGAATCGGGCCACGTCCAGCAACTGCGGGAAATCCGTCTCGACTGCGACAACGACGTCATCCTGCTGCTGGTCGAACAAATCGGCGGGATCGCCTGTCACACCGGTCACGAGCGCTGCTTCTATCGTCGCCTGGTGGGCGAGCGCTGGATCGAGGTGGAGCCGGTGATCAAAAGCGAAAAAGATATCTATGGCAAGTCCGATGTCTGAGGTGCTGAGCAAATTGTCGGCGGCGCTGGAGGCGCGCAAGGGCGCGGATCCGTCCTCGTCCTACGTCGCCTCCCTGTACGCCAAGGGGCTCGACGCCATCCTCAAGAAGATCGGCGAGGAGGCGACCGAAACCGTGATGGCCGCCAAGGGGGGCGATCGGGCGGCGATTGTGCACGAAATTGCCGATTTGTGGTTCCACACGCTGGTGCTGCTTGCACAGCAGGGCCTGAAGCCGGAAGATGTCCTGATTGAACTGGAGCGGCGTTTTGGGGTTTCCGGTCACGAGGAAAAACAGTCTCGCGGGCCGTGAGGGTTTGCCAACATGCTGCCGCCGTCAACGTATCGCCTATTAATTGTTAGAAGTCTGACCTTGGAGATTGTGTAATGGGTTCATTCAGCATCTGGCATTGGCTGATCGTCCTGGCCGTGGTGATCATCATTTTTGGCACCAAGAAGCTTCGTAACATGGGCGGCGATATTGGCGGGGCGATCCGCAACTTCAAGCAGTCGATGAAGGAAGAGAGCGAGGGCAAGCCCGAACAAACGCCGCCGACGCCCGGGGACGACAAGCAGATCCCCGGTTCCGGCCGCGTGATCGACGCCGAAGCCAGCACCAAGGACAAGAGCAAGTCCTGAGTCCGCGGTCGCGGACGCACCCATGTTCGATGTCAGCTTTTCCGAGCTGCTGCTCATTGCGCTCGTGGCGCTGGTGGTGCTTGGCCCGCAGCGCCTGCCCGAGGTCGCGCGCGGCGCCGGCCGCCTGTTGGGCCGTCTGCGCGGTTTCGTGGCCAACGTGAAGCAGGATCTCGATCGCGAACTGCACATCCATGAGTTGTCCGAGCTGCGCCGCCTGAAGGAAGAACTCGAAGAGACCAAGCGGACTTTCGAGGAATCCTCGCATCGCATGCTGGGTTCGCTGGGTCAGACGGAGCCCGCCACCGCGGTCGTCCCCACGCCTCTGCCGTCGCCCAGTCCGTCACCCGAGTCCGGCGTAACACGGCAGGTCCGTCGGAAGAAGAGCCATGGCCAAGCGAAGAAAAAGAAACGTAAAGCGCGACGCTGATCCGGCGCTGTCGGCCGCGGCGCCGACGGACGTCCCGGTCACCGGGGAGCCCGGCGGTACGCTCATTTCGCATCTCATCGAGTTGCGCAACCGGATCATGAAGGCGATCCTCGCCGTGATCGTGGTGTTTCTCGCGCTGGTTTATTTTGCCAATGACATTTACACGATGCTGGCCAGTCCGTTGTTGGCCGCGTTGCCCAAGGGCGCGACCATGATCGCGACCGAGGTGGCCTCGCCGTTTCTGACCCCGATCCGTCTGACGGCGCTGGCCTCGCTGGTGGTGGCCATGCCCGTCGTGCTCTACCAGATCTGGGCCTTCATCGCGCCGGGTTTGTATCGGCACGAGAAGCGCCTGGCCATTCCATTGCTGGTTTCCAGTGTGTTGCTGTTTTACGCCGGCATGGCATTCGCCTATTTTGCGGTGTTCCCGGCGGTGTTCGGTTTTCTGGCCAGCACCACCCCGGTCGGGGTCACCATGATGACCGACATCAAGGCCTATCTCGATTTCGTGCTGTCGCTGTTCTTCGCCTTCGGTTTTGCCTTCGAGGTGCCGGTGGCGGTGGTGATCCTGGTGGTCATGGGCGTGGTGAGTCCCGATACCCTGTCCGAAAAGCGTTCGTACGTCATCGTCGGTATCTTTGTCGCGGCCGCCATCCTGACGCCGCCCGACGTTCTGTCGCAGTTGCTGCTGGCCGGTCCGATGTGGCTGTTGTACGAGATCGGTCTGCTGGTCGCCCGCCGCCTGCATCGCGTCCGCGAAAAGCCATCCATCGAGTCCGGTGGGGAATAGATTTCTGTCGCGGGCTGTCTATAGACAGCATGAGACTTCGCCTTCTGGTTGTGTTTGCTCTGGCCCTGATCGTCCAGGTCGCGGCGGCCGATGTTTTATCCAACCGCCTGAAGCACCATCCCTCTCCCTATCTCGCCATGCACGGCGACGACCCGGTCGCCTGGCAGGACTGGGGACCGGCGGCCATTGCCCGCGCGCGGCGCGAGGGCAAGCTGCTGTTCGTCTCGGTCGGCTACTTCAGCTGCCACTGGTGTCACGTGATGCAGCGCGAGAGCTACAAGAATCCCGCCATCGCCGCCTACATCAATCGCCACTTCGTTCCGGTCAAGGTCGATCGCGAACTGGAATCGGCGCTCGACGCGCGTCTGATTGAGTTTGCCGAGCGCACCCAGGGGCAGGGCGGCTGGCCGCTCAACGTGTTTATGACGCCCGATGGTTATCCCCTGTTCGCCGTGCTCTACCAGCCTCCGGATGTTTTCCGCGAGCAGATCCAGCGCGTGCAAACCTTGTGGGCGAGCGAGGGGCAGTCGCTGGCCCGTCTGGCCCGGCGCGAGGCGGCCCCCGCCCACGGCCCCGGGGCGCCACGACTCGACGCGCGCCAGGTGGCGGCGCACCGCGATCGTTTCATCAAGGCATTGCTGGATAACGCCGATCTCCTGCAGGGCGGGCTCGGCAACCGCTCGAAGTTCCCGCCCAGCCCCCAGCTCCTGCTGCTGCTGGAGCTGCACGCCCAGCGCCCTGACCCGAGGTTGAATGAGTTTCTGACGCTGACGCTCGACGTAATGGCGCAGCGCGGTCTCTACGATCACGTCGGTGGCGGTTTCTTCCGCTACACGACCGATCCGTCCTGGAAGACCCCGCACTTCGAGAAGATGCTCTACGACAACGCGCAGCTGGCCAGGATCTACCATCGCGCCGGACGATTGTTGCAACGCAGCGAGTACCGGCATATCGCGGAGCGGACCATCCGTTTTCTCGCGCGCGAGATGCACTCGCGCGATGGCGCCTTTCTGGCCGCGCTGTCGGCCGTCGATGACCGGAATGTCGAGGGTGGATATTATCTTTGGCAGGAACAGGAGCTGAAACGCCTGCTGACCGGCGACGAGCTGGCCGTGCTGGGATACGCATTTCGTATGAAAGGTCACGCCCCGTTTGATGCCGGGCACCTGCCCTGGCGCGCCCACTCTCCGGAAGAGACGGCGGCGGAGTTGCGCCTCAACGTCCCGCAGGTCAGCCGGTATCAGGACACGGCCATGGCCAAGCTGTTTGACGCGCGCCGCCAGCGTTCGCTGCCGCGCGACACCAAACTGCTGGCCGGCTGGAACGGCCTGATGTTGACCACGTTGGCCGAGATGGCGCGCGATACCCCGCGCGACCCGGAATGGCAACGCCTGGCCCAGGGGACGCGTGACTATCTGGTCAAAGAGCTCTGGAGCGGCGATCGCCTGAAACGTGCCGTGGCCGGCGGGCGGGAATTAGGCGCCGCGTCGCTTGAAGACTACGCCTACGTGGCCGAGGGTCTGTTGGCCTGGGCGCAGCAGACGGGTGTGGATGAAGACTACCGTCTTGCGCTGGCGGTGGTACGGGCAGCGTGGAAGCGTTTCTACAGTCGGCAGGGCTGGCGCCTCGCCGACCGGTCATTGATGGCGGCCGAACCGGGACAGGATGTGATGTCGGACGGACCGATGCCGGCGCCCTCGGCCGTGCTGATCCGAGTCAGTCTGACGCTGGCCGCGCACCAGCGCGATTCGGCGCTTCGCCAGCAGGCGCTGGCAGCGCTCAACAGCGGCCACCGGCTGATCGGGCAGGATCCGGTCTGGCATGCCAGCCACATCGCGGCCATGCTGCAGGCCACCACCCGCTGAGACGGTTAGCCGTCGCGCATCCTCGGCGTTTCGATCACATCCGTCTCGACCGACAACATGCGTCCGTCACGCAGTAGTTCGAGCTTCACCTTCGAGCCGGGACGTTGGGCGGCGATGGCGAGTACGGCATCGCGCGGGTCGCGGATTTTCTTGCCGTTGATGGAGATGAGGATGTCACCCGGCAAGGCGCCGGCGCGATGGGCCGGGCCGTTCCGGTACAGGGCGGTGATGTAAACGCCATCCAGCGAGCGCAGATTGGCGCGGCGGGCGATGTCCGGTGTCAGGCTGTGACCGTCGATGCCGATCCAGCCGCGGATCACGCGCCCGTGGCGGATGATGTCTTCGAGCACACCCTTGGCCATGCTGACCGGGATCGCCAGACCGATACCGTGCGAGGCCCCGGTCTTGGACAGGATCGCGGAACTGATTCCGATCAGGCTGCCATCGGCATCAACCAACGCCCCGCCCGAGTTGCCCGGATTGATGGCGGCGTCGGTCTGGATGAAGTTCTCGAAGGCGTTGAGGCCGATGCGGTTGCGGCCGGTGGCCGAGACGATGCCGTGCGTGACGGTCTGGCCGATGCCGAAGGGATTGCCGATGGCCAGCACGATGTCACCCACGCGCAACTGTTCGGAGTGGCCGAGCACGATGGTCGGCAGTTTCGGCAGATCGATCTTGAGCACGGCCAGATCGGTACCCGGATCGGTGCCGACGACACGCGCGGGCGCCGTGCGCCCGTCGCGCAGCGTCACCTGAATCGCGTCGGCGCCGCGGATCACGTGGTCGTTCGTCAGGATGTATCCCTGTCCGCTCATGATGACGCCACTGCCGAGGTTCCGGACCACGCGTTGTTGCGGCCGGACCATTTGGTCGAGATTGCGCCCGAGCAGTTGGCGCAGCACCGGATCGTCGAAGAACGGGTGGTTGGGTCGAACGGTGACGACCTTGGCGGTGTTGATGTTGACCACGGCCGGCGCAGCCCGCTCGACGGCCGCCGCGTAGGAGCGGGGTCCGTCGGTGCGGGTGGCGGTGGGTTCCAGGGGCAGGGCGGTCTCGCGAATCTCCACCGATGGCGCTCGTGTCCGCCACAGTTGCGGCAACAGCAGGGACAGCACGAAGGCGATGGCCAGGCCCAGAATGATTGCCTGGCCGATGTATTTCAGGACGAGACGATGGCGACGGGTCATGAAAGTGGTGTAAATTGTGCCTTGGGATGGATTCTAAGAATGTGATGCAACTGCATGATCTAAATTGACTTTATTGAATTTTGCTTGACTCGGACATGGCATTCAGTGATCCTAGGCGCCGCTTTTTCCTAGAAGCGACTTCTAATATACCCAACCGGCTGATTCTTTTCACGTTTTCCGCGTGCGCGGCCTGAATTCAATTTCATTGCGACAGGGGACCTCATGAGTGACGAGGACATGGACATCAAGCGACGGACTTTCCTGATTGGCACGACGTGCCTGGGTCTGGTGGGCACGGGTTTTGTAGCCGTCCCGTTCATCAAGAGCATGAGCCCGAGCGACCGCGCCAAGGCCGCCGGCGCCCCGGTCGAGATCGACATCAGCAAGCTGCGCCCTGGCGATATCATGGTGGAAGAGTGGCGCGGCAGCCCGGTCTGGGTGGTGCGGCGTACGCCGTCAATGCTGGCCAGCCTCAAGGAAGTCGAGAGCGAAGTGGCCGATCCTGGTTCCCAGAAGAGCAAGCAGCCGGCCTACGCGGCCAATGTCTACCGCTCCCTGAAGGAAGAATATCTGGTGGTGGTCGGCATCTGCACCCACCTCGGCTGCTCGCCGGATAAACGCCTTGCCGCCGGCGCCGTTTCCGGACTCGGCGACAACTGGCAAGGCGGTTTCTTCTGTCCCTGTCACGGTTCGAAGTTCGATCTCGCCGGACGCGTGTACAAGAACGTGCCGGCCCCGACCAACCTGGTGGTACCGCCGTACCATTACAAGGATGCCAACAGCATCATTATCGGCATCGATCCGAGCGACAAGAAAGGAGCCGCGGCATGAGCAACCTGCTCGCCTGGATCGACGACCGTTTCCCGCTCACCAAGGTGTGGCGGGAGCATCTGTCGGAATACTATGCGCCGAGGAACTTCAATTTCTGGTATTTCTTCGGTTCCCTCGCCCTGCTGGTGCTGGTCATCCAGATCGTCTCCGGCATCTTCCTCACCATGCATTACAAGCCCGATGCGTCGCTCAATGCCGCCGGTGTGCCGGTCGCGTTCGCCTCGGTTGAGTACATCATGCGTGACGTACCCTGGGGCTGGCTGATCCGCTACATCCACTCCACCGGTTCCTCGGCGTTCTTCATCGTCGTGTACCTGCACATGTACCGCGGCCTGTTGTACGGTTCCTACCGCGGTCCGCGCGAACTGTTGTGGCTGATCGGCGTGGTGATTTTTGTTGCGCTGATGGCCGAGGCCTTCATGGGCTACCTGCTGCCCTGGGGCAACATGTCCTACTGGGGCGCGCAGGTCATTATCTCGTTGTTCGACGCCATCCCCTGGATCGGCCCGGCCCTGTCGGAATGGATCCGTGGCGATTTCGTGGTGGCGGATGCCACGCTCAACCGCTTCTTTGCCTTTCACGTCATCGCCGTGCCGCTGATCCTGGTGATGCTGGTGTTCCTGCACATCGTGGCGCTGCACAAGGTGGGTTCGAACAATCCGGACGGCATCGAGATCAAGAAAAAGAAGGGTCCGGACGGCACGCCGCTCGATGGCATTCCGTTCCACCCCTATTACACCGTCAAGGATATTGTCGCCACGGTGGTGTTCCTGATCCTGTTCGCGGCCGTGATCTTTTTCTCCCCGGAATTGGGCGGCTGGTTCCTGGAACATGACAATTTCGTCCAGGCCAGCGCGCTGAACACGCCGACTGAAATCGTGCCGCTCTGGTACTTCACGCCGTTCTACTCGATCCTGCGTGCCAACATCTACAACTTTCTGTGGATCGACGCCAAGATCTGGGGCGTGTTTTTCATGTTCCTGTCGATCGCGATGTTCGCGTTTCTGCCGTGGCTGGACAAGTCGCCGGTCATGTCGATCCGCTATCGGGGCTGGATGTACAAGACGGCGCTGGCGATCTTCGTGGTGTCGTTCATTGTTCTCGGGTACCTCGGCACCAAGAACCCGGAGCAGGTGGACCTGATCCTGCTTCCGAACGTTCACTGGGCGGGTATCTGCACGCTGACCTATTTCCTGTTCTTCTTCCTCATGCCGATCTACACCCGGCTCGACAAGACCAGGCCGGTACCGGAAAGGGTGACCAGCAAATGAAAACAATCCATGCTCTGATCATTGTCCCGCTGTTCGCGCTGTCTGCCGCCGTACAGGCGGCCGGCGGCCCGGGCGCCAGGCTCGATCCGGTCAAGGTCGACCTGAATGACCAGAAATCACTGCTCAATGGCGCGCGTATCTTCATCAACTACTGCGTGTCCTGCCACAGTGCCTCGTTCATGCGCTATAGCCGTATTGGCCAGGATCTCGGTATCCCCGAAGAAATCCTCAAGAAGCAGCTACTGTTTGCCGCTGACCGAGTCGGCGATCCGATGATGGCGGTCATGCCGCGAGCCGATGCCAAGAAATGGTTCGGCGTGGCGCCGCCCGATCTGTCACTGGTGGCCCGTGCGCGCGGGCCGAACTGGCTGTACACCTACCTGCGCAGCTTCTACCGCGATGACAAGGCGCCGAGCGGCTGGAACAACCTGGTGTTCCCGAACGTGGCCATGCCGCATGTGCTGTACGAATGGCAGGGGCATCAGCGCGCTGTTTACCGCGAGGAAGAGCACACCCACATCGACAAGGACAAAGACGGCAAGCCGGTAACGAAGACGTCGAAGCTCAAGGTGTTCGACAGATTCGAGCTTGAGCGTCCCGGCACCCTGTCGACGAAGGAATTCGACGAAAACATGCGTGACCTGGTCACCTTCACGGTATACCTCGGTGAGCCGGCAAAGCTGGAGCGCTACCGCATCGGTGTCTGGGTGATCGGCTTTCTGCTGCTGCTGCTGGTATTTGCCTACCTGCTCAAACGGGAATACTGGAAAGATATACACTGAGTCAAGTTCGCTGACTGACGATGGAAAGGGGGCCCGGCCCCCTTTCTTCGCTTCCGGAGACACCCCATGTCGAGCATCCTCCCCACCACCCGCAAGTCGATCATGACGCTGTTCACTGGCTCCGATCCCCAGAGCCATCGCACACGCATCGTCCTGCACGAGAAGGACATCGAGTGCCAGGTGGCGGAGATCGATCCGGCCAAGAAACCGCGCGAACTGGCCGACCTCAATCCCTACAATCAGGTGCCAACCATGGTGGATCGCGATCTCGTGTTGTACGAGTCGCAGATCATCAACGAGTATCTGGATGAGCGTCTGCCGCATCCGCCGCTGATGCCGGTCGACCCGGTGTCGCGCGCCAAGGCGCGCCTGATGTTGATGCGCTTCGAGCGCGACTGGTATTCGATTCTGCCCGACATCACCGGCGGCGACAAACGGACCGCCCAAAAGGCCCGCAACGTGCTTCGCGACGGGCTGACCGTGATCTCACCGGTGTTCAAGCAGCAACCTTATATTCTGGGTGCGGAGTTTTCGATGGTCGACTGCGCGCTGGCGCCGATCCTGTGGAGACTCAAGCTCTACGGCATCGATCTCCCGCGTCAGGCCAAGCCGGTGCTCGATTATGCCGAAGACCGGTTGTTCGCCCGCAAGTCGTTCAAGCTGAGCCTGACCGAAACCGAGAGATCGATGCGCTGAGCGTGGCACCGTGAAAGCGCTCAAGGCCGATCTCGTCCGCGCCGTCTGCGACTGGGCGCTCGAGCAGGGCTTTACTCCGCACGTGGCCGTATACGCCACCTACCCCGGCGTGCAGGTCCCGGACCGATTTGTCCAGGACGGACGTGTTGTCCTCAATGTCCATCCGCAGGCCGTTACCCGCTATCTGCTGAACGACGACGGCCTGAGTTTCTCGGCGCGTTTTGGCGGTGTGCCCCAGTCCGTGACGATCCCCTTGCCGGCCATTCTGGCGGTCTATGCCCATGAGAACGGGCAGGGCATTTCCTTCCCCGAGCCGGACAGTCCGCAGGATTCTCCGCAACCGTCACAGGGCGATGCCCCGCCACGTTCTGTACGTCCCGTTCTGCGAAGTGTGAAATAGTACCGGCTGCGAAAAAGTACCGCCGTTCGCGCGTCGGCCGGTGAGCTATTCTTGCGTTGTGGGTTGCAGGGCCGGTCCTGAAGAAATCGAACCATTGTCGACCTGGACACGACACAGATGGCGCTCCAGGCGCTCAACGCGCGGCGACGTTTTCCCATAAGTCCAAAATTCGGTTAGGCTAATGATGCACATGATCCCAGGAATACCGAACCTTCGACCCGCCCACCTCGGCCTGTGGCTGGCCGCGCTGTTGGTGTTGCTGACGGCCAATCCGGCTCGGGCCGAGGGCGAGGCCGTCGGCATCCTGACCGAGATGGTGGGGACGGTCAGGTTATTGCGCGGTGACAGCTATCTTGAGGTGCAGCGCGGTGTGGAAGTGCATCCCCAGGACATCGTCGAGACCGGCACCAACGGGTCCGCGCAACTCGATCTCAAGGACGGTTCCGTGCTGAAGTTAGGACCGGGCAGCCGGCTGGCGTTATCCGACTACAAACTGGACAAGAATCGCAATGTCGTCTCCGCCAGTCTAGACATCCTGACCGGCTGGTTGCGTTTCGCAGTTTCCAAGTTACGCAAGGACGACAGCAAGTACCGTATCAACGCCCCGTCGCTGACCATCGGTATCCGCGGCACCGAGGGTGTGGTGGAGGCCGGCAACCGCGAGGGCGGAGTGCATCTGGTCACCGGTCGCATCGAGGTTGGCGGTCTGGACGCACAGGGCAAGCCGCTGCCGCCCGTTCAGGTCAATGCCGGTGAGTATATCCAGCGTCTGCAAGGGCAGGCCTTCCGGCGCTTGCCGACCCCGCCGCCCGCCTTCAATAACCGCGTGCCCCGCGATGTCGTTCTTAAATTGGCTGCCAAGCCACTCAAACCCGGCGAGCGACCAGTCATCAAGCCGCGCGTGGTGCGCCAGCTGACGCGGACCGAGGCGCAACAGATCATCCAGCGTCACCCGCATGCGCAGGAAATTCTCAAACGCCGCTTCCAGCCGCTGCTGAATCCGGGTGCACCGGATGCCCGTCTGAAGGGTCCGACCAGACCGGACGGGGCGCCGCCGGTCGTGTCACCCATCCCGGGCGGCATCGGTGGCCAGATCCCGCCCGGCCGTCTTGCGCCGGTCTTTCAGCCGCCGGGCGATGCCAAGCCAGTTCCGCCAAAACAGGGGTTGTTACCGGGCACGTTGTCGCCGCCCATACCTCCCGGCGTGCCTGTCCCTTACCCGAATGTTCGTCCAGGAGTGACTCCGCCGAAGACCAAGGCTGTGCCGGGTCCCAGCGGTGTGCTTCCCGCTAAACCCGGACTGGCGGCGCCCGTGGGCGGAGTTCCTGCCGGGACACCGGCCAAGAAGAAGGATGCACAGGACACGGATGCATCCGGTCAGCCTGACAGTTCTTCAGCTACGCCACCGCCTCACAAACCGTCCGCCACGCCAAATCATCCTCCCCCGCGAAAAGTCATCCGGATGCTGATGCGCTGAGGTTTTCCGTTGTTCAGGCAGCCTGTATCTGATCCTGCATGATCCGGGTTCTCCAGGCCGACATCACGACACTCGAGGTCGACGCCATCGTCAACGCCGCCAACAGCTCATTGCTGGGCGGCGGCGGTGTGGATGGCGC
>CAKKRZ010000144.1:3227-21119 GCA_919902925.1 Acidiferrobacterales bacterium | reverse complement strand
CCATCGTCAACGCCGCCAACAGCTCATTGCTGGGCGGCGGCGGTGTGGATGGCGCCATCCACCGGGCAGCCGGTCCCGAGCTCAAGAAATTCTGCGCCAGCCTGGGCGGATGCCCAACCGGGGAGGCCAGGATCACGCCGGGCTTCAAGCTTCCCGCCAGACAGATCATTCACACTGTCGGGCCCATCTGGACGGGCGGTCACCACCATGAAGCCGCAACCGCGCCTAACCTTATGGCAGGACGAACGAGCGCAGCGAGTAGGGCTTCCGTTGCGTCGCGCGGCCCCATCGCTGATGCGCAGGATGCGCGAATGTCGCGAAGGCCAGGGATGGCCGGGAGCGACCTCGGTCCGATCGGCGAATCCGCAACCGCGACATCCCTGTCGCGCGGCCCTCGGACACGAGTCCCTGACGTCCCGCCTATTACGTCTCCGATCGGCGAATCGGCCCTGCTCGCCAGTTGCTACCGGAATTCGTTCGAACTTGCCCTGCGGCACGGTGTGCGATCCATTGCCTTTCCTTCCATCAGCACGGGTGTTTACGGTTACCCAAAGGACGAAGCGGCCGGGATCGCGCTGGCGGCCATGCGCGAATACCGGCACCGGTTCGACGACATCATTGCCTGTTGTTTCAGCGCCGCGGACCGAGAACGCTATGAACGCCTGCTGGCCATCCCCGCTCCGGACCCCGCCCCCTGACGCGATTCCGACGTGCCGGACCGATGGCCAGCCCAATGGGCATGCAGACTGTTGCGACCATACTTAATATTTATCAATCAGTTACAGTCGTTTTCTGATGCTGCCAAGAATGGCACGGGTCCTGCTTACAAAGGGGGATAGGGCAGAAACCCGGAAGGAGAACGCGAGTGTCCAGGAATATCAGTCGAAAGTGGGGTCAGGGGCTGTTGCTACTGGCCGGCCTGTTCGCGGCGGCGGTAACGTCGGCCGCCACCAATCTCTACGTTTATGAGCTGCCGGACGGTTCGCGCATTCTGACCGACCACGCACTCAACAACCGGCAATACCGGCTGGTGCGGATGGGGCGCGATGTCCGTGGCATCGGCCACCTGGCCGCGGCGCGCCATCCCCAGATGTTTCGCGCCGATCCCTCGACCTACGACCGGTTGATCCGGGAGAACGCGCGTCGTTACCAGGTCGATTTCGCGCTGGTCAAGGCCATCATGCATGTCGAGTCGAATTTCAACCCGTATGCGGCTTCGAACAAGGGCGCGCTCGGGCTCATGCAGCTCATGCCGACCACCGCCCAGCGTCACGGCATCACCGAACTTTACGACCCGGCGCAAAACATCGAGGCCGGGGTGCGCCACATCCAGTACCTCAACGGACTGTTTGGCGATCGTCCGCAACTGGTCATCGCCGCTTATAATGCCGGCGAGAACGCCGTTCGCCGTCACGGCGGCATTCCGCCGTACCAGGAAACGCAGCACTACGTTCGCCAGGTTCTGTATTTCAAACAACACTACCGGCGCCTGACCACGATCTGACCATCTGGTCAGGCGCATTGCCAGCCGGGTGTCTTCGCGCTAGGCTGCGGGCGAAACCGGTGGCCAGATGAGCGACAATCCAATCGATAGCCAGGAATCTCGCATCCTGCGGGCCATGAAGCAGGTGCTGACGGGTGTCATCAAGGACACCAGCACGCCTCCCGGCCATCGCCATCCCCTGTCTGATCAGACCATTGAAGACATCCGCCAGTGCCTGGCACTGATCGCCGCCCGCGAGCGTGAGTTGGTGGAGGCGGGCGGGCAGGCCAGCAACCTTCGTCCGTACTATACGGACGATCCGCAGGCCCCCAAGGTCATTCCCATCGCTTCGATCGGCAAGAACACCCGCAAGCCGGAGTGAAGACGCGCGGCCACGGGCGCGCGCGAGGTCCAGCATCGTCCAGACGATCCCTCACTTTCCGGGGCCGCTGCGGAGAATGGAAAGGACCGGCCGCAGCAGTTGCGTGACCGGTTCGAGCTTGCGCCGCAGCAACGTGCCGCTCGCCGAGGTCTTGGCGAGGATCGGCGTGGCGAAACCCTCATCGACGCGTGACAGGGCGAGAACCGCGGCGATCGTCCCGCGCAGCGACGGCGCCGCTTCCAGCACCATCGTCAGCTCCGGCGCCGGCGTCGCCGGCAGTCTCCCCGGTGTTCCCAGTAGTTGCTCGACGGCGACGGTTTCGTTGGCGAGATGGCGGACGCCAGCAAAGTAACGGCCGAGGTTGTTGAACAGCACCGCCGCCGTGAACTTGTCGGTCGGGTGTTCCAGCAACTCCTCGATGACAGCGAGATAGGCCTGACCCTCCGCCGCCAGAACCCGCCGCAGCAGAATAGCCAGCGGGTTGCCGGCACCGGCGAGTGACGCAATGGTGTCAGCCGCGTCGACGGAGCGGGCGGCGGCGGTCGCGGGCAGCGCATCCGGCTGCGCCTCGAGAAAGCCGAGCTTGTAGTACAGATTCCGGTGTATCGCCCGGGACCATATCCGCCGGCGCACCTCCGCTGCGATCAGGCCCGGTTGCAGGACCAGCCGGATCGACGTGATGACGGTCATCGGGTCGTCTTCAAACGCCAGGTGATCGACCAGGAAGGCGGCGATTTCGCGGCCGATGTCGCTGGCCACGACGGCATCGCGCTCCAGCATGCGGCGGGCGGTATCCGAATCCGGCGTCAGCCACCAGACGCGGCGCGCCAGTTCCGGCGTCAGCCCGGCGGCGCCGGCCACGGCCACCACGGCCTCGGGCTCGCCCAACAGGAGCAGTTTATCGAGCTGGCCGTCACGGTGCTGGCCCATGCGCGTCCAGCGTTGCAGAAACACCGGGTAACCACCGGGCGAGCCGAGTGCATGGTTGGAGAACAACTCACGGACTTGTTTCAGGTACTGCCCGGCGCGGCAATTCGGACTGAGCGTCACGCGCGCCTCGCCATCCGGCGACAATGCATGCACGACCATCGCCGATTCGTCGATGCGGATAGCCGCCAGGTCGTGGGCCAGCAGTACGTTCAGCCGCAACTGGTCTTCGGGAGAAAGGTTCATAGTCCGGGCTTCAGGCGGCAAGCCTCAGGCTGACAGCCAGGATGATTTCGGGGATTGCGAAACTGGTGGCTTGAAGCTTTTGGCCGGTGGCTTCAGTTTAACTGTATCCGCTGACCCCACGGCACCGGGTGTTTTCCCTTGACCAGCCACAGCACCGGGAAGGGGGGTTCGTGCTCCGGAAACTCGCCGTCGGCGTCGGTAAAGTAGAGCAGCAGGTTCGGCGGCCGGTCCTGGGCCTCGGCCCACTCGAAGGCGGGGACGAAATTGGTGCCGCCACCGCCGGCGAAGCTTTCCGGCAAGCGGATATCCTCCCAGGCCTCGAACGACCACGGGCCTTCCTCGGACAGTGCTTCGTCGCAGGCATGCAGGATGATGCGTGCACTCAGCTGGCCCTTGATGGCGTTGATCTCGGCGACAAACTCGCTCATTTCCTCGTCGCTGATCGAACCGCTGGTGTCGAGAACAATGGCGATGTCGACGTGAGTGCTGCGCAGGCTGGGCAGAAGGGCGGATCCCTCGCGGCGCGAAGGGCGTTGCCAGCTGTAGTCATCGCGAGCCACGGCCGTCATGTAGCGGGCCAGCAGCATTCGCCAGGGCAGTTGCGGTTGCAGCAAATGGTCGACCAGTCGCGCCATTGAACCCTTGAGTTTGCCGGCCTGCAGAGCCTGTTGGGCGGCACCAGCCAGCCGTTGTTGCCACTGCACAGCAAGAGTCTCGCGCTCCGATTGTGACAGTGGTGGGGGAGGCGTGGCGCCACCGGCCTCGGGGTCAGCCTCGCCTTGAGCGCGATTCGATCCTCCGGCATCGGGTTCCGGTTGCTGGCGCTGGCGCGATGGTGGCGTCGGGGAGGAGGTTGGCTCCTGATCGTAGGCATGCCGGTCGAGCGTCTGTTCGTCGCTGTTCTCCCGGATGTAGGGGTAGATCTCTTCCGCCGTCATCCCGGCGAACTGCTCCATGAGCAGGGCGCCGGGCGGGGCCTTGAGGCCGTCAGCCACCAGCAGCGGGTTGATGGCGTAGTCGGTGGCGATGTCCCAGCGGCGCCGGTCGCGATGGCCGCGGCGATTGAAATGCGTCAACGCGGCATGCAGGGCGCCATGGGCCAGAATGAATTTGGTCTGCTCCAGGTCAAGTCCGTCGATGTAGGCCGGATTGAAATAAAGGGTGCGCGCATCGGTGGCAATCGACGGGCACCAGCCCGGTTCGGCGGCAGCCATCGGCATGCGCAGGACCAGCGCGCCGAGAAACGGCTTGTCGATCACCAGCCAGGTTCTGGCGGCCGAGAGTTTTTTGTCGACGGCGTCGCGGTCGACCATCGGCGTCAGCCGGTCTTGGCGGCGGGCTTCTGCCAGAGATCGAAGATCATGACATCGGCGACCTGTTTGGCCCATTGCGCAAACTGCGGCAGCGAGAACATGCGCTCGCCGACGGCGCGCTGCATGTCGGAGACCAGCATCACGCCCATCTCGCGGCTGGGGAATTTGCCGGCGTAGTCGAGGATGTGACCGAGCACGGATTTTTCGTCCTTGCTGCCCTTGGCGCGGATCGCGCGCCCGACCAGGGCCGTGGCGACCGCGTATTGCAGGTCGGTTTCCTTCGGCACGGCCACCGGCTGGCCAGCGACGATGGCATCGATGTCCGGCAGGTTATCGAGGTTTTCGATGAAGGCCTTGAGTTCGATGCCGGCCGCCGGCCCCACGCAGGCTTGCAGCGCGCCCAGCAGCACCTCGGGATGGTCGAGAAATTTGGCCAGCGCACGCGAGGTGAATTCCCAGGAGCGCGGCGTGGGGAAGGCCACCGGATTGTGGGCTGGATCGAAATCGAACAGCAGCTCCGGCCGGAAACGCAGGAAGGCGATGACGCGCTCGTCGACGCCGTGGGCATAGGCCCACGCCGCCCAGTCGTCGAGGTGAGTTTCAACTTCGTAGTGCGAGAAGCGGTTGGCCAGCGGTGCCGGCATGGAATAGGTGACGCCGCGATCGCCCTGGCGATTGCCGGCGGCGAAGATGGCCCAGCCCGGCGGCACTTCGTAGGCGCCGAGGCGGCGATCGAGGATGAGCTGATAGGCGGCGGCGGAGACGGTCGGCGCGGCGGAGGTGATCTCGTCCAGAAACAGTATGCCATCGTGACCGTGGCGGGTCGCGTCCGGCAGCATGGCCGGGATGGCCCACTCGACGAGATCCTTGACCCGGAACGGAATGCCGCGCAGGTCGGTCGGCTCCAGTTGCGACAGGCGAATATCGATCATGGGCACGGCGTGGTGGGCGGCCACCTGGGACACCATTTGCGATTTGCCGACACCCGGCGGACCCCAGAGCATCACCGGGGTGTGGTGGCCGGCGCGCGTACCGAGATATTCATTTTCGAGAATCTTAAGTATCAGGGCAGGCCGCATTCGGTAACTCCGCAGATGTTCTCGTAACTTTATGAATTGTAATGGTTATGCCGGTTTCTGGCCAGCACGGGGGTTGCCATCATAACGAATGCACGCCAATGGGCGAAACAATCCTGGGTGCACTGAATCGGTGCAAGGGTATTTCCGATTCAGGCACGACGCCACCAAACCACTTGTTCCCGCGGGGTCGTGGTTTGGTGAGGCAGTTTCTATTTGTGTATCAGACGCAATACAGCGACCGAACGTGTCATGGCTCGGGTTCAGCGCCGATGTTCAAATCGGTAATCGTCACCCTGCCTGAATAATAATCACATCATGAAATTCTAATTTTCGAAACACCTGATTGGTCGCACAATTGTCATGTCTATTACTTGATCCTGAAAAATCATCAGGGCTAAACTCGACCGGAACATCGGGGTGCAGGTTGTCAGCGTGATATCTGCTGTGAGTGAGCTGTGAGCCAGCCCATGCTCAGATGCGCGGCGGGGTGGTGGTCAGCGAAAGGAGATGGGGTGTGCCGGTGTTGCGCATGCCCGCCAGAACAACAAGGAGAAAGTAATGTCCGTGCGTGAATTGTTGTATTTGCACCCGCCGGGTGTTTGCGATCCGCTCGTGACCCGGATTCGCGATGCCGGCTGGGAGGTCAGCGAAGCCAATGTCGCCGGTCAGGCCCGCGAGATTATCGATCGCGGCAATATCCAGGTCGGCCTCGCGCTGATCGATGAAACCCCCCGGGCGCAACAAGAGTTGCTCGACCTGTGGCCGGTCAGTGGCCACATGCAGTGGGTGGCGATGCTGGGTTCCGACGCCCTGCAATCCAGCCGCGTCTCGCAGCTGATCACCGAATACTTCCACGACTATCACACGCTGCCGGCCGATCTCGACCGGTTGCTGTTTTCGCTGGGTCATGCCTGGGGCATGGCAAGCATGACGCGCACCATTCAGGATCACCAGCAGGTTCGGTTCAGCCAGTACGAGATGGTCGGTGCCAGCCCGGTGATGCAGGAACTGTTTCGGGCCATTCGCAAGGTGGCCGGCGTCGATGCCCCGGTGCTGATTACCGGCGAGTCGGGCGTTGGCAAGGAGTTGGCGGCATTGGCCGTGCACGAACGCTCGCCGCGTGCCCAAGGGCGGTTCGTCGCGGTCAATTGCGGCGCGCTGCCGGCCAACCTGATTCAGTCCGAGCTGTTCGGCTACGAAAAAGGCGCCTTTACCGGTGCCGCCGCACGCAAGATCGGTTTGATCGAGGCCGCGGCCGGTGGCACCATTTTTCTGGATGAGATTGGCGATCTGTCGCTCGATCTGCAGATTAACCTGCTGCGTTTCCTGCAGGAACGCACCATCGAACGGGTCGGGGGAACGGAAAAGATAGCAGTCGATGTGCGCATTATTGCCGCCACCCACGTCAATCTGGAAAAGGCCGTGTCCGACGGAAGTTTCCGGGAAGACCTCTACTATCGGCTGCACGTCCTTAACCTGCAGGTACCGCCCTTGCGCGATCGCACCGGCGACGTCGAGCTGCTGGCGCGCTTCTTCTTTGACAAGTTCTCGAAAGATCATCGGCCGCAGGTCAAGGGATTCGGCCTGCGCGCCGTCCAGGCCATGAACGAGCATGCCTGGCCCGGCAACGTGCGTGAGCTGATCAACCGGGTGCGACGGGCCATGGTGATGTCCGAAAAGCGCATGATCAGCGCTGAGGATCTCGGTCTGCTGACGACGGCCGCACATTCATCGCGCATCCTGACGCTGGATCAGGCCCGAGCCCAGGCCGAAAAATCGGCGATTCAAAGTTGTCTGCAGCGCTCGCGCGAAAACATCACGCGTGCCGCTCACGATCTCGGTGTGTCGCGGGTAACGCTGTATCGATTGATGGAAAAACATGCGATTACGATTTCCTGAGAACCGGTTGTTGATTGTCAGGCCGGCTGGGAGTGAGACAGTGTAACGATGACCATACACATTGGATGCAGCGACAGAACCACTGGTTTTCAGCCGTGCGCCACGATGCAGCGATAGATATGTTTCAACAACGATACAGTTCAGAAATTTTCTTGATTGACGAAAATACGGAGATTGCCACCAATTGGCTGAAATCGTTGCGTGGCACGGCGATTGCAGCTAGCAGCGGCGAGAAGCCGGTAGCGTGGGTGGTGCAGCGAGGCCCAGGGTGACCCATCCTCCTTGCCTTGTTGATCCGACAACGCCACTGCAGACCTCGTCGTATCGCCGACGATATCGGTTTCTCGCCGTTGCGGCTGTAGGCAACGGGAACTGTGCCTGGCGTCTGCCATTGCGCTGCCACAACCGGCGCAGGGCTGGCAATATCCAGGCACACCCCAAACCAGAACTTGAGGAATATGCCATGCAATTCAAGAAAACTACCTTGGTAATAGCGGTTGCGCTCGCCGCTTCACCGGCAGCGTTTGCTTCCGGCGGTTATGGCGACAGCCAGCATCGCCCGTCGTTCAGCAAGAGCTATCACGAAGACGTCAGCGTGAAGGTCGTCAACGAAGCCTCGATCAAGATCAAGAAGAGTGTGACCTTCGACCAGAACGTCGCCATTCGTGGCGGTGCCACCGTCTACGGCCGCATCCTCGTGAATTCGAGCGCGACTGCGGTCGTTGACGACAAGCAGATCAACCACGACAACCACGTGATCAATCAACACCACAACAACAACGCCACCGTCAACGGCAATGCCATGTCCGGCGCCCGCGGCAACATCGGCGTGAACGTGACGGCAGGTGACAACAACATGCAGGACAACGCCGCGGCCATTTCGGCGGCAGATGCGCGCTTCGTATTCGGCGCCTCCGACGCGGAAGTGTTCGTCAACCAGGATTCCGTTCGCAACACGGTGATCAACTCCGGCAACGTCAACAACGCCAGTGTTAACGGTAACGCCTTCCGTGGCGCCGCCGGCAGCATCGGCGTGAATGTCGCGGCCGGCAACAGTAACCTGCAGAAGAACAACGCCGCTCTCGCGGTGTCGGGCGGTTCGCTTAGCACGGCCACCGTTTCCAATCTGCAGCAGTCGGGTGGCAACTCCACTCTCAACGCCGGTCGCTTTGACGTTTATCGAGACACTACCTTCGTGACCATGTCGGGTCGTATGAACGGCACGTACAGCGGCTATACCGCCGGTGGATACGCAGGTAATGAGAGCGGTCGTTATGCCGGATATCAGCAGGGCAACTATGCCGGAACCGCATCTGGTGCCACTGGTGCGTACCAGTCCGGCAGCTATCGCGGCATCTCCGACCAAGTGGGCGACCTGTATGTCGACAACTGGAACGGTCAGAGCCATCCGGGCGGATCGAACGTCGGCCATTCCGACTTTGACCGTTATGCCCAGGGCGCTGTGGATCGCAACGGGGACGGCGGTGCGCTGTCGTTTAACGCCAGTGGCAGCTACAGCGGTACCAGCCAAGGTGGCTACGCCGGCCGCGAGTCGGGCTCTACCAGCGGCTACGAGGCGGGCAGTTATGCCGGCACTCAGCGTGGGAACTATGCCGGCTACGAAGTGGGCAGCCAGTCCTTGTCCGGCACCTTCAGCGGCTACGTCACGACCACCCGCGTGGTATACACGCCGACGGCCAACAACGCCAACCTCGGCGGCAACGCCTTTGCGGGCGCGCGCGGCAACATCGGTGTGAACATCGCGTCGGGCACCAACAACCTCCAGAACAACAGTCTGGCGGTGGCGGCCACTCGCGGCGCACGCGAGTAACAGCAGTCCCCGGCTCCCGGCCGCGAACGGCCGGGAGCCGGATTTTTTGTGATGATGCAGTATTTATTCCGGAGAGCTGTATAGGCTTCTCTGTATGTAGAGCAGGATCCAACGTTAAAGAATTTTCAAGGCAATCCAGACCGATGATTGGCACGGATATAACGTTCGACAGGCCGGATACCCGCGACTCGGGCGGTTGCTCGCCGGGTTACGTTGTCCGTCCCCGGCGGCAATGCCCAGGTTTGTCGGTTGCCCTCATCATGGTTTGCCTGTGGCTGGCCCCGATTTCCGCGTATGCCGGTGGCCCGACGGCGACTATCGCCGAGGCCCTGATGGTGGCCCACGCCGCTTCCGTCGCGCATCCTGAATCCGACGCCATCGGCGTCAGCGCGCCGACCATAGACCGCCACGAACTTTCGAAGCAGCACGGCAAGGGATCGACCGGCCCGGCGGCCAAAGGCACGAGCGGCGTGGCCGTGATCCTTTGGGACGAGCGCGGGTCGTCGGGAGGACAGACGACCCGGGTATCCGTGACCGGGTCGGGCAACGTCCAGTCCACGACTGTTTCTGTGAGCCTCAGGTAGACCGCGGATGAAGATACTGACCTATTGGACCCGGCAAAGGACGATGGCCGTGATCGCGGCCGGGGTTTCCGGTCTTGCGATGGCGGTGCAATCGCCGGTGTTATCAGCACAAGGCCCGTTGGTCAGCATGCCGGCCACCATCAACCACAGCACGGTCGAACGCAACGCCCTGCAGGAGACGCGTGGGGTTATCAGCGTCAATCTGGCGGCCGGCGATTTTAATCTTCAGTTCAATGGGCAGGCTATCGCCCTGTCACACGAGGCGCGCGGCCGGGGAATCGCCGATCTGCGCAGCATCCAGAATATCCAGGCCGATCGGGGAGCGGCCAGCGACGTGTCCGTGATCAGCGTCCGGGAGAATGCCTTTGCCAACGCCGCCGGCCTGATTGCCATCAACCAGGCCAGCGGGGTGGCCAATGCCCAGGCCAACGGCATTTCCATCTCGATCGGCGTGGACGCGCAGGCGGCGGATGTCGATCTGGCCCAAACGGTGTCCATGACCGGCCTGCCGGCAACAGCGGCCGGCGTCCGGGGTGTACGTGCAATCCGCGTCGATCCGTCGGCCTTTCGCAATGCCCGCGGGGTGGTACAGGTGAACCAGTCGGCCGGCACCGGCAATGCCACGGCCAACAGCTTCTCGCTGAGAGTCCAGACCAACGGGGTCAGGCCGTGAGAGCGATGCGCGCCAGTTTCGCGATTCTGGCTGCGGTGTCGGCGATGCTGGCCACCTCGCCGGTACCGGCCGCCAACGTGCGTCTCGGCGGCGTGCTGCCCGGTGGCGGGATCTACCACAAGAACATCGTCAGCCTGCGCGAGGCGAAGTTCACCAACCTCATAACGCAACAGACTGATTTCAGCTGTGGGGCGGCGGCGTTGGCCACGATCTTGCGCTATGTCTACGGACGCGATCTGGGCGAGGCCGACGTGCTGACCGGCATGATGCGCATCGCCAACCCCGAGGTGGTCAAGGAGCAGGGTTTCTCGCTGCTCGACATCAAGAACTACGTAGAGACGATCGGGTTGCGCGGCCGGGGTTACCGGCTGACGGCGGAGCAACTGGCGCAGGTAAAAATACCGGTGATCGTCCTGCTCGACATCAAGGGTTATAAGCATTTTGTGGTGGTCAAGAAGACCACGCCCGAAAAGGTCTACATCGCCGACCCGGCGCTCGGCAACAAGGTCATGACGCGCGAGGAATTCGTGGCCGGCTGGAACGGCATTGTGTTCGCCGTCATCGGGCGCGGTTTCGACCGGCAGTCGGTTCTGCTGAATCCGCCCGAGCCGTTGACCGTGCGCCGGGCCTCGTTGCGCTCGCCGGTCAGCGATGCCGAGCTGATCGATTTCGGTTTTACTCGCGCTGAACTCTTCTGACACACACACCAACGAATCGGGATCGGGGAACACCGTCATGCACAACAATGGAAGGGCAATTATTCTGACCGCCACGGCACTGGCCGTGATGACTATCGCGCCGATTACCGGTGCCACCCTGCCGGACATCTCCGCCTTCCGGAATGCAGTCGAGATCAGCGATCTGGAGCTGGGCATTCAGCGCGGCCGTTACGTCGGCCGTGGCCAGATCGTGTATTTCGGCGTCGAGATGAATACCGAGTGGCGCACCGCCAGTGGCGAGAGTTACCGCGCCGGTCTCAATCTGAGCGTGGATCGTCATCAGGGGCGTTTTCGCCCGGTGATCAATATCGTGCACCGCACCGAGGTGGGGAAACCGCCGGTGGCAACGGTGGCGGCGTCTTCTCCGGTGGCGGCACCGGCCCCGGCAGCGCCCATCACCAGTGGCGGCCTGGACACCGTAAAAGGTGTCGGGCAGGTCGTGCAGGTGACCGGCGACACCAACAGCGTGCGCAATAATATCAACCTCAGCCTCCGGACTGTCGATGGCGGTGCACCTTCGCCGGCACCGGCGGCCGCGCCGCCGGCCGGGGTGACAACCAGTACGACGAACTCCGGTGCCAGTGCCCAAGCCGGCTCGGACCACAAACAGCTGGGGGTTGCCGTGGTCGTCCCCGGGCAGGGCGTCGCCACGCAATCCATCACCGGACTCGGCGGTCTTCGCCAGAACGTGCAGCTGACCGGCGATATGAACAGCGTGTTGAACCAGCTCAACCTGACGGCCGAGTTCCGGGCCGTGGCCAGCCCGGCTACGCGTCACATGCGCTCCAGCTTCCAGACCATGCGAGGTCTGCCACAGGCCGGCATGTTCTGACCGGATGGACCCGGGAATCTTTCCCGAGGGCGGTCCGCGACCGCTCTCGATGATCGTCCTGCAACCCCAATACCTGAAGTCGAGAGCCTGCATGCACCCTCGCGCAATCCGTTTCTCTTGGCGATTTGTCTTCCCGCCGCTGGTCTGGCTGCTGGCGTGGTTGCCCATGCCAGCGGCCGTCGCCATGGATGGCGTTTCGCTTGAAGCCGTCCGCCAGCAGATCGACCAATTGAAGCGCGAGAGCCGCGCGACCGAAGAGAAACTGCGGGCGCTCGAACAGCGATTGCGCGATGCCGAGGCGTTGCAGCAGCGTGGCAAGGGGCTGCCGTCGGCCGATCCCGTGCCGCCGGCGAGTGGCGCACCCGCCGCGGAGCCAGAGCCCCCGGCGCCGGTTACGATGACCCCGCCCGCTCCAGAAGCCGCTGAGGGCCAAGACAAGAAGGTCGTGCGTGAGGCCCCGAAGAGTAAGAGCGCCACGGCCGTTTACCAGGAACAGCACGCGGTCTTCGACCGCCGGTTCACGCTCGAGACCGGCTTCAGTTACTCGCACTTTGACCGCAAGCAGATCAGTCTCAGCGGCTTCCTGGCGCTGGATGCGATCTTCCTCGGCGATATCAGCGTCGACACCGTCAAGGCCGACATCCTGACCTTCGATGTGCTAGGGCGCTGGGGGCTGTCGAATCGCTTGCAAGTCGATCTGGCTGCACCGTTTCTGTACCGACGCACCATTTACCAGTCGACAGCCAACAGCCAGTTCTACAGGGAAACCGTCACCCAGAATCCCGATGTGCAGGTGGGCGACATCAGCGCCGGGCTTTACTATCAGCTCTCGCCGGAGACCATCACCCGTCCGGATATCGTCTGGAACTTCCGTCTCAAGGCGCCCACCGGCACGCATCCCTACGGCGTCAAGTTGCGCGACGCCTCCGGCGGGGCCGGCATTCTGACCGCACCGACCGAGTTGCCGAGCGGCAACGGTGTCTGGTCGGTGTCGACCGGCCTGTCGTTCGTGAAGACTGTCGATCCGGCGATCCTGTTCGCCAACGTCGGCTATTTTTACAACTTCAGCCGTCGTTTCGACGACCTCAGCACCCAGGCTGGCACGCAAACGCCCGGGCGCGTGAAGCTAGGCGATTCTCTCCAGTTCGGTCTCGGCACAGCCTTCGCCCTGAGCGAGCGCACTAGTCTCAGTTTTTCCTACGCCCAGCGTTTCAGCGCACGGTCCCGCACGCGGCTGGATGGCGGCGGCTGGTCGAGCGTCCCCGGCAGTGACGCCAACTCGGCCACATTTAATTTCGGTCTCACCCACGCCTTGAGCGACCGGGCCTCGATGGTGACCAACCTGGGCATCGGCCTGACCCCGGATGCGCCGGATCTGCAGCTCACCATTAAATTTCCTTACTCATTCTGATTGCCGCCTTACGGACCCGCCACGTCGCACCCGCTGATCCGGAATTTGCAATCATTTACCCGCGCCGGTGTCACGGATCGTGGCCGCCGGCGATGACAAGACCCTGATCCCACACAGGGTTTTGTTCAAGACCGGTGGCTCGGTCGGCCATTGTGTTCAGTGGTGGATGGCGAGTAAGCTGCGCGCCTCCATACCCCCCGTTCCGTTCATTGATCGCGATTGCATGAACTATTTTGTGAGCCCACGTCAGGCCATCGCCGGCTACCGGCGATTGTTGTCCATCGACTGGGTGGACATGCTGTTGCGGGTCATGATCGTGGTTTTCCTGGCCGCGCTGATCTATCTCGCCATCGAAGGGAAGATTTACAAACCCCTGCTCAAGGCGGCGGTCAATCGCGAATGGGCCGAGGCGCTGTTGCGGCCGAGTGTATTCTGGTTGGCCATGGGCGCGATCATGCTTGGGTTCCGCACCCTTCTGTGGTTTGGCTATCGGCCCTTCGTCTCCGTCACGAAGGAAGAGGCTCCGATGTTGACGGTCATCATCCCGGCCTACAACGAGGGCGAGATGGTGGGCAAGACCATCGACTCGGTCGCCGATGCTGACTACCCGCGAGACCGGCTGGAGATATTCGTCGTCGATGATGGCAGCCGGGACGACACCTGGGCGTACATCGAGGCGGCGGCTCGACGCCACCCGAAACTCGTGACGGCCATCCGCTTCCCGCACAATCGCGGCAAGCGCGCCGCGCTCGAGGTGGGTTTCCGCAAGGCGCGCGGCGAGATCGCCGTCACCATCGATTCCGACAGCGTGATCGAGCCGCAGACGTTGCTGGCCATGGCCGGTCCGTTTCGCAATCCCCGGATCGGTGCAGTGGCGGGCAAGGTGGCCGCGTATAACCGCTACCAGGGAGTGATTCCGCACATGCTCCACGTCCGTTTCATCCTGTCGTTCGACATGCTGCGGGCCGCACAGTCGACGTACGGCACGGTGTACTGCTGCCCCGGAGCGCTGAGCGCCTATCGCTTGTCGGTGGTGAGAAAGGTCCTCGACCGCTGGTCAAACCAGACATTCCTGGGTGTACCCTGCACCTACGGCGAAGACCGCGCCTTGACCAATTTCGTGCTGCTGGAAGGTTATGACACGGTTTATCAGCAGACCGCGGTGGTGCACACCCTGGTGCCGACCACCTATGTAAAACTCAGCAAGATGTTTCTGCGCTGGGAGCGGAGCTACCTGCGCGAGGAATACACGTTCCTGCGCAGGGTTCTGTGGCGGCGCCCGTGGCGCTCGCGCTGGATTGCCTTCCTGGACGCCACCATGACCAACCTTCGCTACCCGGTGATCTATGCCACCCTGGCCATGCTGGCTATCCTGGTCGCGCAGGAGCCCGCTACGTTGTTGCGCCTGCTCACCGTCATGGGGGTGATGGCGACCTTTTATATGCTGTATTACCTGCGCAGCGAGCGGTCAACATCCTTTGTCTACGGTGTGCTGTATGCCTATTTTTCCTTCTTCACGCTGTTCTGGATCCCGCTCTACGCCATGTTCACCCTCAAGGCGCGCTCCTGGATGACGCGCTGATCCGCGCGGATCACGCGGGCAGCGCTTCGCCGTCTTCTTCCGCTTCCTGGAGTTGCAGCGTCCACAGGTGGGCGTAGCTGCCGCCCCGGGCCAGAAGCTCGTCATGGGAACCGCGTTCGATGATGTGTCCCTGGTCCATGACCAGAATCTGGTCGGCGTCCATGATGGTCGACAACCGATGGGCGATGACCAGCGTGGTGTGATTCATCGCCAGGTCGCGCAGTTCAGTCTGGATGGCCTTTTCAGTTTTTGAATCAAGTGCCGAGGTGGCCTCGTCGAATACCAGGATCGGCGGGCGCTTGAGCAGGGTGCGGGCGATGGCGACCCGTTGCTTTTCGCCGCCGGAGAGCTTTAAGCCGCGCTCACCGACCACGCTGTCGTATTGGTCAGGCAGGGTCTCCACGAAGTTGTGAATGTGGGCGGCACGGGCGGCGGCAATGACTTCCTCATGGGTTGCGTCGGGCCGGCCATAGGCAATGTTGTAGTAAATCGTGTCGTTGAACAGCACCGTGTCTTGCGGCACGATGCCGATCACCTTGCGCAGGCTCTGCTGGGTGACATCGCGGATGTCCTGATCATTAATCGTAATGCGCCCGCCGTCGACATCATAGAAGCGAAACAACAGCCGCGATAAAGTCGACTTGCCGGCGCCACTGGCACCCACCACCGCTACCTTGTGCCCGGCCGGCACCTCGAAGCTGACGTCTTTCAGAATCGACCGTTGCCCGTCGTAGCTGAAGTCCACATGCTCGAAACGGATCACCCCGCGGCCAACCGCCAGCGGCGGGGCAGCCGGGCGGTCCTGGACCTCCTCGTTCTGGTGAAGCAGGTTGAACATACGCTCCATGTCGGCGAGCGAGTGGCGGATTTCGCGATAGACGAAGCCCAGAAAATGCAGTGGCATGTACAGCTGGATCAGGAAGGCGTTGATCAGCACCAGATCGCCGATGGTCATCGCCCCGCTCACCACCCCGCGGCCGGCCATGATCATCAGCAGGGTCACGCCCACGGCGATGATCGCCCCTTGACCCATGTTGAGCAGTGACAGCGAGGTCTGGTTGCGGATAGCGGCTTTTTCCCATTTTTGCAGGGTCTCGTCGTAGCGGTTGGCTTCCCAACCCTCGTTGTTGAAGTATTTGACGGTTTCGTAGTTGAGCAGGCTGTCGATGGCGCGCGTATTGGCCTTGGAATCCATTTCGTTCATGGTGCGGCGGAAGATCATGCGCCACTCGGTGACGACCAGCGTGAAAACGACATAAACCACCAGTGTGCCCATGGTGATGAGCGCAAAGCCGGCGTCGTATCGCACCAGCAGGATCACCGTGACCAAGCCGATTTCGAGCAGGGTTGGCAGGATATTGAACAGCATGAAGTTGAGCAGAAAGCGGATGCCGGCCGCGCCGCGCTCGATGTCGCGGGAGATCCCGCCGGTCTGTCGCTCGAGGTGGAAGCGCAGCGACAGGACGTGCAGGTGTTCGAAGACCTTTAACGCCACCTTGCGGATCGAGCGTTGCAGCACCTTGGCGAAGACCACGTCGCGCAGCTCGCCGAACAAGGAATGGGCCAGGCGCAGCAGGCCATAACCGACCAGCAGCGCGAGCGGCAGCAACAGCAGGGCCTGTGGCCCGCTGAGGGCGTCGATGACTTCTTTGAGCACCAGCGGCACCGTCACGTTGGCCAGCTTGGCGAGCACCAGCAAACCGAGTGCCAGCAACACCCGGCCCCGGTATTCCCACAGATAGGGGAGCAGGGTGGCGAGGGTCTTCCAGTCGTTGCGTACGGCCGGTGGCTGGCCGTAGTGGCGGATGCGCATGGTTCAGGGGTCTAAGTCAGCAAAGAGGCGGAATATTACAGTATCTGGCGACTGAGTACGCGGCAGGCCATAGACCATTGGCCTCTGTGAAACTGCATATTGGTGGACGAGAACGAATATGCATCATCGCGTTGACGCTAGTGCACCGGCTGGGAGCATGGATGATGATTGGCGCTCGCGGACGGTGCAACTTTGATTACTGGCAGATCGTGTATATCCATCAAAATGGCATTTTCCAAGCGGTTTTACAGGATGGCACGCCGGTTGCATTGGTGGGAATAACACGAGAGGTCTGAACGTGACATTGCGCGTGCTGTTGCTGGATGACGATGTGTCCCGCGCCCAACTGGTGATTAAGTCCCTGCGGGGAGCCGGGTACGAGGTGGTCGCGCACATTACGGGTGTCGAAGACCTGTTATCGATGGTTCGCAAGACGGGCGCCGATCTCATTGTCATCGATCGGGACTCGCCGGACCGTGACACGATCGAGCATGTCTGCGTGATGACGCGTGACGACCCAAAACCGGTGGTGCTGTTTACCGACGATCCGGACCAGGGGAAGATCCGCGAGGCCGTGGCGGCAGGGGTGAGTGCCTACGTGGTCGGCGGGCTGTCGCCGGAGCGCATCCGGCCGATCGTGGATGTGGCCCTGGCCCGCTTCGAGGAGACGCGCACGCTGCGCCAGGAACTCGACCAGGCCAGGTCGAATCTGTCCGAGCGCAAGCTGATCGAGCGCGCCAAGGGGATCGTCATGAAGTTGCGGCGGGTCGACGAGCAAGAGGCGTATTCGATGTTGAGAACGATGGCGATGGAGCGGAACCAGCGTCTCGCCGTAACGGCCGAGAACGTCATCACGATGGCGAAGTTGCTGGGGTAACGAGTACGGCCTGACGCCCAACGACGGGCGGCCGGCGACAGAGAACAGGTTTGCGGCGGGTCACGATGGCCCGCCGATCGGACAAAGGCGTCCGTGTCTGCGCGCGCAAGCGCCCAGGCCGGACGCTTTTTTATTTTGATGTGCAGGACGCACGAATGCCGCGGGCGCAGGATGCGCAGGAGCGGCTGATGTGCAGGACGCACGAATGCCGCGGGCGCAGGATGCGCAGGAGCGGCTGATG